>JACQAE010000112.1 GCA_016195095.1 Pseudomonadota bacterium
ACGCGAACATGCCCGCCGAGCAACAGTGTCTGCGCGACCATGGGAAACTGATGCAGCGAAATCCCGAAGGCAAACCAGATCGATTGCGCCGGCAGCATGTTGCGCATGTAGATCAGCGCCTCGGGCGTCGCCGGCTGCGCCCAGGCGACGCCGAGGCAGATCTGGAACAGGGCCGGCGCGCGGATCATGCCGGCATCGATCATGCGCCGGGCGAGGAGGACATGACCGGCCTCGAATGTTTCAAGCTCGGGCTTGACGCCACAGTCGCGAATGCTGACGGCCATGGCTTCGAGATAGGACACGCTGTTGACGAAAACGTATTCGCCCATGTTCATGCTGCCCATGTCGAGGCTGCAAATTTCCGGGCGCAGTTGGAGAATGTGGCGCACACGCTCGGCCGGATTGCGCATGCTGGCGAGCGCGCCGGCGCTGGCGGGATCGTCGATCCCTGGCAGGTAGCGCGCGCCGGGGCCGGTCGTGAGGTTGATGATGACGTCCGTGCCACTGGCGCGTATGCGGTTCACGACCTCCGCGTAATGTGCGATGTCCATGCTCGGACGCGTGGTTTGCGGATCGCGCACGTGGATGTGAACGATGGCGGCGCCGGCATTGGCGGCCTCGATCGCGGAGCGCGCGATGTCGGCCGGCGTCACTGGCACCGCCGGATTGCGCCGCGGCGTGTCGGCGGATCCGGTGACGGCGCAGGAAATGATGACCTTGCGTGCCATTGCGGGCGCGAAACTAGCAGAGATCGCATGCGCGGCAAGGTTGACGGTGCCTTTTTGCTGGTCGATTGACCGTCTGGAGTGCCGCTGGGCTGGCTGCGCGCCACGCCGCTTTGAGGCGGATATTCGCCCCGATCCACGGTCATACCGCCAACGCGACCGCCAGCGTTGACGCCCGGCGTCACGCGGCTCGCGCAGGGCGGCGCCAATGTCCCGGCGCCGTTCGAGGACGACGGGCGTCGGCGCGCCCGGGGGCGCGATTTCAACGCCTTTCGCAGCGGCATCGATCCGCCGACTTTGGTTCGGCTTGTCAGTCCATTGGCGCTGCGCTAAGCCTCGGGTATTCGGTTGGCGCGAATCCGGCGCGATTTCTGGTGGCAGTGTTTGGTCGCTCGCGTGGCGAAGGCCGGCGTCGCTCGTGAAACTCACGCCGGCGCGATGGGTGCCGCCTGCCTCTTGGCTTGTGGGAGCATCGGGCTCGGTCCAATAGGTTCAAGTCGATGAACGACCTGTTGCAGGACTATCTTCCGCTAGCCGTTTTTCTCGGCGTCGCCATGGCCATCGGATTGGCGCTCCTGGTTGCGCCGTTCGTCGTCGCCTACCGCCGGCCCGACCCGGAGAAATTGTCGGCCTACGAATGCGGCTTCAACGCATTCGACGACGCGCGGATGAAATTCGACGTACGGTTCTATCTGGTCGCCATCCTTTTCATCATTTTCGACCTGGAGGTGAGCTTTCTGTTTCCCTGGGCGGTGGCGTTCGGCGAACTGGGATGGTTCGGTTTCTGGTCCATGATGGTTTTCCTCGCCGTATTGACCGTCGGCTTCGCCTACGAGTGGAAGAAGGGAGCGCTTGAATGGGACTGACGGCTCAGCGTTCCGCCATGGTGGCGCCGGCGGCGAGCGGCATTCTTGACCCGCGCACCGGCAAACCGGTTGGCGCCGACGACGCGATATTCGCCGGGTTCAATGCCGAGCTCGCGGACAAGGGATTCCTGGTCACCGCCGCCGATGATCTGGTCACCTGGGCGCGCACCGGTTCGCTCATGTGGATGACGTTCGGGCTCGCCTGCTGCGCGGTTGAAATGATGCAGATGTCGATGCCGCGCTACGACGCGGAGCGTTTCGGCTTCGCGCCGCGCGCCTCGCCGCGGCAATCCGACGTCATGATCGTGGCCGGCACATTGACCAACAAGATGGCGCCGGCCCTGCGCAAGGTCTACGACCAGATGCCGGAGCCGCGTTACGTGATTTCGATGGGCTCATGCGCCAATGGCGGCGGGTATTACCATTATTCCTATGCCGTCGTGCGCGGATGCGACCGCATCGTGCCGGTCGATATCTACGTGCCCGGCTGCCCACCAACGGCGGAAGCTCTGCTCTACGGCGTGCTGTTGTTGCAGCGCAAGATCCGTCGCGTCGGAACGATCGAACGTTAGCGGTCCAGGCCGGCGGCCCCGGCGCGGGCCGCAGGCACGGACGATCGGCAGACTCGCAACTCCGTGGCGCGGCGCCGATACGCGGAACGGGACTTATGTGTCGGCGTCGCGACACTTGTATCAGGAAGAACGATGGACGGGCGGTTAGAGCAACTCGGTCAGATGCTGGCGCAGGCTCTGTCGGGATCGGTGATCGGGTATTGGGTGGCGCATGGCGAGCTGACGCTTGCCGTCAACGCGCGCGATATCGTCAAGGTGGCGACGTTCCTGCGCGACGACGCGCGCTGCGAATTCAAGTCGATCATCGATATCACCGCGGTTGATTGGCCGGGGCGCGAAAGCCGCTTTGACGTCGTCTACCATTTTCTCTCGCCAACCAAGAACATGCGCCTGCGCCTGAAGGTCGAGACTGGTGAAACAACGCCGATCGCTTCGCTGGTCGACGTTTATGTCGGCGCGAGCTGGTTCGAACGCGAGGTCTGGGATCTTTACGGCGTGGCGTTCACCGGTCACGCCGACATGCGGCGGCTGCTGACGGATTATGGATTTCAAGGCCATCCGCTGCGCAAGGATTTCCCGCTCACCGGCTTTGTGGAGGTGCGCTACGACGACGAGCAGAAGCGCGTCGTCTACGAGCCCGTGCGCCTGGCGCAGGAGTTCCGCAATTTCGATTTCCTCTCGCCTTGGGAGGGACCCGACTACGTGTTGCCGGGCGACGAGAAAAAGAGCGGACCGGGAACGGGATGACGCCATGGCGGGAGAGTCGTTGCGCAATTTCACCATCAATTTCGGCCCGCAACATCCCGCCGCGCATGGCGTCCTGCGCCTGGTGCTCGAGCTTGACGGCGAAGTCGTCGAGCGCGTCGACCCGCATATCGGACTTTTGCATCGCGGCACCGAGAAGCTGATCGAGCACAAGACCTATTTGCAGGCCATCCCGTATTTCGACCGGCTCGACTATGTCGCGCCGATGAACCAGGAGCACGCCTTCTGCCTAGCGGTGGAAAGGCTGCTCGGCATGACCGTGCCGCGCCGCGCGCAACTCATCCGCGTGTTGTTCTGCGAAATCGGGCGCCTGTTGTCGCACCTACTCAACGTCACCACGCAGGCGATGGATGTCGGCGCGCTAACGCCGCCGCTGTGGGGCTTCGAGGAGCGCGAGAAGCTGATGGTCTTTTACGAGCGCGCCTCGGGCAGCCGCATGCATGCCGCCTATTTCCGCGTCGGCGGCGTGCACCAGGATTTGCCCAACAAGCTGCTCGACGACATGTGGTTCTTTTGCGAGCCGTTCCTGCGCACCTGCGATGACCTTGAAACGCTGTTGACCGACAACCGTATCTTCAAGCAGCGCAACGTCGATATCGGCGTGGTCAGGCTCGCGGACGCCTGGGCGTGGGGGTTCTCCGGCGTCATGGTGCGTGGCTCTGGCGCTGCCTGGGATCTGCGCAAGGCGCAGCCCTACGAATGCTATGCGGAAATGGATTTCGACATACCGGTCGGCAAGAACGGCGATTGCTACGATCGATATTGCATCCGCATGGAGGAAATGCGCCAATCCGTTCGCGTCATGCGCCAGTGCCTGGAAAAGCTGCGATCGCGCGACGGGGAGGGACCGGTCTGCGTCGAAGACAACAAGGTGGTGCCGCCCAAACGCGGTGAAATGAAGCGGTCCATGGAGGCGCTGATCCACCACTTCAAGCTTTATACGGAAGGCTTCCACGTGCCCAAGGGCGAGGTCTACGCCGCGGTCGAGGCGCCGAAGGGCGAATTCGGCGTCTATCTGGTCGCCGACGGCAGCAACCGGCCCTACAAGTGCAAGATCAGGGCGCCTGGATTTGCGCATTTGCAGGCGATGGATTTTCTCTGCCGCGGCCACCTTTTGGCCGACGTGTCGGCCATCCTTGGCTCGATCGATATCGTGTTCGGGGAGGTCGACCGATGATGCGCGCTTGTGGTGGGGGCGCCGAATCGGCTTGGCCGGCGATGTTGGCGCGGGCGCCATCGGCGTGCGCGCATCAGCCGCAAGCGGGAAGGTAGCGCGCCGATGTCCGTTCGCCGCCTCGCCGCGCCCGAATTGCAGCCGAAGGGGTTTTCCTTCACGCCCGACAATCTTGCCTGGGCGCAACGGCAGATCGCGAAATATCCGCCAGGGCGCCAACAGTCGGCGGTCATTCCGCTGCTGTGGCGCGCGCAGGAGCAGGCCGGCGGATGGTTACCGCAGGCGGCGATTGAATACGTCGCGGCGCTCCTCGGGATGGCCAATATCCGCGTTCTTGAGGTGGCGACTTTCTACACCATGTTCCTTTTGGCGCCGGTCGGACGCAAGGCGCATGTGCAGGTTTGCGGCACGACCCCATGCATGCTGCGCGGCGCCGGAGCCATTATCGACGTTTGCCGCGCCCGCATTCATGCGCAACCATTTGACCGGTCGGCCGACGGGGATTTCTCCTGGGAGGAGGTCGAGTGCCTCGGCGCCTGCGTCAATGCGCCGATGGTGCTGATCGGACGCGATACCTACGAGGATCTCACGGCGCAATCCTTTGCGCGTGTGCTCGATGGCTTTGCAAGCGGCCACCCGCCGGCGCCGGGTCCGCAGATCGCGCGTCAATATTCGGCACCGGCCGGCGGGCCGACGACATTGACCGATGCCTCGCTCTACGCGCCATCAGGTGGTGACGCGGCCACCGTTGCCGATATCGTTGAAAGACCCGCAGCTGCGCCGGGCCGCGCCGACGCGCCATCCATTGTCGCCGCCGCGCAACCGACTGGCGAAGACGTGCAGAGGATGGCGGCGGTTGATGCCGAGGCGCTGGCCCGCACCGAGGAAGCCGACATTGCCGCGAAGATCGCGCTGCTGCCCAAATCCGCGACACCCGAGCAGAAGGCGGATGCCGTCGGCGCAAGACCGCAGGCTTTGGTGGCCGCGCGCGCGGGCGCGGCCGACGATCTCAAGCGTATCCGCGGCGTCGGGCCGGTCAATGAATCCAAGCTCAACGCACTCGGCGTCTATCACTTCGACCAGATTGCCGGCTGGGGGCGCGCGGAAATCCGTTGGGTGGAAACCTACCTCGCATTTCCCGGCCGCATCGATCGCGAGGGCTGGGTTGGCCAATCAAAGCTGTTGGCCGCGGGCCCGGCCGAGAGAACATCACGCCCGGCGGGCCGGGATGAAGCAGCGCCGGGCGCCGGTGCGCCGCAAAAGAAGGCATGAGCGATGCTCGCGGACAAGGATCGCATTTTCAGGAATCTCTACGGCCTACATGATTGGGGGATTGCCGGAGCGCGCCGTCGCGGCAGTTGGGACGCAACCGCGGCGATCCTGGCCAAGGGCCGCGACGCCATCATCAACGAAATCAAGGCCTCGGGCCTGCGCGGGCGTGGCGGCGCGGGATTTCCGAGTGGGCTGAAATGGTCGTTCATGCCCAAGCAGTCGGATGGCCGGCCGCAATATCTCGTCGTCAATGCCGATGAATCGGAGCCCGGCACCTGCAAGGACCGCGAGATCATGCGCCACGATCCGCATCTCCTGGTCGAAGGCTGCCTGATCGCCGGCTTCGCGATGGGCGCGCAGGTCGGATACATCTATGTCCGTGGCGAGTTCATCCGCGAGCGCGAGCACCTCGAGGCCGCCGTCGAGGAAGCCTATGCGCAGCGCCTGCTCGGCACCAACACCGTCCATGGCTACGACTTCGACCTGCACGTGCATCATGGTGCCGGCGCCTATATTTGCGGCGAGGAGACGGCGCTTTTGGAAAGCCTCGAGGGCAAGAAAGGCCAGCCGCGGCTCAAGCCGCCATTTCCCGCCAATGTCGGGCTTTATGGCTGCCCGACCACCGTGAACAATGTCGAGACGATTGCGGTCGTGCCCGACATCATGCGCCGTGGGGCGGCATGGTTTTCCTCCCTGGGGCGTCCCAACAATACCGGCACCAAGCTCTACTGCATCTCCGGGCACGTGGAGAATCCGTGCACCGTCGAGGAGGTCATGGGCGTTCCGTTGCGCGAACTCATCGACCGGCATGCCGGCGGCGTGCGTGGCGGCTGGAACAATCTCCTCGCGGTCATTCCCGGAGGATCGTCGATGCCGCTGGTGCCGGCGGCGCAATGTGAAACGCTGCCGATGGATTTTGACGGCTGCCTATCGGTAAAATCGAGCCTGGGCACCGCGGCGGTCATCGTAATGGACAAATCGACCGACATCATTCGCGCGATGGCGCGAATCTCCTATTTCTACAAGCACGAGAGTTGCGGCCAATGCACTCCCTGCCGCGAGGGCATGGGGTGGATGTGGCGCGTGCTCACGCGCATGGCGGAAGGCCGCGCGCAGCGGCGCGAGATCGACATGTTGTTCGAAGTGACCAGGCAGATCGAAGGCCACACCATATGCGCATTCGGCGACGGCGCGGCCTGGCCGGTGCAGGGGCTGCTGCGGCATTTTCGCGGCGAGATTGAGCGGCGCATCGACGAATACACGGCGCGTGCGCAATCGCGGCCGGTTTCCGAAGCGGCGGAGTAGTGACGATGGCGCGCATCAATTGCGTTTGTCCGCTTTTTCCCGCCGCCGATGTAATAAAATCCACGCACTGGTATCGCGATAAGCTCGGGTTCACGATCGCTAGTATTTTTTCAGATTTCGGCTACGCGATCGCGCAACGCGACGACGTGGAAATTCATTTTTTCGAGTGCGCCGATAGCAAGATCGCGGAGAATACCTCAGCCTATTTCCGCCCCGACGACATTGCAGGCGTGCATCAGTCGATGGCCAAGGCGAAGGAGGGTGGCAGGATCAGCGCTATCGAAGATCGGGCGTGGGGCATGCGCGAATTCTATGTCTGGGACCCTGACGGCAATCTCTTGAAATTCGGCGTACCGGCCGCTTCGCAGGCGGTGGAATGATGGCGATCGCGAGGGACATTCGATGAGCAGCGCGGTCGAAAGCCAGAAATCGGCTGGTCCGACGGGAATTCGCGGATGGCTCATTCTCCCGATCTTGGGATTCGTTATTACGATCGTGCTGACATCCATAAATCTTTGGCAGACATTTGCCGATGTCAAAGGGATCGCCGCAATTTTTTCAGCACGTTCCGGGCCGTTATCCACGCTGCAAATTCCCGGTGGCTTGTCTTTGGCCGCGGGTGTCCTCGTCGTCGCCAGCGCCGCCATATGGATTCCGTATTTTCGCTATTCGAAGCGGGTCAGAAACACGTTCATCAATTGACGGACATGAAGCAAGGCCCCCGCCATCTCACCCAACTCGATATCGCGCGGGCGCGGACAAGAGCAGCCACGCCATGAACATGCATGCCCATGACCATGCGCGACGCTGAAGACGCTCGCACGCCAGGCGCGGCAATTCCGGGCGCGCCCGCGGCCGACACCCAACCCGCGCACGGCGGCGAGGCGGCGGGCGGCCCGCAATCATTTTGGCAACGGCACGGCAATTCCGCGCAAATTGCCACCGCCGTGGTCGGTTTTATCACCGTCGTGGTGGCAATCGTGGCGGTCGCCGGCGCCTATATCCAGATCAGCCGCGTCGACCGGCAGATCGAAGCGATCAATCGCCAGGTCGACGCCATCCGCGACAATTCGCGCGAGTCGACGGCGCGCCAGATCTACCTCGGCTACCTGCAATTGGCTTTTTCAAATCCGCAATTCGCGCAGCCAAAATACGCCCAGATTAAGGCCGGGAACGCACAGGATCTGGTGCGCTACGAATCCTATGTCTCCTACTTCCTTTATGCTTGCGAGGAAGCATTCGCCGCTTTTCCGAGCCAGCGCGAATGGCACTTGAGTTGCGAATTCGACGTCGAATATCACGTTGCGTTTTTGTGCGAAAAGGACGACACCCAACCCGGATTCGTCGGAACCTATAGCGAAAAGCTGCAGCAATTCGTCAAGGCCCAGATGCGCCGGCACAGGGATACGGTCCCCGAGTGCGGCCAGCGAAAGAAGCGGCCGTTATGACCAAGCTCATCGTCGACGGAAGCGAAATCGACGTTCCGCCGGAATATACGCTTTTGCAGGCCTGCGAGGCCGCCGGCGCGGAGATTCCGCGCTTCTGCTTCCACGAACGGCTGTCGATCGCCGGCAATTGCCGTATGTGCCTCGTCGAGCTCAAGGGTTCTCCCAAGCCGGTCGCGTCCTGCGCCTGGGGCGTTCGCGACTGCCGTCCGGGTCCCAAGGGCGAGCCGCCCGAGGTCAATACGCGCACGCCCCTGGTCAAGAAGGCGCGTGAGGGCGTGATGGAATTCCTGCTCATCAACCACCCGCTCGATTGCCCGATCTGCGATCAGGGCGGCGAATGCGATCTGCAGGACCAGGCCATGGCCTATGGCGTCGATGCCAGCCGTTTCGCCGAGAACAAGCGCGCGGTGGAGGACAAGTATATCGGCGCGCTGGTCAAGACTTCGATGAATCGTTGCATCCAGTGCACGCGCTGCGTGCGCTTCGCGACCGAGGTCGCGGGCGTGCCGGAGCTTGGCGCCATCGGCCGCGGCGAGGACATGGAAATCACCACCTATCTCGAATCGGCGATGGTCTCCGAATTGCAGGGCAATGTCGTCGATCTTTGTCCCGTCGGCGCCTTGACCTCCAAGCCCTATGCCTTCGCCGCGCGCCCCTGGGAGCTTGGCAAGACCGAAACCATCGACGTGATGGACGCGCTCGGCTGCGCCATCCGCGTCGATACGCGCGGGCGCGAAGTCATGCGCATCCTGCCACGCGTCAACGAGGCGGTGAACGAGGAGTGGATATCCGACAAGACCCGTCACGTCGTCGATGGCCTGCGCACGCAGCGTCTCGACCGGCCCTATGTGCGCGAGAACGGAAAGCTGCGCGCCGCGAGCTGGCCGGAGGCGTTTTCGGCCATTGCGGCCAAGGTGCGCGCGACGACGCCCGCGCGCCTGGGCGCCATCGCCGGCGACCTCGCCGGCGTCGAGGAGATGTTCGCGCTCAAGCAATTGATGAGCGCGCTCGGCAGCGCCAATTTCGACGCCCGCCCGGAACATTCGGCGATTGCGCCCGATTGGGGGCGTGGCGCCTATGTCTTCAATGCGACGATCGCCGGCATCGAGACGTCGGATGCCTTGCTCGTCGTCGGCGCCAATCCGCGCCGCGAGGCGGCCGTCCTCAATGCCCGGATTCGCAAGCGCTGGCGCGCCGGCCAGTATCCGATCGGCCTCATCGGCGAGCGCGCGGCCCTGACCTACGACTATGAGTATCTTGGCGCCGGACCCGAGACCCTGGCCGACGTTGCCGCCGGCCGCCATCGTTTCGCGCAAACGCTGTCGCAGGCGCGCTATCCCCTCATTCTCGTCGGCGAGGGCGCGCTCACCCGCGACGACGGCGCGGCAATCGCGGCGCTGGCCGCAGGGACCGCGATGGCCTGTGGCGCCGTCAAGGACGGCTGGAACGGCTATAGCGTGCTGCATGCCGCCGCCGCCCGGGTCGGCGCGCTGGAGATCGGCTTCGTCCCGGTCGCGGGCGCGCTGGCGACGGGCGCGATGATGGCCGGCGCCAACCTTGACGTCATTTTCCTTCTTGGCGCCGACGAGGTCGATATCGCGCCCGGTGTGTTCGTTGTCTATATCGGCACGCATGGCGATCGCGGCGCGTATCGCGCCGACGTCATTCTGCCCGGCGCCGCCTATACCGAAAAATCGGCGATTTTTGTCAATACCGAGGGCCGCGTACAGATGACCGCGCGCGCGGCGTTCCCGCCGGGAGACGCGCGCGAGGATTGGGCGATCATGCGCGCACTCTCCGAGGTCCTCGGGTGCAAGCTCGCCTATGATTCACTCGCCATGCTGCGCGCCGCGCTGTTCAAGGCGCACCCGCGGTTGCGCGACATCGACGGGCTGCTCGGCGGCACGGCCGCCGACGTCGCGGCCATGGCCGCGCGCGGGGGGAAATGCGAGAAGACGGCGCTGCGCTCCGGCGTCGATGATTTCTATCTCACCAACGCCATCGCGCGCGCGTCGGCGGTGATGGCGGAATGTTCGGTGATCGCGGAAAACGCGCTTCCGATGACGGCGGCGGAATAGCGGCGATGGCGCAATTGTGGAGCGACTATGTTTGGCCGCTGACCGTCATGGTGGCGCAGAGCGTGTTGCTCCTGGTCGTGCTGCTGCTCGCCGTCGCCTATGTGCTTTATGCCGATCGCAAGGTTTGGGCCGCGGTGCAGCTGCGGCGCGGTCCGAATGTCGTCGGCCCATGGGGCTTGCTGCAATCCTTCGCCGACCTGCTCAAGTTCGTCGTCAAGGAACCGACCATCCCCGACAGCGCCAACAAGGGTGTTTTCCTGTTGGCGCCGCTGGTGACCTGCGTGCTCGCCTTGGCCGCTTGGGCGGTCATTCCGGTCAATGCTGGGTGGGTGATCGCCGACCTTAATGTCGGCATCCTCTACGTGTTCGCGATTTCCTCGCTCATGGTCTACGGCATCATCATGGGTGGTTGGGCGTCGAACTCGAAATATCCGTTCCTCTCCGCGCTGCGTTCTGCGGCGCAGATGGTGTCATATGAAGTGTCGATCGGCTTCGTGATGATCACCGTCCTCCTCTGCGTCGGATCCTTGAATTTGACGGACATCGTCGACGCGCAGGACAGCCAATGGGGCCTCTTCGGCTGGTTCTGGCTTCCGTTATTCCCGATGTTCGCCATCTTCTTCATCTCGGCGCTTGCCGAGACGAACCGGCCGCCGTTCGATCTCGTGGAAGCGGAATCCGAACTGGTGGCCGGTTTCATGGTCGAATACGGCTCGACGCCCTATATGATGTTCATGCTCGGCGAGTACGTGGCCATCGTAACCATGTGCGCGATGTGCACGATCCTGTTCATGGGCGGGTGGCTGCCGCCCATCCCGGTTGCGCCGTTCACCTGGGTTCCAGGCGTCGTGTGGTTCGCGCTCAAGGCGCTGGCGGTGTTTTTCATGTTCGCGATGGTCAAGGCGTTCGTGCCCCGCTATCGCTATGATCAGCTCATGCGACTCGGTTGGAAGGTGTTTCTGCCGCTGTCTCTGGCAATGGTGGCGATTGTCGCGGCGGTTTTGCAGTTGACGGGCTTGGCGCCAAGATGACGGCGGCAGGAGTGAAGGCGCTGAAATGACGAGGAAGGCGGAACATGGAAATGTCGCTGCCTGGGCTGGTCGGCGCGCTTATCGGCACGGTGGTCGCCTGGGCCAATTATCTGGTGATTATCGGGTTCGTGACGCGGCGCTTGCAGGCGCTCGACACGTCGCGAACCGTACAGGAGCGGGGCGATTTTCTGCGCAAGCTCTCGATTATGCGCCAGCTCATTTTGGGCATCGACATCATCGTTTTCGCCGCGATTGGATTTTGGCTTGGCGCGACTTATGGCGGCTAGGCCGGGAGGGGCACGTTTCATGAGGCTCGATCAGGCCGCCCGCTCGATTTTCCTGCGCGAATTCGTGCAGGCTTTCGCGCTGTCGATGCGCTATTTCTTCAAGCCTAAGCCCACGCTCAACTACCCGTTCGAAAAGGGGCCGTTGAGCCCGCGCTTCCGCGGCGAACACGCGCTGCGTCGCTATCCCAATGGCGAGGAGCGCTGCATCGCCTGCAAGCTGTGTGAGGCGATCTGCCCGGCGCAGGCGATTACCATCGAGGCCGGTCCGCGGCGCAATGACGGCACGCGGCGCGCCACGCGTTACGACATCGACATGGTCAAGTGCATCTATTGCGGCTTGTGCCAGGAAGCATGCCCGGTCGACGCGATCGTTGAAGGGCCGAACTTCGAGTTCGCGACGGAGACGCGCGAGGAGCTTTACTACGACAAGGAGCGCCTGCTCGCCAATGGCGATCGCTGGGAGCGCGAGATCGCCAGGAATATCGCGCTGGATGCTCCCTATCGATGAGTTAACGTGGACGATAATGGCCGCGGTTCGCGCGCTTGGCGCTTGACGCACGGGATATGAGAATGACTTTGGCCGCGCTGTTCTTTTACGGGTTCGCCAGCGTTTGCGTGGCGTCCGCCTTCATGGTCATCGCGGCGCGCAATCCCGTGCATTCGGTGCTGTTCCTCATTCTGGCCTTCGTGAACGCGGCCGGCCTGTTCATCCTGGCCGGCGCCGAATTCCTCGCCATGATTCTGGTCGTCGTCTATGTCGGCGCGGTGGCGGTGCTGTTTCTCTTCGTGGTGATGATGCTCGACGTCGATTTTGCCGAGCTGCGCCGCGGATCGCTCACCTATCTGCCGGTCGGCGCGCTGGTCGGCGTCGTGCTGTTGGTTGAACTCGTCCTCGCCCTTGGCTCTTGGGTGGTCACGGGAGGCGTCACGCGCAATCTCGCCGCGCCGACGCCGCCGCTCGCCACGCTGACCAATACGGAGGCGCTCGGCCTCGTCCTCTACACGCGCTATGTTTATTTCTTCCAGATCGCCGGAATCGTGCTGCTGGTGGCGATGATCGGCGCGATCGTTCTGACGTTGCGGCACAAGCCGAAGGTCAAGCGCCAGATCGTCGCCGACCAGGTACGGCGGACCAAGGCGAGTGCCATCGAGGTGCGGCAGGTGCGGCCGGGGCAGGGGCTCTAGGCGCCA
>JACQAE010000113.1 GCA_016195095.1 Pseudomonadota bacterium
GGGGCTCTAGGCGCCATGATCATCGGCCTTGCGCATTATCTCATCGTCGCCGCCATCCTGTTCACGCTCGGCGTTTTTGGAATTTTTCTCAATCGCAAGAACGTCATCGTCATCCTCATGTCGATCGAATTGATCCTGCTCGCGGTCAACATCAATCTGGTGGCCTTTTCGGCGCATCTGGGCGATCTCGTGGGTCAGGTCTTCGCGCTTCTTGTGCTCACCGTCGCGGCCGCCGAGGCGGCGATCGGGCTTGCGATCCTCGTCGTCTATTTCCGCAACCGCGGTTCGATCGCGGTTGAGGACGTCAATTTGATGAAAGGCTAGACCGGCGCGCCATGTACGAAGCGATCGTCTTTCTCCCGCTGCTTGGCTGCCTGATCGCCGGATTATTCGGCCGCGTGATCGGCGCGCGCGCGGCCGAGCTGGTGACGACAATCCTGCTCTTCGCCGCCATGGTGCTGTCATGGATCGCGTTCGCGCGCGTCGGGTTAGGCCAGGTCAATGCGCGCGTGCTCGTCGCCACGTTCATGCATTCCGGCGAGCTCAAAGTCGACTGGGCGTTGCGCGTCGATACGCTCACCGCGGTTATGCTGGTGGTGGTGACGACGATCTCGGCGCTCGTCCACCTCTACTCGATCGGCTACATGGCCGATGATGTGCACCGGCCACGCTTCTTTGCCTACCTTTCGCTGTTCACCTTTGCCATGCTCGCCTTGGTGACGGCCGACAATTTAGTGCAGCTCTTCTTCGGTTGGGAAGGCGTCGGACTTGCCAGCTATCTCCTGATCGGATTCTGGTATCACAAGCCGCAGGCCAATGCCGCGGCGATCAAGGCGTTCATCGTCAATCGCGTCGGCGATTTCGGGTTTGCGCTTGGTATTTTCGCCATTTTCAAGATGACCGGCGCGGTCGACTTCGAAACGATATTCGCGCAGGCGCCGGCGCTCGGCGGCAAAACCATCCATTTCCTGCGCTGGGACATCGACGCGCTCACGTTGATTTGCGTGCTGCTGTTCATCGGCGCGATGGGAAAATCGGCGCAGTTCCTGCTGCATACGTGGTTGCCTGACGCTATGGAGGGCCCGACGCCCGTGTCGGCGCTTATTCATGCCGCGACCATGGTGACGGCTGGCGTCTTCATGGTCGCGCGCCTGTCGCCATTGTTTGAGTTGGCGCCGAACGCGCAGGCGTTCGTGACCCTGGTCGGCGCGACGACGGCATTCTTTGCCGCGACCGTCGCGCTGGTGCAAAACGATATCAAGCGCATCGTCGCCTATTCGACCTGCTCGCAGCTTGGCTACATGTTCGTCGCCATGGGCGTGGGCGCCTACTCGGTTGGCATGTATCACCTGTTCACGCACGCGTTTTTCAAGGCGCTCTTGTTTCTCGGCTCGGGCTCCGTGATCCATGCCATGCATCACGAGCAGGATATCCGCCATATGGGCGGCCTCAAGGACCGCATCCGCGTTACCTATTATGTGATGGTGATCGGGACGCTGGCGCTCACCGGGTTTCCGCTCACCGCCGGCTATTTTTCCAAGGACGCGATCATCGAGGCGGCGTTCGCCGGCAAGAACGCCTTCGCCGGCTATGCCTTTGTGCTGACGCTCATTGCCGCCGGCATGACCGCGTTCTATTCCTGGCGGCTGATCTTCAAGACATTCCACGGCGAGCCGCATGATCGCGAGCATCACGCGGCGGCGCATGAAAGCCCGTTGGTCATGCTCGTCGCGCTCGTCGTGTTGGCGGCGGGATCGATTTTCGCTGGCTATCCGTTCAAGGAATTGTTCGCCGGCCATGCCGTGGGCGAGTTCTTCCGCGATTCGATCAGGCAAAGCGCGACAATCCTTGATGACATGCACCACCTGCCGATTTGGATCGGGTTGCTACCAACCGCGATGATGGCCGCGGGTTTCCTCCTCGCCTGGCAATTCTATTTGCGCCGGCCGGACCTGCCGGTTGCGCTCGCGCGCCAGCATGACGCGCTTTATCGGTTTCTGCTCAACAAGTGGTATTTCGACGAGCTATACGATTTTCTCCTGGTGCGGCCGGCGAAGCGGCTCGGACGGCTGTTGTGGAAGGGCGGCGACGGCTGGTTGATCGACGGATTTGGACCGGACGGCGTTTCCGCACGCGTCATCGACGTCACGCGCAACGTTGTGCGATTGCAGACCGGTTATCTCTACCACTACGCATTCGCGATGCTGATCGGCGTCGCCGCGCTGATCACCTGGTTCATGTTCACCGGGGGGCCGCATTGATGGCCACCTGGCCGATCCTTTCGGTCGTGACCTTCCTGCCGGTGGTGGGAATAATCTTCATCATGGCGCTGCGCGGCGGGGATGAGGCGGCCAAGAGCAATGCGCGCTATGTGGCGCTGTGGACGAGCGTGATCACGCTTGGCGTGGCCATATTGCTGCTGGCGCGGTTCGACGCGACCTCGCCGGAGTTTCAATTCGTCGAGAAACGTCCCTGGTTGGGCGGCGCCATCAATTATCACATGGGCGTTGATGGCATTTCGCTGCCCTTCGTCATCCTCACCGCCGCGCTGATGCCGCTATGCATTGTCGCGAGCTTCGCGGCGATCGAAAAGCGCGTCAAGGAATACATGATCGCCTTCCTTGCGCTCGAAACGCTGATGATCGGCACGTTCTGCGCGCTCGACCTCGTGCTGTTCTACCTGTTTTTCGAAGGCGGGCTGATCCCGATGTTTCTCATCATCGGCGTGTGGGGCGGGCCGCGGCGCGTCTATGCCAGCTTCAAGTTTTTTCTCTATACACTCCTGGGTTCGGTCCTGATGCTGCTCGCCATCATGGCGATGTATTGGAACGCCGGCACCACGGACATTGCGTTACTGCTGCGCCACGTGTTTCCGACCGACATGCAGCCATGGCTGTGGTTTGCGTTTTTTGCCTCCTTCGCGGTCAAGATGCCGATGTGGCCGGTGCATACGTGGCTGCCGGACGCGCATGTCGAGGCGCCGACCGCGGGCTCGGTTATCCTTGCCGCGATCCTCCTGAAGATGGGCGGCTACGGGTTTCTGCGGTTCTCGCTGCCGATGTTCCCAATCGCCTCGCATGACTTCGCGACAATCATTTTCGCGCTGTCGGTCATTGCCATCATCTATACCTCGCTCGTGGCGCTGATGCAGGAAGACGTGAAGAAGCTCATCGCCTATTCGTCCGTTGCCCATATGGGCTTTGTCACCATGGGCATATTCGCCGCCACGACGCAGGGTGTCGCCGGCGGCATTTTCCAGATGATTTCGCACGGGATCGTTTCCGGCGCGTTGTTCCTGTGCGTCGGCGTCGTCTATGATCGCATGCATACACGGGAAATTGCCGCCTATGGCGGCCTTGTCGAGCGCATGCCGCTCTATGCGGCCGTGTTCATGATCTTTACGCTGGCCAATGTCGGGCTGCCGGGCACGTCGGGCTTTGTCGGAGAGTTCCTCACCCTCATCGGGACGTTCCGGGTCAATATTCCGGTCGCGACCCTAGCGGCGGTCGGCGTGATCCTATCGGCGGCCTATGCGTTGTGGCTCTATCGCAAGATGATTTTTGGCGTCCTCGAAAAGCCTTCGCTCGCCGCCATTACCGATCTTGACCGACGCGAGATCGCCGTGTTCGCGCCGCTCGTCATCCTCACGTTGCTATTTGGCTTTTATCCGCAGCCGTTGCTTGATCTATCGGCGGCTTCCGTTGCGGCCTTGATCGAAAACTATCAACACGCGCTTGGAGTGGCGAAAACGGCAGCGCTCGCGCGCTAGCGCTTGATCCCGGAAGGTTGCGGACGTTTCGGGCGAGAACATGCGCAAATTCCATAGGTTGCGAGGCTATCGCGATTCCACTCGGCGCGGTCCGGCGCAAGGACGGCAGAAATAATGGACCAGGCATTCGATCTTCCGGGGCTTTATCCGGTATTGCCTGAAATAGCGCTGGTCGGCGGCGCGATGGCGCTGCTGATGTTGGCGGCGTTTGGCGGCGCGCGGGCGGCGGGCGCCAGCAATTGGCTGGCGATCGTTGTCCTCGGCCTTGCGGCCGTCCTTGTCGTTGCCACCGGCACCGGCAAATACGAGGCGTTCGCGGGCAGCTTCGTTCTCGACGATTTCGCGCGGTTCATGAAGATCGTCACGCTCGTCGGCTCGGCGGCGGCAATCCTGCTGGCGCAGGAATCTGTCGGCGATCAGGCGCGAGGACAGTACGAGTACTCCGTCCTCATCCTGCTTTCGACGGCGGGAATGATGGTGATGATTTCGGCCGCCGACCTCATCGCGCTTTATCTTGGCCTCGAATTGATGAGCCTCGCGCTCTACGTGATCGCGGCGAGCGAGCGCGATAGTCTGCGCTCGAGCGAGGCGGGGCTGAAATATTTCGTGCTCGGCGCGCTGTCGTCGGGAATGCTGCTTTACGGCAGTTCGCTGGTCTACGGATTTTCGGGTACGGTCGGTTTTGCCGGCATTGCGCGCGCGCTTGCCGGCGGCGATTCCGGCATCGGATTGACCATCGGGCTCGTGTTTATTTTCGCCGGACTCTGCTTCAAGGTCTCCGCGGTACCGTTTCACATGTGGACGCCCGATGTTTATGAGGGGGCGCCCACCTATGTCACGGCGTTTTTTGCCGCCGCCCCCAAGGTCGCGGCGATGGCCGTTTTCATGCGCACCGCGACCAACGCATTCGCGCCCATTGTGGTGCAATGGCAGCAGATCATTGTCTTTGTCGCCATCGCATCGATGGCGCTGGGGGCCTTCGCCGCCATTGGGCAGACGAACATCAAGCGGCTGATGGCCTATTCCTCGATCGGGCATATGGGATTCGCACTGGTCGGATTGTCGGCGGCGACGCCGGAAGGTCTGCAGGGCGTGGCGATATACATGGCCATCTACATGGCCATGACGCTTGGCGCCTTTGCCTGCATCCTGGCGATGCGACGCGCGGACGGTGCGGTGGAGCAGATCGCCGACCTTGCCGGCCTGGCTCGACGCAGCCCGACGGTGGCGTTCTTCTTGGCCATGCTGTTGTTTTCGCTCGCCGGAATTCCGCCGCTGGCGGGATTCTTCGCGAAGTTCTACGTGTTCCTCGCCGCGATCAAGGCTGGCCTCTATGCGCTCGCGGTCATTGGCGTCATCACCAGCGTGATTGGCGCCTATTACTACCTGCTTATCATCAAGGTCATGTACTTCGACGAGCCGGCGCCGGCATTCGAGCCCATGCGCGGCGAGCTGCGCATGGTACTGGGCGTGTCGGGGCTGTTCGTGCTGCTGTTCTTCATCTATCCCCGGCCAGTGGTTGAGGCGGCCGCGCTGGCGGCGAAATCGCTATTCTGATGACGCAACTGCACGGCATCGGCGTAGCCAGCGCGCGCGTCGTCGAATATGAGCAGTTGGATTCGACCAATAGCGAGGCGCTACGCCTGGCGCGCGCGGGCGAACGTGGCCCGCTATGGATCGTGGCGCGGGCCCAGTCGGCAGGGCGCGGACGCCAAGGGCGTCGCTGGGACTCGCCCCGCGGCAACCTCCATGCCACGCTCCTCCTCGCCCAACCGCGGCTTGCCGCGCATGGCGGCGGCCTCTCATTGCTCACGGCGCTTGCCGCCCATGATGCGATCGGTGCGACGGCGCCGGCGTTGCGTACGGCGCTTGCGCTCAAATGGCCCAATGACGTGCTATGCCGGGGCGCCAAGATTTGTGGGATCCTGATCGAGGCGGAACGCGTGCCCAACGACGTTGCATTGGCTTTCGGCATCGGGGTGAATTGCGGGTCATTTCCTTCCGATACGGATTTTCCGGCGACCAGCCTCAAGGCGGCAGGCGCCGATGTCGCGCCCGCGACCTTGCGCGCGGCGCTGGCCCGTTCGATGCAGGAGCGACTGGCGCAGCTTGGCGACGGCGAAGGATTTGCCCGCCTGCGCGCGGAGTGGCTCGATCGCGCGCCAGGTCTTGGCGGTCGCGTCAGCGTCCGGCTCGGCGGCCGCGATATCGAAGGACGCTTTGAAACGCTCGATCCCATCGGCCGTCTTGTCTTGCGCAGGCTCGACGGCGGCTTGGAGCTGATTGTCAGCGGCGACGTGTTTCCGATGCATGGCGTGAGCGCGGACAGGCTCTAGAGAATGGTCGTGAGAATTTCCTGTCTTTTCGAACAAGATTATATGCAACGTGCGAATTTTTGGATGCGCCCGTGAAATTGAGCCAAGAGATCTTGCCCTGATGACACCACGACGCAGCGAGGACGAACTCGTATTCGCGCCGCTCGGCGGCGTCGGCGAAATCGGGATGAACCTGTCGCTTTACGGCTATCGGACAAAGCGCGCCCGCTCGTGGATCGCCGTTGATTTTGGCGTGTCGTTCGCTGGTGAAGACCTGCCTGGCGTCGACGTCATCCTGCCTGACATCAGCTTCCTCATCGCGGAGCGCAAAAATCTTGGCGCAATTTTTCTCACGCATGCGCATGAGGATCATTTCGGCGCGCTCATCGACCTGTGGCCGCGCTTGCGCGTGCCGGTATATGCAACGCCGTTTGCCGCGGCCCTGCTTGAGGCCAAACGGCTGGCGGAACCCAATGCGCCCGAGATCGCCGTCACCGTGGTGCAAACCGGCGCGCGCATCGTCGTCGGGCCGTTCGACGTCGAATATGTCGCGGTCGCCCATTCCATACCGGAAGCGCACGCCTTGATCATTCGCACCAAGGTTGGCGCCGTGTTGCATACCGGCGATTGGAAGCTCGATCCGACGCCGGTGATTGGTCCGCCGACGGACGAGGCGAGGCTCAAGGCGCTGGGCGAGGAGGGCTGTCTGGCACTAATCGGCGATTCGACCAATGCCGTGCGCGACGGACGCTCGCCCTCGGAGCGCGATGTGAGCCGCACGCTCGCCGAACTCATCGCGTCGGCGCGCGCGCGCGTCGCCGTCACGACCTTCGCCTCCAATGTCGCGCGCATCCACGCGGTCGCCGCCGCCGCCCGCGCCTGCGGGCGCGAGGTCATTGTGGTGGGTCGCGCCATGCAGCGCATGGTGCAGGTCGCGCGCGAGACCGGGCATCTCGACGGCGTGCAGGAATTCCATGACGCCGAAATGTTCCACAGCCTGCCCGCGCACGCGATTGTCGCATTGTGCACCGGCAGTCAGGGAGAGCCGCGCGCGGCGCTTGCCCGCATCGCCCAGGACAAGCATCCCGACGTGGCGCTCGCCAGGGGCGATCGCGTGATCCTTTCCTGCCGCACCATTCCCGGCAATGAGAAGGCGGTCGCGCGCATCGTCAACGGTCTGGTGGGCCAGGGAATTGAGGTGGTGAGCGACCGCACGCACCTCGTGCACGTGTCCGGCCACCCGCGCCGCGCCGAGATGCGTGAGCTTTACCAATGGGTAAGGCCGCGGATCGCGATCCCTGTGCATGGCGAGGCGCTGCATCTGGCCGAACACGCGGCGCTGGCGCGCGGCGAGGGAGTTGGCGAAGTCGTCTTGTGCGGCAATGGCGACGTGGTGCGCCTTGCCGCCGGCGCGTCCGGGATTGTCGACGAAGTTCCGGCCGGCCGTTGGTACAAGGACGGAAGGCTGCTCCTTGATGCCAAGGCGAGCACCGTTGGGGAGCGCCGCCGACTGGCCGTGGGCGGAATCATCAGCGCCGCGATTGTGCTCGACGAAAAAGGCTCCTTGGCCGGCGAAATTGAAATGGCAATGATGGGCATTCCCGAGCAAAACGCCGCCGGCGAGGTTATCGACGCACTGGTGCGCCGGACCATCGCCGTGACGCTCAATCATTTGCCACGCGCGCGTCGTCACGACCCGGATACGGTCGCGGAGGCGCTCAGGCGTGCGGTACGCGCCGCGGTTGCCGCCGAATGGGGAAAAAAACCTGTCTGCATCGTGCATGTGTCAACGTGCTAGATCGCGATGCAAGCATTGCATTATCCTGGTGAAACGCGCGCGGCGATTGTCGGCGCGGGAGGAGGGGAGGTATTGGTGATCGGCCGGCTCAACCACGTGGCGATGGCGGTGCGCGACATCGCCGCGGCCGCGGACGTCTACCGCAAGGTCCTGGGCGCGCAGGTATCGGCGCCGGTGGCGCAGCCCGCGCATGGGGTCACGACGGTATTCATCACGCTTCCCAATACCAAGATCGAGCTCATAGAGCCGCTTGGCGCCGGCTCGCCAATCGAGAAATTTCTCGCCCGCAACCCCGATGGCGGCATTCACCATGTCTGCTACGAGGTGGACGACATCCTGGCGGCGCGCGAGCGTCTCGTCGCGCTCGGCGCGCGCGTCCTCGGCGATGCAACACCCAAGATGGGCGCGCATGGCAAGCCGGTGCTGTTCCTGCACCCCAAGGACTTCCTCGGGACCTTGGTCGAGCTTGAGCAGGCCTGAAACGATGTCCTGGACAACCATTGCCGCCGTCTATTTTGTCCTCTGGTGGCTGGTTCTTTTCGTCGTTCTGCCCTGGGGTATCCGCTCGCAGGTCGAGCATGAAGCCATATCCCCCGGCACCGATCCCGGCGCGCCGATCGAGGCGGGAATGGCGCGCAAGCTTGTTTGGACGACGATCATTGCCGCGCTTATTTTTGGCGCATTCTACGCCGTCTATGCCAACCAATTGGTGAACCTCGACGACTTGGCGACGCTCTGGGGCATTGGCGGGGTGCGCTGAGCGCGGCTTTTGCGGCCGCAGGCCGGTCAATGCCGCGTCGATCGCGCGGCGGCGGCGCGGGCTTTCGGCAGCGGTTCCAAGCGCACGCTTCAGCGGCGCGGATCGACTTGAAAAGCGCGATTTAACCCCGCGAACGCCCTTGTCTTTTGCTACCGATCCTGTTTCGTTCGGCGGCGCGCGAATTTCCCGAATCGCCATCGGTACCATGATCCATGCGACTGTCGCGGTATTTCCTGCCCACGCTACGCGAGACGCCGAAGGAAGCCGAGATCGTGTCGCATCGGTTGATGCTGCGCGCCGGGATGATCCGCCAGGAAGCGGCGGGCATCTATGCTTTCCTGCCGCTCGGACACCGCGTGTTACGCAATGTATGCCGCATCGTGCGCGAGGAGCAGGATCGCGCCGGCGCCATCGAAATGCTGATGCCGACCATCCAATCCGCCGACCTGTGGCGGGAGAGCGGGCGTTACGAGGACTATGGCCGCGAAATGTTGCGCATCAAGGACCGCCACGATCGCGACATGCTCTATGGTCCGACCAACGAGGAAATGATCACGGAAATATTCCGCGCCTATGTGCGCTCGTACAAGGACCTGCCGCTTAACCTTTACCACCTGCAATGGAAGTTCCGCGACGAGGTGCGCCCGCGCTTCGGACTGATGCGCGGGCGCGAGTTCCTCATGAAGGACGCCTATTCCTTCGACGTCGATCATGCCGCGGCCATCCACTCCTACAATCGCATGTTCATCGCCTATCTGCGCACTTTCGATCGCCTGGGGCTCAAATCAATTCCCATGGTCGCGGAGACCGGCCCAATCGGCGGCAGCCTGTCGCATGAATTCATCATTCTGGCCGACACCGGCGAAAGCGAAGTTTACTGCCATCGCGACTACCTTGATTTTGCCGTTCCCAACGCCGATATCGACTTTGACGACGCGGCAATGCTCCGCGCGCAGGTCGAGCGCTGGACCGCGCTTTATGCCGCGACCTCGGAAAAGCATGACGCCGCAGCCTTCGCGCGCATCCCCGCAGATCGGCGCGTGGCGGCGCGCGGTATCGAGGTCGGTCATATTTTTCACTTCGGCACGAAATATTCCGAGCCCATGCGCGCCGTCGTGAGCGGCGTCGATGGTGCCGAGCGCCCGGTTCATATGGGATCCTATGGCATCGGGCCCTCGCGTCTGGTCGCCGCCATTATCGAGGCATCGCACGACGATAACGGCATCATCTGGCCTCCGGCCGTGGCGCCGTTCGCGGCGGTGATCCTCAATCTCAAGCAGGGTGCCGTGGAAACCGACGCGGCCTGTGAACGGCTTTACCGCGCGCTTCGGGCGCGGCAAATCGACGTCCTCTACCACGATCTCGACGAGCGACCGGGTTCCAAGTTCGCCACCGCCGACCTCATCGGCATTCCCTGGCAGATCATGGTCGGGCCGCGCGGCCTCGCCGAACCGGCGCGAATATTGCCGGAAATCGCCACTGTTCGTGGCAGTATTTTCCTCGCTGGCGCGGTTTCGGCGTCGCCGGAAAATGCTCTAATGCGGTGCGGCCGCGCCGATGTTCCGGCCGCGAGGGTGGATCGCGCCTGGATCGAGAGTGAGGACTGTCAATGAGCGATAAGGCCCCGGTGAAGCCGTTTGCGCGTTTCGAGTGGATGCTTTCGCTGCGCTATCTGCGCGCGCGCCGCAAGGAAGGGTTCATTTCGGTCATTGCCGGGTTCTCGTTTCTCGGAATCATGCTCGGCGTCGCGACCCTCATTATCGTCATGGCGGTCATGAACGGGTTTCGCAAAGAGCTCCTCGACAAAATCCTCGGCCTCAACGGCCACTTGCTCATCCAGCCGATCGATTCACCACTGACCGATTTCAACGAGGTTGCCGAGCGCATCTCGCGCGTCCCTGGCATCCTCTTGGCGGCGCCGATCGTGGAGGGCCAGGCTCTGGCATCGTCGCCGTTTCACGCTTCGGGCGTGCTGGTGCGCGGCATTCGCGCCGCCGATCTCGCGAAAGTGACATCGATCGACAAGAACATCAAACAGGGCTCGCTCGAGGGGTTCGATGCCGGTCAGGGGGTCGTCATCGGGCGTCGCCTGGCGGACCAATTGTCGTTACGCGCCGGCGACAATGTCACGCTCGTAGCGCCACGCGGGGCGGTGACGCCGATGGGCACGACGCCGCGAATCAAGCCGTACAAGATCGCCGCCGTTTTCGAGATCGGCATGTCGGAATATGATTCGGCGTTCCTTTTCATGCCTCTTGCCGAGGCGCAGGCATATTTCAATCGCGCCGGCGACGTGACCGCGATCGAAGTCTACACGTCCAATCCCGACCGCGTCGCCGATTTCCGCCGCCTGGTCACGCAAGCGGCCGAGCGGCCGATCTTCATGGTCGATTGGCGCCAGCGCAACGCGACATTTTTCAATGCCCTGCAGGTCGAGCGTAACGTGATGTTCCTGATCCTGACGCTGATCGTCTTGGTGGCCGCGCTCAATATCGTTTCCGGTCTGATCATGCTGGTGAAGGACAAGAGCCACGACATCGCGATCATTCGCACCATGGGCGCAAGCCAGGGCGCGGTCATGCGTATTTTTCTCATTACCGGCGCCGCGATCGGCGTGGTCGGCACGGTGACCGGGTTCATTGCTGGCACGCTTGTCTGTCTCAATGTCGAGAAGATTCGCCAATTCCTGTCGTGGCTCACCAATACGGAATTATTCACGCCGGAACTTTACTTCCTCTCCAAGCTTCCCGCCGACATGGACGTTGCCGAGACCGCCGCCGTCGTGGTGATGGCGCTGACGCTGTCGCTCCTGGCGACCCTTTATCCGTCGTGGCGCGCCGCGCGCCTCGATCCGGTCGAAGCGTTGCGGTACGAGTGAGATCGGGGCGATGGCCGACGAAACGCCGGTGCTCTATTTGCGTGGGATCCAACGGCGCTACCGCCAGGGTACCGACACGCTCGACGTGCTCAAGGGCGCCGAGCTCGCGGTCTGGGCGGGTGAATCGATCGCGCTGATCGGGCCCTCGGGCGCCGGCAAATCGACGCTGCTGCACGTCGCCGGGCTGCTCGAACACCAGGACGAGGGCGAGGTCTATATCGCGGAGGCGCCGACCTCGGAATTGCCCGACCATGAGCGCACGCGCATCAGGCGCACCCAGATCGGGTTCATCTACCAGTTTCACCACCTTCTGGCGGAGTTTTCCGCCCTTGAGAACGTCATGTTGCCGCAGATGATCGGCGGATTGCCGCGCGGGGAGGCGCGCGCGCGTGCCAGCGAATTGCTCAGCTACCTCGGGCTACGCGATCGGCTCAAACATCGGCCGGCCGAATTGTCCGGCGGCGAGCAACAGCGCGTCGCCATCGCGCGCGCCGTCGCCAATGCGCCGCGGCTGCTGCTGGCCGACGAGCCGACCGGCAATCTCGACCCGCGCACGTCCGCGCATGTCTTTGGCGCCTTGACGCAGCTTGTGCGCGCCTCCGGGCTCGCCGCCATTATCGCGACGCACAATATGGACATTGCGCAAAAAATGGATCGGCGCGTGACCCTGCGCGACGGCCTCGTGGTCGAAGTGGAATAGCCGCGGATTTTCGCTCGCAACGCGGCAGGGGTCCGTTAACGTAAGCTATACGCAATCTGAAATTTTGTCGTTCAGGCTGCGAGGGCGTGCTTGGGTAGTGGGCCAGTTTGATTGTGGCGAAGTGCCGGGCTGGAAATAGCCCGACTCCGGGCGCATATTTAGGGGATGAAAACAATGGTCCCCAAGCGCCCCCGCGACCCCAACCAGCTCGCCAAGTCGATCATAGACATTGCGACGGGGGAGACTGAGATACCGCCCGACTCTCCGAAACAGGCGCGAGCGCGGAAGGGCGGTGCAAAGGGTGGCCCGGCAAGAGCAAAGGCCCTTACGCAAGCCGAACGGTCGGAGATTGCAAGCGTTGCTGCCCAGGCCCGGTGGAAGAAGGGACGTTAGTCCATTTCGGCAACGTCGCCGACCTCGCCTTCATATCGTTCAAACGCCTTCCGTTCCTCATAATCCTCAGTGAAGTCCAATTCGAACTGAATTGGCTCATCATTCGGGTATGCAAAGTTCATATGATCGACATCGGACTTGGCGCGGTAAACATGATGTGCAATGGCATCCCGCCTCTGTTTTGAGGCCTTTTGCCGAAGTTGCGGCGTCCCATTCCTATCAACATCGAAGACTAGGGTTCGCTGTCTTCCCTGTTCAATAATCGACACGCACTGCTTTGCCCGGTAAGTCGTGCCATTTTCATCGACGCGATGCACCTGCCGCAAAGCCTCAGAGACTCGCCTCCTGTGGATCTTTCGAACGTCCTCCGGTGGCGTGTGAAGCTTCCGGTTTGCAATTGCCCAGTCGATAAAATCGTCGGGGTCGTTGGCATCGTTGCCCGTCGTCGCTTCCCATTCGTCCCAAGCACGAAGGGCTTGCTCATTGTAGTTTGCCACTGTGCGCTCCTATAAACCGATCTCGATGACCTTGCCCCAGCCATCTCGAAGTGGCCACGACATGAAATTCTCGTGAATTTTTGTCAGATACTTCCGAAGAAACGCGAACGCTCTGTCATCACCAGCCTTATGTCGGCGGTTTTGTATTTGCCCAATCACGACGGCGGGGTGAATGTTGTGCCTTGCGGAAAACGCCAATACGTCTGTCTCAGCAATCCACTTGCCTTTGCGAGCCATGAATGACGTAAGCTTGTCTTGGGGGATCAGAAACTCCGCAGCGGCCGCATCAGCATGGCGTTCCTCCGGAGGTAGGTTGTTTTCATCCCGGTCGGGGTCGAACACATCGACGTGTCTAGATGAAGCAGTTTTGCCGTCGCCCTGAATCACATGCTCAATCTCATGACGAATAACGAAGCAAAGATTGTCAGGACGATTGAGTCTTAAGCTCAGGCCAATAACGGGCTGATCGTCCAGCCATGTGCATACGCCATCAATCTTTGAGCCTGGTAGAGGTTCAACAAAAACCGTTCGTACCCCACACCGCATAAGCAACGTGGGGATCACACCAAAGTCGTCGATATCGAGCATATGCGCGCGAATATCTGGCAAAGAGTATAGGAGTTTTTCACGATCAAAGGCCGGAGCATCAGCTCTACCCGCGATTTGTCTTACTCGGTGCAGCCATACGAGTTGAGTACCGGAAATATCATCGTACCCCGACTTTTTCGCTGCGTAAGCGACGGGATCAGACCCAATTAGCGGAATATCCTCAAGACGGTTTACGTCAAAAAACCGCATCAACTGGAGGTCAAGAAGGTCTGCGTCTGTCTCTTCCAGCCAGCCGCGTTTGATCATATCTCTAACGGGGAATTTCGATAGCCAATTTGCGCGAGTGCGCACACCGGGATCGGGGAGCTTGGCGTGTTGCAGATCGTAGGCCTTCTGCAAGTTCAGAAAGAAATCGGCCGGCATATCAAAAGCGTCGCCCAAAGATACAGCGGTATCGGGCATGATCTTGGTTGCACCCTTGATCAGCTTATTTAGCTGGCTGGCGTCCCAACTGAGAATGTAAGCGAGGTCGGCCTGAGTCCAGCCACGGGCTTCAAGTTCTTCCTCGATAAAAGTGCCGGGGTTCTCAATCGGCACAAAGCGAGCATTGGCCATCAATGGTAGTCCTCAATCGAGAGTATCGTGACGGTCTGCGGGTCCGTGCGCTCGTCCAGTTCAAAAACCATCCTGAACTGATCATTCAGGCGGACAGACCTTTGCCCATCCCGTCCTCCTTTTAACTTCTCGTAGTGCAGGCTCTTCCAATTACGGA
>JACQAE010000101.1 GCA_016195095.1 Pseudomonadota bacterium
ATCACGAACTCGACGGAACGATAGAGCTTTTCCGATGCGCCGAGAAAAATTCCAAGAGGAATGGCGATCGTCGCCGCGATGAGCGTGGCCAGGATCGTCCTCTCCACCGTGCGCAGGAAATCGAACCCGAGCCGGCCGCCGATCATGCCTTTCCACATCGCCGCGAAGGTCTCGCCTGGAGCCGGCAGCAGCACCGGGTCGACGACCTTGCTCCACACCGCGACGTACCACAGGATGACCAGTCCGATCACGCCGATGACCGGCAAGTAAGGGTCGAGGTCGATGCGTTTCATCCCTTGCGCACCTCGCGCTGGAACACGTCAAGGCAATGCGCCTTGACGCGAATGAATTCCGGCTCCGACAGCGTCGCGTCGCCGCGCGCGCGCGGCGCGTCGTAATGCACGAAATCGGCGATGCGCGCCGGATGGCGCGAGAGCAGGAGGATATGGTCGGCCAGATAGACCGCCTCCTCGAGGTCGTGCGAGACAAGGACGGTCGTGGTCCCGGTTTCGACGAATATCCGCTGTAGCTGATCGCGCATGAACAGCGTCATCTCGTAATCCAGCGCCGAGAACGGCTCGTCGAGAAAAAGGATCTCCGGCTCGACCACCAGCGCGCGCATGATCGACACGAGCTGTTGCTGGCCGCCGGAAAGCTCGTAGGGATAGCGGTTGAGGTCGATAGTGACGCCGAGATGCGCGACCAACCGCTCGGCGCGCGCGCGGCGCTCGGCTTTCGACAGGTTCATCATCTTGAGCGGATATTGAATGTTGTCGATCGCGCGCAGCCAGGGAAACAGCGCCTCGCGGTAATTCTGGAACACGTAGCCGAACTTGATCGCGCGCAGCGGCTTGCCGTCGAATAGGATCTCGCCGGAATCCGGCCGCACCAGCCCGGCGATCATGTTGATGAGCGTACTCTTGCCGCAGCCATTCGGCCCAAACACCGACACGAGCTTGCCGCGCGGAATATCGAGGTCGAAGCCGTCATAGATGACCGTCTTGCCAAAACGCTTGCTCAGGCCGCGCACGGTGACATGCGCGCAAATGCGGGACGGCGTGGCCCGGCCGCCGGCGGCAGGGCGTCGCGCGCCTGCGGCACCGTTCATGCCCGCCGTCCCCGCGTCGCCTGCGTCATCGCCGCACGATCAATACGCCTTGAGATACTGGGTGACCTCGATCTTTTCCGGCAGCGTTCCGGCCTTCACCGAGAAGTCGATGAATTGCTGGAACTCCTGCTTGTCCTTGGCGGTAAGGTCGCCGGCCATGACGTATTTGATCATCGGCACGGTGTCGACCACTTCCGGCGGGGTGAACGTGTTCTTGATGAGGTGCTTGCGCGCCTCGCCGGGGTTGGTGTTGATGTGACGGACCGCCTTCGCCCAGGCCAGCGCGAAACGTCTTGCCACATCGGGCCGGTTGGCGATGAAGTCGGAGGTCAGCGCGCCGCCGGCGACATAGGCGTTGGCCTCGGGATTGCCAAGAATGTACTTGGCGATAACGCCGGCCTCGAGGGTACGGGCGATGCCGAGCTTGCGCATCACCGAGGCATTGGGTTCCAGCGTGTAGCCGGCGTCGAACGTGCCCGCCTTCATGGCGTTGACGTGCTGGCCCATGTCGAGCTGGTCGATCGTGTAATCGCCCTCCTTCAAGCCGGCGGCCGCCAGCACCGCCTTGGCCATGGTGAGGTTGGCGGGGCCCGGTGCCGAGAGGATCTTCTTGCCCTTGAGGTCCTTGAGCGACGTCGCGGCGACGCCCTCGCGCACGACGAATTGCTCCATCTGATGTTTTTCGTTCTGGCTGTTGACCGAGATATACATGGCGACGCCGGGCTTCTTGAGATTGGCGTTCATGCCCTCGATGGTCACCAACACGGCGCAGGCGTCGATCTGGTTGGTGATCATCGCCGCGATATTCGGCGGCCCGCCGATCAGGCGGATCGTCTCGACTTCGATGTTCTGCTCCTTGAAGTAGCCGAGCTCGATCGCGACAAAATACGGCAGCGACGAGCTGACCGGGAATACGCCAACCTTGACCTTGTCCTGGGCGAGCGCGGGCCGCGCGGCGAGAACCGCCATCGCGATGATGATGGCCACGGCGCCGCGCCGTGCCACTGATCCGAAGCTTTGCATCGTCCTGTCTCCCATCTGGACGTCATCGTGCCTGTTGCCGGCCATCCGCTTCTGGCGCGGCGCGTCGAAATTCGGATCGGATTGCACAGGCACTTCCCGCAGGCCCGATCCTGAACGTGATTGTGTGTCGTGGAGCCATTTTCCCCGCGTCATGTCCCCGCGTCACTCTCCCGCGTCGATGATCGCGACCACCGGTCCGCCGCCATGCGGGCCCTGATGCATCGCATCGACGGACACGAATACCGCCGGGTCGCCGATCGCCGCCGCCGCGACGCCGCCGACCGCAGCCTTGGAATGGCGATGATGATGCACGTCGGAATCATCGAGCATGATTTGCCGGCGCCCGCGCAACGTGCCGCGCCGGTCAGCCTCGCATTTCATGAAGCAATTGACCAGGCGCCCGCCGAGATCCTCGGCGCGCGGCCGCGCCGGCAGTTCGAGGCCGGCGCTGCGGATGGCGTCGTAGATTCCGTCGCTGTCGAGTGCGTCCTTCATCACGCTATGGCCGATGCGGTAGCGCCCGCCAGCGCCCGCCTTGTTGCCGATGAGGACGATCTGCGCCTGCGTCAGCTCAACGCCCGACGAGCAGGAGGCAACCGAGGAATAAAGGTCGAGATTCTTGCAGATCTCGTCCTCGCGCGGCATCGCGATCTCGCCGAGCGCCACGGCGATGCCGAGCGCGGTCGTGCCATTGGAAACGCCCATCGAATCATGCACCTCGCAGGCGACGTGCTTGCCGCGCGCCTGCGCGTCGCGCACCGAATCGATGGTCAGGAGCGGCGTCTTGGTTTGCACGTAATGCACGTCGGCCGCGTTTTCGATGCCGGCATCGCGCATCGCCGCCCGCACCGCCTGCGCCACCTTCTCGACCATCGCCAGGCGACCGACGTCCTCCGGCAAAAGCTCGGCGCTGAGCGCCGTGCCGATGGCAATCCGCGCCTGCGCCGCCGGCCCGCTCTTCTTGTTGCGCGCGAAAATCGTCGCGTGCGGCGTGATCACACCGTCGCAGCCGCCCGACCAAACCATCGGGACTTGCGCGATGGCGGATTCGCCGCGGCTGCCAAGCCGCGCCAGCACGCGGCGAAACGCCTGGTCCGCGAGAATGCGCGTGAAGTCATTGACGCCGCCATTGCCCTCGGTCTTGCCGATGACGGCCACCACCTCGTCGGCGGTGAATTGCCCTTTCGTGATGCAGGTTTCGACACCGGATGCATCGGCCACGTTCTTAAGTTCCACCTTCGCTACTTCGATCGCCATTGGCTCTTGTCGCTCCTGCGTTTCGTGCCTTTTGTGCGCTTTGTGATTTTCTTCGCGCCGCGCCGGACTTTGCCGGCCGCGCTTGTGCTCCTGCCGTCGGCCTTGCCGCGCAGCATCGCATCGTAGCCGGGGCCACGGTCGATCACGGCGGTCTTTGCCCGGCCCTTGGCCTTGTGCCTTGCCGCGCGCAAGCGCGCGGTGGCGGCGGCGTCGATGGCGAAGCTCGTGGCATTCTTGCCGCGCTTGAGAACAATGCCATAGTCGCGTCGCGCGGCGGCGGGCGAGACTTTGCCGTCGGTCACGTCGCGACGCACTTGTTGCGGATCGCGATCGAGCGGATCGCCCCAGCCGCCGCCGCCGGTCGTGAGCACGCTCACGACCTCGCCGGCGAGGACCGGCTCGCCATCGACCAGCCCGCCGAGCGTGCGCGGCTTGCCGGCGCCGAGGATGCTCACGCGAAACGGCGCGCCGGCCTTGCCGCCGTTGACGCCATAGCAGCCAAGCCGTACGCGGTCGGCGGTGACGATGGTGCGGCAATCGACCAGCGCGCGATAATGCTTCTCGTAGCCAAGCCCGCCGCGATGCAGGCCGGCGCCGCCGGAATCGGTGCGCAGGGCAAGCTTCTCCACCAAGAGCGGGAACCGCGTCTCGGTGAATTCCGCCGGCTGGTTGCGCGAGTCCGGCACGATGTGGATGGCATCGTTGCCGTCGGCATAGGAGCGCCCGCCGGAACCGCCGCCGAGTACCTCGCGCGAGAGAAACGGCTTGCCATCGGCGTCAACGCCGAAGAACCCAGTATAGCGGATGGTCTCCTGGTCCGCCGGCATGCGGCCCTCGACCGCCTGCGCGACCACGCCGGCAAGGAGCCCAAGGCAGCGCAGCAGCACAAATGAGCGCGCGTTGGTCGCCGCCGGCCACACCGGCGTGATCAGCGTGCCCTTGGGCGGAAAGATGACGTCGAATACCTCGCACACGCCTTCGTTGACGTGGATTTCCGCGGCACGCTGCGGCGTGTCGGCAAGATTGCGCAATATGGGCGCGATCCATTTGATCAGGAAGGCGCCACCGGCATAATCGGCCGGCCAGTTGATCGGCCCCGGCGATTGCGGATCGGTGCCGCTGAAGTCGAGCGTGATGCGCTCGCCGCGCTTGATCAGTTTGAGCGCGAGCTTGTGCAGGCGCGGCGCGCTCACGCCATCATGCTCGACGTAATCCTCCCAGTAATATTCGCCGTCGGCGATCTTGGGCAGCAATTCGTGGCGATAGACGTCGCGGCACTTGTCGAGAATGGCCTGGAAACACGCCGCGACCGTTTGCGCGCCAAACCGCGCGAACAGCTCGGCCATGCGCCGCGCGCCCATGACACAGGCCTGCACCTCGCTATCGAGGTCGGCGGCAAGCATGTCGGGCACGCGCGTATTGCGCGTGACGATGGTGAAGACCGCGTCGTTGCGCACGCCCGCGTCGTAGAGCTTGACCGGCGGCACCGCGAGGCCTTCCTCGAACACCGTCGTCGCCGTGCCCGGCATCGAGCCGGGCACGCGGCCGCCGATATCGTCGTGGTGGCCGAAGGCCTGGATAAAGGCGACAACCGTGTTGTCGTGAAATACCGGAACGGTCGAGCACAGGTCCGGCAGGTGGCCGATGCTGCCCTCGGTGAGATAGGTGTCGTTCATCAAGAACACGTCGCCCGGCCGCATGGTGTCGGGAGGGAAATCGCGCACCACCGCGTTCGGCATCGCCGAATAGGAACGCCCGGTGAGCTTGCGGCAGCGGCGGTCGAACAGGCCGACGCGATAGTCGTGCGCCTCGCGGATCATGGGGCTGCGCGCGGTACGCTCGATGGCATATTCGATCTCAGCCTCGATCGAGTTGAGCGTGCCCTCGACGATCTGCAGCACGATGGGATCGACAGCGGGAGCGGGACGCGGCGCCGGTGCCGGCCGCGATGGCGCGGTCGCGGGGAGCGGTCGCGGGTTCATCGCTCGGCCGCCGCCGCGCCCGGCGCCGGGCGTACGATCAGGATGCCATAGGGATCGACATCCATGACCTGGCCGGGAAACACCATCGTGGTCGAGCCGAATTCCTCGATGACCGCCGGCCCCTCGACGCGGCCGCCGGGAGGCAGCGCGGCGCGGTCGTAGACCGCCGTGTCGCGAAATCCGCGCTCAAAGAAGACCGGCCGCACCGCCTTGTGCGCCGGGCTCGCGCCGGCGCGCGGCTCAAGGCGCGCGATACGCGGGCGCTCGATCACGCCAAAGCCGGACACGCAGAAATTGACCAGCTCGACCTTCTGCCGGCCGGCATAGTTGTATCCGAACGTGCGCAGGTGCGCGGCGTTGAACGCATCGATCAGGCCGGCGAGGAAGCGCGCGTCGATCGCCCCGCCGGGCGCGGTGACGCGCACCTCCATCGACTGTCCCGTATAACGGATATCGGCCTCGCGCACGAGGCGGACTCGCTTGGCGGCGATGCCGTCGCGTTTCAGGTTCGCCGCCGCAGCGGCTTCAAGATCGGAATAAAGCAATCCGATGGCGTCGATATCGACGGCGTCCTCATGCATCACCTTGGTGACAATGTGATCGGTTCGCCAATCAACCGCGAGCAGGCCGAAGGCCGACAGGTTGCCGGGATTGGGCGGAACGATGCAGGCGCGCATGCCGAGAAGCGCCATGACCGCAGGCGACTGCGCCGGCCCGGCACCGCCGAAGGCCAGAAGCGCGAAGGCGCGCGGGTCGATGCCGCGCTGGATGGTCATCTGGCGAATGGCATTGGCCTGGTTCCAGTTGGCGATCTCGATGATGCCATGCGCCAGTTCCTCGACGCCGAGCCCACCGGCAAGCCGCGCCGCGATCGCCGCGATGCCGGCGCGGCCGCGCGCGGCGTCGAGCGCGATGCCACCGCCGATCAAGGCCGCGGGGATGCGGCCGAGCACCAGATTGGCGTCGGTGATGGTGGGCTCCTCGCCGCCGCGCGGATAGCACATCGGTCCCGGCTCCGCGCCGGCGCTGCGCGGCCCGACCTTGAGGTGACCCTCGCGGCTGATCCACGCGATCGAGCCGCCGCCGGTGCCGATGGTGCGCACGTCGATCATGGGAATGCGCACCGGGAATGGCCCGACCGAGCCGCCATTGGTGACGTGCGGGCGGCCGCCCTCGATCAGGCAAAGGTCGGTGGAGGTGCCGCCGGCGTCGAGGGTGACGACATTGGCGAAGCCGGCAAGCTCCGCGATCACCGCGCCGCCAAGCACGCCGGCCGCCGGCCCCGACAGCGCGGTGGTGATCGGCCGCCGCGCCACTTGCTCGGCGCTGGCGACGCCGCCCGACGACTGCATGACCAGGAACGGCTTGTCGCGCAGCCCGGTTCCGAGTTGCTCATGCACGCGCTCGAGATAGCGCGCCATGTGCGGCTTGACGAAGGCATCGACGAGCGTGGTGACGGCGCGCTCGTATTCGCGATATTCCGGCAGCACGTCGCAGGACAGCGAGATCGCGCAGTCCGGGCATTCGGCGCGCAGGATGTCGGCGACTTGCCGCTCATGATCGGGATTGGCGTAGGAATGCATGAGGCACACGCCGATCGCGCGCACGCCGTGCTGGCGAAAGAAGCGCGCGGCGGCGCGCGCGCAGGCCTTGTCGAGCGGGCGCAATTCCTCGCCACGGAAATTCAAGCGGCCGCCGACCTCGCGCACGAAATGCAACGGCACGATGCGCTCGGGCTTCACCCAGAAATAGGAATTGCCATAGCCCTCGGGCACCGCCTGGCGGGCGATCTCGAGAATGTCGCGGAAGCCTTGGGTCACGATCAGGCCGAGCGAGGCGATCTCGCCTTGTAGCAACGCATTGGTGGCGACGGTCGTGCCATGGGCGAGGGCCGCGACATCGCCGGCCTTGCCGCCCACCTGCGCCAAGATCGTCTCGACGCCGCGCACCAGCCCGATCGCCGGGTTCGCCGGCGTGCTCGCCACCTTGGTGACATGCATGTGCCCGGACGCGCCGTCGACCGATACGATATCGGTGAACGTCCCCCCGGTATCGATGCCGATCCGGTAGTGCGCCTGGCCGATCGCCGCCCTCGTCATTTGGCACCGCATGGGCTGGAGCCGTGTCGACGGTCAACGGCACCGTGCCGTGGACCCTTCCTGCGTCGCCCGCGCAAGCGCGCGCCGCAGCGCGAAACGCTGGGAATTATGCTGATTGCGGTGCGCGGAAGTCAAAAAGCCTTTGCCGATCCGCCCATCGGAAATTCCGATAATGACAGCAGGACTGCCTAATCCGCCAGCGCCTCCTTGACCGCCGCGAGATAGTCCTCCTTGCGCCGCGTCAGCGGTTGGCGGCGGCGGAACAGGCTGAATGCCACGCGGCGCGGCGGCGCGATGCGCATCGCTTTGAGGACGCCGAGCGCGATCTCGTTCTGCGCGCAGCCGCGCGGCACGACGGCGATGCCCTTGCCCGACTGCACGATGACTTTCATCGTCTCGATATTGTCGGCGACGGCGAGCACGTTGGGCCGAATGCCGAGGTCGGTGAAGATGGACTGCACGACCTGGCCATAACCGACCGTCAACTCGCTCATGATGATGGGCTCGGCCGCAAGCCGCGCCATGTTGACCGGTTGGCGCATGCGCGCGACGCGGTGTCTGGGATGCACGATGAGCACCATGTCAATTTCGGCGAGCCGACTGAAAACGAGCCCGGCGGGCACGCGGTCGGGGTCGGATTCGATGGCGATACCGGCGTCGATGCGCTCCTCATGCAGGTCGCTGAATATGCTTTTGCTTGGCGCGGTGAGGATTTCGAGGCGCACGCCGGGCAGGAGGTCGGCCAGGTTGGCGAACAGACGCGGCATGAAGATCTGCGCCATGCCCGAGCCCATCCCCAGCGTCAGCGTATCGGACGGCGCCCCGCGCAGGCGGCGCGCGGTGTCGGACAGGCTGAGCACGTCACCCACCACGCGCTCGGCCTCGTAGAGAAACGTGCGCCCGCGCTCGGTGATCTCGATCCCGCGCGCGGTGCGGCGAAACAGCGCGAAGCCGATTTCGTCCTCGAGCAGGGCGACCTGATCGCTCACGGCGGATTGGGAAATATTGAGCCGGCTCCCCGCGCGGGTAAAGCTGCGCTCCTTGGCGACCGAGAGGGCATAACGGATCTGGCGCAGTTCCAAGGCTTTGCTCCCGTGCCGGCAAATGGTCAAGGCCTGGCCGGCGACCGCCACGGCGCAATCTAGCCAAGCGCGCGACATTTGGAAGCCGCGCGCGTCTTCGATCGAACGGCGCGTGCGCCGCCACGCCCTTGAACCTTCGGCGCAGCATCTTATATTAGCGATGACTAATTTAATTCGGGAGCGGAGGCGTGGCCGTTGGCATTGGCGATCTCGCCGCATTTGAGAGGCAGGCGAAGGACGTGGCGGATCTTCTCTGCGCGCTCGCCAACGAGCGCCGGCTGATGATTCTGTGCCAACTGGTTGAAGCCGGCGAAATGACCGTCGGCTCCCTCGTCGACGCGATCGGCATCAGCCAATCGGCGCTCTCGCAACACCTCGCCAAGATGCGCGAGGAAGGGATCGTGACGTTTCGGCGCGATGCGCATACGCTGTGGTACCGCATTGCCGACGAACGCGTCGAGGAGCTTTTTGCAACGCTGCATCGGCTGTTCTGCAAGCCCGCGGCAAGGATGGGAAAACGCAAATGACCACACATTACGTCGAGCCACGCGAAGCGCTGCGACTCGTCAATGACGGGGCATTGCTCATCGACGTGCGCGAGGGCGATGAACATGCTCGCGAGCACATCGCCAATGCCCGGTCTGTCCCGTTATCGCGGCTGGCCCAAGCGATCGACCGGCCGAAAGCCCAACAGGTGGTTTTCCATTGCCTCTCGGGCAACAGAACCGAAGCGGCGGCGGACCGGCTCGCGGCCGCTGCCGGCGGCGACGCCTACGTCCTGCGCGGGGGCCTGCGGGCTTGGAAGGCGGCCGGCCTGCCGGTCATTCGCGATCCCCGCCAGCCCATTGAAATGGCACGGCAGGTGCAGATCACGGCCGGCAGCCTGGTGCTCGCCGGGGTGGGCCTGGGGGCGTTGCTGCATCCGGGGTTTTACGCGCTTGCCGGTTTCATCGGCGCCGGCCTGGTATTTTCGGGCGCCAGCGGCACCTGCACCATGGCGCGAGTTCTCGCGATCGCGCCTTGGAACCGCGTGAGGCGGGCCTGAGCGGCGCGCCGCCATGCTCGATGTCGGCACCAGTTTTGCCGCGACCGCATCCGGCGGATTGGTCGGCGCGGTGCTTGGCCTGGTCGGCGGCGGCGGCTCCATCCTCGCCGTCCCGTTGCTGGTCTATGTCGTCGGCATCGCCTCGCCGCATGTCGCTATCGGCACCAGCGCGATCGCGGTCTCGCTCAGCGCGCTCGGCAATGTCGTGGCGCACGCGCGCGCCGGCAACGTGAAATGGCGCTGCGCGGCGGTATTTGCCGCGGCCGGCGTGATCGGCGCGCTCGCCGGCGCGGCGATGGCCAAGGCTGTCGACGGACAAAGGCTCCTCGGCCTGTTCGGCGTGCTCATGGTCATCGTCGGCTTCGCCATGCTGCGCCGGCGCGAGGCGGGCGGCAATTCCGAGGTGGAATTGTCGATGTCAACCGCGCGCGCGCTCATGCCGCTGCTCCTGGGGATCGGCTTCGCCGTCGGCCTGATGGCGGGATTTTTCGGCATCGGCGGCGGGTTCCTCATCGTACCGGGGTTGATGCTGGCGACCGGCATGGCGCTGACGACGGCGATCGGCACGTCGCTGGTCGCCGTTGCTGCGTTCGGGGCGGCGACCGCGGCGAGCTATGCCGCGTCGGGCATGATCGACTGGCCGCTCGCCGCTCTGTTTATCGTTGGCGGCCTCGTCGGCGGCCTGGCCGGCACGGCGTTCGGCCGGGTGCTGGCGACCAGAAAGCAGGCGCTGGCCATCACTTTCGCCGGCCTCGTCATCGTGGTCGGGATTTATGTCATCGCGCGCGCGGGTTTGAATTTGCTCGCGACATGACGGCGCGAAATTTTCGCGACAGGAGGTTGCATGCCAGACTTGCAATTACGCGGACGCCCGCTCGTCAAGGGGTTCTTCGAAAAACGTACCTTCAGCGTGCAATATGTCGTCGCCGACCCGCAGACGCGTCGTTGCGCCATCATCGACCCTGTGCTCGATTTCGACGAGAAGTCGGGCGCGATCGCCACCTGGTCGGCCGACGCGCTCCTTGATTATGTACGTTCGCAGGGCTACACGCCGGAATGGATTCTCGACACCCACCCGCATGCCGACCATTTTTCCGCCGCCAGCCTCCTCAAGGAGCGCACCGGCGCGCGCATGGCGATCGGGGAAAAGATTGTCGAGGTGCAGAAACTGTGGAAGGGCATCTACAATTATTCCGACACATTCGCGACCGACGGTTCGCAATGGGACAAGCTCTTCGCCGACGGCGAGCGCTTCCGCGTCGGCGAATGCGATGTCGAAGTGATGCTGACGCCCGGACATACGCTAGCGTCGATCGCCTTTCGTGTCGCGGGCGCGGCCTTCGTGCACGACACGATGTTCCAGCCGGATTTCGGCACGGCGCGCGCCGACTTTCCCGGCGGCGACGCCGCCACGCTATGGCACAGCATCCAGCGCATCCTCGCCTTGCCCGACGCCACGCGGCTATTCACCGGGCACGACTATATGCCGGGCGGGCGCGCGCCGGCCTGGGAAAGCACGGTCGGACAACAAAAGTCCGAAAACATTCATCTGCGCGACGCCAAGACGCAGTCCGCCTTCGTCGCCATGCGCCAGGCGCGCGACAAGACGTTGCCGATGCCCAAACTCATCCTGCATTCGCTGCAGGTGAATATCCGCGGCGGGCGCCTGCCCGATCCGGAAGGCAACGGCCGGCGCTACCTCAAGTTACCGCTTGACGCACTCGCGGGAAGCGCATGGGAAAAAGGAAATCATGATGACCACTAAGAGCGCGAAGGAACTCGTCGCCGCCGCTAACGCGGAGATCGAGACGCTTGCGGCCGACGCGGCGGTGAAGCTGATGAACGATGCCAACGTGGTGTTCGTCGACGTGCGCGATGGCGACGAGCGGCGCAAGGCGGGCGCGCTGCAAGGCGCCGTGCATGTCTCGCGCGGCATCCTTGAATTCCACGCCGACCCAACAAGCCCGATGCATAACAAGGCGCTGGGCGGCGGCAAGCGGCTCTTGCTCTATTGTGCCTCGGGCGGCCGCTCGGCGCTGGCCGCGCAGACGCTGAAGAGCATGGGGATTACGAATGTCGCCCACGTCGCCGGCGGCTTCCCCGCGTTGCAAGCGGCGGGTGGCAAGATCGAGCCAATAACGTAAGCGCGGTGCGCGGTATTTTCCCACGCATCGCCCAACACACGGGAGCCGGACAATGATGAATGGTATGGGCGGCGGAATGATGCTGGGCATGGGCCTGACATGGATCGTCGTCGTCCTGGTGCTAGTGCTGGCGGCCGCGGCGCTGATCAAATATCTGTTCGCGCAGCGCTAGGTCACGACGATCCTGGATCGTATCGATCCAAGATCATGCAACTGATCGATTTTAATGGCCTGGAGCATGATGTCGTCCGAATCCCGCTTCGCACTTTTCGGCATCATGCGCTGGGGCATGATCGCGAAAAGCGGGAACCGGTTTTCGGATAAGATCATGCGGCAAGCTTCTTGCGACGAGCACAAGGGGGACCATGGTCACGATCAATCTCCCCCTCGCCGACGGGCGAGTGGAAAGCTATGCGCTGCGCAATTCACCCCTAAATGTGCCGAAGGCGGCGGCCGCGCGGCCGCAGCGAATAGCCTACGCGGCTGCGCACGTCGTCGCCGATCCGCTCGCCGACAACAGTCCGGTAGGCGACGCCGCCATCGACTGGGAACGGACCATCGCGTTCCGCGACTATCTCTGGGACCTCGGTCTTGGCGTCGCCGAGGCGATGGATACGGCACAGCGCGGCATGGGTCTTGACTGGCGCGCGGCGCGGGAATTGATCCGCCGCTCGCTGGACGCGGCCAGGACCCGGCCCGGCGCGCTGATCGGATGCGGCGTGGGAACCGACCACCTGCCGCCCGGACCCAACGTGCGCGTCGATGACGTCATCGCCGCCTACGAGGAGCAGATCGAGGCCATCGAGGCGATGGGCGGGCGCGTCATCCTCATGGCCAGCCGGGCACTCGCCGCCGCGGCGCGCGGCGCCGATGATTACGCGCGGGTTTACGGGCGCATCCTTGCGCAGGTGAAGGAGCCGGTGATCATTCATTGGCTCGGCGAAATGTTCGATCCCGCGCTCGCGGGCTATTGGGGATCGCGCGACCATTCCATCGCCATGCAAACGGCGCTCGCCATCATTTCCGATCATTCCGACAAGGTGGACGGCATCAAGATGTCGCTGTTGTCGAAGGAGAAGGAAATCGGGATGCGCCGCCGGCTGGCGCAGGGCGTGCGCATGTATACCGGCGACGACTTCAACTATCCCGAGCTCATCGCCGGCGACGATGCGGGATATTCGCACGCGCTCCTCGGCATCTTCGACGCCATCGCGCCGGCCGCTGCCGCGAGCCTCGCCCGCTTGGCGGCGGGCGACCGCCAGGGATACGACGCCATTTTGGCGCCGACCGTTCCGCTGTCGCGCCATATCTTCAAGGCGCCGACCCAGTTCTACAAGACGGGCATCGTCTTCCTCGCCTATCTCAACGGCTTGCAGGATCATTTCATCATGATCGGCGGGCAGCAGGGCGCGCGCTCCGTCATCCATCTCGCCGAACTGTTCCGCCTCGCCGACGCCGCGCGCATGCTCAACGATCCCGACCGCGCGGCGCACCGCATGCGCGCCGTCCTCGCCACCGCCGGCGTGCATTGACGCCATGCGCGTCGAGGGGCTCGCGATCAATCTGGCGACGGTGCGCGAACAATGGGGCCTGCGCCAAGCGGTGGAGGCCTGCGCCCGGCACGGAATTTTCGCCGTCGATCCATGGCGCGACCAGGTCGCCGCTTGCGGGCTCACCGAGGCGGCGACGCTCATGCGCGACAACGGCATGCGGGTGAGCGGCTATTGTCGCGGCGGCATGTTTCCCGGCGCCGACCCGGCGGCGCGCCAGGCCGCCATCGATGATAATCGGCGCGCGCTCGACGAGGCGGCGGCGCTCGGCGCCGCGTGCCTGGTGCTGGTCGTCGGCGGATTGCCGAAGGCATCGCGCGACCTTGCCGGCGCCCGCGCCATGGTGGCGGAGGGACTGGCCGCGTTGCTCGATCACGCACGCGCCTGCCGCATGCCGCTGGCGATCGAGCCGCTGCATCCGATGTATGCCGCCGACCGCGCCTGCGTGAACACGCTGGCGCAGGCGCTCGACCTTTGCGACCGGTTGGGCGCGGGCGTTGGCGTCGCCATCGACACCTATCACGTCTGGTGGGATCCCGACCTCGCCCGCCAGGTCGCGCGCGCCGGCGCCGGCGGCCGCATCCTCGCCTATCACATCGGCGATTGGCTGGTGCCGACGCGCGACATGCTACTCGATCGCGGCATGATGGGCGACGGCATCATCGATTTCAAAGCCATGCGCCGCTTGATCGAAGACGCGGGATTTACCGGGCCGCAGGAAGTCGAAATATTTTCCGCGCTCGACTGGTGGAAGCGCCCCGGCGAGGAGGTCCTGGCGGCCTGCATCGAGCGCTTCCGTGCCTGCTGCTGAGCATTGCGGTACCCGACAGGCACTCACGGCCGATGCAGGCGCGCGGCCGGCCAGGTGAAGGTGCGCACGCCGTTCTTCAATCCAAAGAGCGGCTGCGCGATTTCGGCCACGGCCTCCTCCTCGCTTTGGCAATCGAGCACGACCAGGTCGGCGGGGTTGCCCTCGGCGATCGCGTAATCGGCGAGGTTCATCAGCCGCGCCGCCATGGACGTCACCATGGCGAAGCACGCCGCCAGATCGGCGGGACGGCCAAGCTGGTGAACATTGGCGAACAGGTTGGCGATGCGGATCAGCGAGCAATCGCCGAACGGCGTGAACGGGTTGAGCACGTTGTTCGTTGCCAGCGAGCAGGTCACGCCCATCGCCGCCAGCTGTTGCGCCGGCGCGACGCCGCGCGGCACGTGCGGTTTCATACTCCGCCCCATGAGGAAGAGGTCCGTGGACGGCAGGACGGTGACGGCGACACCGGCATCGGCAAGACGCCGCGCAACCGCGGCGAGGCTTGCGTCGTCGATGACGGAAAGCTTGGTGACATGGCCGACGGTGACACGTCCGCCCCAGCGCCGCGCCAGCGTCTGGCGGCAGACTTCGTCAAGATGCATCCATGCCGGGTCGAGATCAAAATCGAGGTGGAAATCGATATCGAGGTCGAATTGTTCGGCGAGCGCGAAGACGCGCGCGATCTGTTCATGCGGATCGCTATCGGTATAGGGGCAGCCGCCGACAACGTCGGCGCCGAGCGCGCAGGCCTGGCGCAGCAATTCCTCCGCGCCCGGATCGTTGAGCATGCCTTCCTGCACGAAGGCGCAGATTTCAAGATCGATGGCCCAGGCATAGTCACGCTTGAGCCGGCGGATGGCGTTGAATCCTTTCAGGCCGATGCGCGGATCGACTTCGACATGGGTGCGCATGCGCGTCGTGCCGCGCAGGATCGCCTTTTCCAGGGTCCGCGCCGCCCGCACATGAATGTCCTGCTCGTCGAAGCGGGCCTTGGCGGCGGCAACCGCGGCAATAGCCTGTGCGAGCGTGCCGTCGCCGCAATCGCAGCGCGCTGAAATACCGGATTTATCGAGATGGATGTGGGTTTCGACAAAGCCAGGCATGACCAGGCGGCCGCCACCCTCTTCGCTGCGCGCATCGGCGTCGATACGCGGCGCCACCGCCGCGATGCGGCCGCCCTGAACGCCGATGTCAAACGGCGTCGGCGGCATCCCGGCGATACGCACGTCGCGCAGGACAAAATCCATCCTGGACTCCTCGTTCATCGGGCGGGCTAAAACGGCCTGGACGGACGCGATAACATATCTCAATCTCCGCGCCGTCGGCGCGAGGAAAGTATTTTTCCGCCGGACTGGCGATTGGCGCGGCAAACGGAAACGGGGCTGGCATGGACGTTGCGGATTTCATCGTCGTCGGCGGCGGCACGGCGGGCGCCGTCCTCGCCGCACGGCTGTCGCAGGACGAGGCGCGCCGGGTGGTGCTGGTCGAGGCCGGCCCCGACACGCCGCCGCAAAACGTGCCCGCCGACATTCGCGATACGTTTCCGGCTTCGTTCTTCAATCGCGGCTATTTCTGGCCGGGTCTCACGGCGAGCCTCACCGAGGGCGACCCGCCGCGCGCCTTCGCGCAGGCGCGCGTTATGGGCGGCGGTTCAAGCGTCATGGGCATGATCGCGTTGCGCGGGATGCCGAGCGACTATGATTCCTGGGCCGAGATGGGAGCGCAGGATTGGGCCTGGAAGGACGTGCTTCCCTACTTCCAGGACCTCGTCCACGATCTCGACGACGCCTCGCCGCCGCGCAACGCGCACGGGCCCAACGTCGTGCGCCGGATACAGCCGGCGGCGTGGCCCTCCTATATCCACAAGCTGCGCGCGGCGGCGCAAGCGCGCGGCATCACCTATCACCCGGACCTCTACGCCACGCAGGCGGATGGCTTTTTCGCCTTGCCGATGAGCCATGACGACGAACGCGCGTCGAGCGCGCGCTGCTATCTCACCGCCGAGGTACGCGCCCGCCGCAACCTGCACATTCTCGCCGATACGCGCGTGCGCCGTCTGCTGCTCGACGGCAACCGTATTCGCGGCGTGGTCGCGCAACGCGGCAATGACGTGCGCGAGATTTCCGCGCGCGATGTCGTGGTGAGCGCCGGCGCGGTCCATTCGCCGGCATTGCTGCTGCGCTCAGGGATCGGCCCGGCCGACGAGTTGCGCGCGGTTGGCGTTGAGCCGCGCGTCGACCGGCGCGGCGTGGGCAAGAATTATCAAAACCACTCGCTCCTGCATTTCGCACTCACGCTGACGCCCGATGCACGGCTGGCAAGCGACGCGCGCCACTACGCCATGGCCGGGATGCGGCTCTCCCCCGGCGTCGCCGGCTGTCCCGCGGGCGACCTTCTTCTTTATTTCATCACGCGCGTGAGCGGGCGCGCGTTCGGCACGCGCATGGGCATGGTTGCCGCCGCGCTCTACGCGCCGTTCTCACGCGGCTTTGTGGCGCTGCGCTCGCCCGATCCCGACGCTCCACCGCATATCGAGCAGCGCCTGCTGAGCGACGCGCGCGATCGCGAGCGCATGCTCAAGGCGGCGCGGTTGGCCGAAAGCCTCATCGTGGATCCGGCATTGGCAGGCGCCTGGCGCGAGGCCTATCTGCTGCCGCGCGATCCGCCGCTGCGCCTGTGCAACGGATCGGGGCTCACGGGCGCGCTGCGTGCCGCGGCGGCCTCAGCCGCGCTCGGCCTTCCCGGCGCGGCACGGCGCCGCGCGCTTGGCCGCGCGATATCTCCCGGCCGCCTGATCGCTGATGCGCGTGGACATAGCCCGCTCACCGACGATGACATCCTGCGCGCCAGCGG
>JACQAE010000088.1 GCA_016195095.1 Pseudomonadota bacterium
AGGCGGCCTCCATGCGGCCCTTCTGCGTCATGCCGAGATTGGCGCCCTCGCCGATCACCTTGCATCGCAGGCTCGCGCCGGTCACGCGGATGGCGTCATTGGCGCGGTCGCCGACGGCCTCGTCGGCCTCCGGCGCGGCGCGCACATAGGTGCCGATGCCGCCGAAGAACAACAGGTCGGCCGGCGCCCGCAGGATCGCGCTCATGACCTCTTGCGGGGTTGGCTTGGCGTTGTCCAGGCCGAGCGCCGCCTGCGCCTGCGGTGACAGCGCGATCTGCTTGGCGCTGCGCGGATAGACGCCGCCGCCCTTGGAAATGAGCGACTTGTCGTAATCCTGCCAGCTCGACCGAGGCAGCTCGAACAGGCGCTTTCGTTCCGCGAAGCTGGCCGCGGGATCGGGGTCGGGATCAATGAAAATATCGCGGTGGTCGAATGCGGCGATGAGCCTTGTCGTCTGTTCGCGCAGCATGCCATTGCCGAACACGTCGCCCGACATGTCGCCGACGCCGACCGCGGTGAACGGCGTCGTCGCGATATCGATGTCCATTTCGCGGAAATGGCGCTTGACGGCCTCCCAGGCGCCGCGCGCCGTAATGCCCATCTTCTTGTGATCGTAGCCGGCCGAGCCGCCGGAAGCGAAGGCGTCGTCAAGCCAGAAGCCGTGCTCCTGCGCGATGCCGTTGGCGATGTCGGAAAACGTCGCGGTCCCCTTGTCGGCGGCGACGACGAGGTAGGGGTCGTCGTCGTCATAGCGCACGACGGCGTCGGGGTGCTTGATGCCGTCGTCGCCGATATTGTCGGTGATGGACAATAGGGTTGAAATGAATATCCGGTAGGTGGCGACGCCCTCGGCCTGGATCGCCTCGCGATTGCCGCTGGGCAGGCGCTTGGGCACGAACCCGCCCTTGGCGCCGTTCGGCACGATGACGGCGTTCTTGACCTGCTGCGCCTTGACCAGGCCGAGAACCTCGGTGCGGAAGTCCTGCGGCCGGTCGGACCAGCGGATGCCGCCGCGCGCCACCTTGCCGAACCGCAGGTGCACGCCCTCCACAAGCGGCGAATAGACGAATATCTCGTAAAGCGGCTTGGGCAGCGGCATGCCGTCGATCTTGCGGCTGTCGAACTTGATCGCGATGACACGCGCGGGCCGTCCGTCGGCCTCGAGTTGATAATAATTCGTGCGCAGCGCGGCCAGCACGGCGTTGACGAAGCGGCGCAGGATGCGATCCTCGTCAAGGCTCTGCACCGCGGCGAGCAAGGTCTCGATCTCGCCGAGCAACGCCGCCTGGCGCGGCGCGCGCGCCTCGATATCGTCCGCGGCCGCCGGGTCAAAGCGCAGGTGAAACAATTCGACGAGCTTGAGCGCGACGCCCGCATGCCGGCGCAACGTCGTCCACATGTAATCCTGCGAGAACGGCACGCGAACCTGGCGCAGGTAGCGCGAGATCGTGCGCAACAGCACGATGTCGCGCCAGGCGAGGCCGCCGGCAAGCACCAGCGCGTTATAGCCGTCGTTCTCCGCCAGGCCGCGCATGACCATCAGGAGCTGCGTTTCAAGTCGACTTTCCAGCGCCGCAAGATCGACCGCGCCGCCGTCGGCGGGCGTGAGCATCATGTCGTGCAGCCAGAATTGCGGCGCGTCCGCGCCGTGTTCGGCCGCGTGCGCCGCGTGATATGTGCGCTCGTCCACGACGCGGAAGCCCATGTGTTCGAGCACCGGCACGCGCTCCGACAACGGGATTGGCCGGTCGCGGCTCCATACTTTGAGCCCGATCGCGCCCTCGCTGTCGGTGTCGCGGCGATGGAAATCAACGCCCAACGGGCGCTCGGCGGTCAGCATTTCGATGCGGCGGATGTCGGTGACCGCGGTCGCCGGCGGGTAGGATTCGCGATAGCCGGCGGAAAAGGCGTCGGCGTAGCGCTCGATGAGCACGCGCGCCTTGGCCGCGTCGTGCGCGGCGGCGAGCGCCTCGGCAAGGCCGTCGTTCCACGTGCGCACGATTTCGCGCACCGCGCGCTCGAGACTTTCGCGATCCGGCCGCGGCGTCTCGCCGCCGGAGCGCCCGATGATGAAATGCACGCGCACCAGCGGTCCTTCCGGCGGGTAGAAGGGATAGAACGCGCTGACACGGCCCTGGTAGACGCCGGCGAGATATTCGCCGATCGCGCGGCGGATATGGCTGTCATAGCGATCGCGCGGCGCATAGACGAGCACGGAGACGAACCGGTCGAACCGGTCGATGCGCGCGAGCACGCGCACGCGCGGATGCTCATCGAGATGAAGGATCGCGATCGCAAGGTGGTAGAGCGTCTCGTCGTCGATCTGGAACAATTCGTCGCGCGGATAGGTTTCCAGCACGTTGACTAGCGCCTTGCCGGAATGCCCGTCGGGGTTGAAACCGGCGCGCGTGAGGACGGTGTCGATCTTGCGGCGCAGATAGGGAATCGTGCGCGTCGAACGCGTATAGGCGGTCGAGGTAAACAGGCCGACGATGCGGAATTCCCCGATCAGCTTTCCGTCCGCGTCGAACCGCTTGACGCCGACATAATCGAGATAGGCGTGGCGATGCACGCGCGAGCGCGCGTTCGCCTTCATGACGATCAGCATGCGCGGCTCGTTGAGAAACTGGGCGATCTGCGGCGTCACGGTCAGCGGCTGGCCGGCGCGGCTGAGAACATGCACGTCGCGGCTGCGCAGCAGGCCAAGTCCAGTATCGAATTTTGGCTGCAGGCCCTCGTCGGTCCCGGTATAGGCGTAGTCGCGAACGCCGAGGAAGGTGAAATTGTCGCCCGCCAGCCATTCGAGAAACTGGATCGCCTCCGCGATCTCGCTGACCGCGAGCGGCGGCGGGTTGGCCTTGAGCTCGGCGATGACCTCGCTGGCGCGCTCACGCATGGCGGTCCAATCGCCGACCGCGACGCGCACGTCGGCGAGCACCTTTTCCAGCGCGACAATGAGCGCGTCGGATTGCTCGGGCCGGCCGAAGCGATCGACATGAATATGGATGAAGCTTTCCTTCGGGCCGTTATCCGACGTGGCCGGCGCGCGCATGGCCAACAGCCGTCCGCCGGCCGCGCGGTCGGTGAACAATATCGGATGCGCGACGAAGCGGGCCTCAAGGCCAAGCGCCGTCAATTCGCCCATGACCGAATCGACCAGGAACGGCATGTCATCATTGACGACTTCGATTATGGATATTGCGTCGAGCCGCTCGCCGGCCGCCTTTGGGGGCGAGACGACACGGATTTTCCCGGTATCGGGCGCGCGCTGGGCGAGGAACTCCCAGGCGCCGTCGGCCAGCGCCGCGAGCTCGGTCGGCGCGTAGCCGACGATGTCCTCGGGGGCGACGCGGCCAAATAGGCCCGCAACCAGGTCGCGCGGTGGCGGCGGCGCGCTGCCGGCCTTGGTTTTAACCGCGCAGGCCGCCGCGATGAGCTTGCGTGCCGTGCTTTCCTCCGTACCCGGCGACACGGTGTCAACCGCCATGCTGGCCCCCTCGTTTGCCCGTTCATGACCATGCGAATCGGCGCCGCTCAGCCTCCACCATCAAGCCCCCCGCAACAAGCCTTTCCGGGTCAAACATCGCGATTGTGGACCCGCGCGCGGCGCGTGGAACCCAACGATATCGCGGCAGGCTTATTGCCGAGACGGCGCTCGTTTCGCTGGCGCGCTTTGCGCTTTGTGTGAATCGCCGAGCGCTTCACTTCCGTTAGTTTTGTCGCATTATCTGCGGCGGGCCGGGTCCCGCTTCGCCGGGAAATGCTCTAGTAAACGTTTCGGGCAGCGCGACGTCCATGCTGCATGGAGGCATTGAGGAAATGGCAAAGTCAGTTCGCGGCCGCAGCGGCCGCCGCGCCAGCGCCGGCACGCGCGCCGACCACACGCCAAAGTCGGACGCGGCCGCGCGTGACGATATCGACATTACCGCGCTTGCCCTGGCACCGGGGCCGGTGAGCCCGGCGATGCATGACTATTTTGAAAAATGCCGCGACAAGCTCGGATTCGTCCCCAACGTGCTCAAGGCTTACGCCTTCGACAACGCCAAGCTCGAAGCCTTTGTCGCGATGTACAACGACCTGATGCTGGCGCCATCGGGACTTTCGAAACTGGAGCGCGAAATGATCGCGGTCGTCGTTTCGGCGCATAATCGCTGCTACTATTGCCTCGCCGCTCATGGCGCCGCCGTGCGCGCGCTTTCCGGTGATCCTGCGCTTGGCGAGATGATGGTAATGAACTACCGAGCCGCGCGTCTCGACAAGCGACAGCGCACGATGCTCGATTTCGCGCAAAAGATCACCGCCGAACCCTGGGCGGTGGAAGAGGAAGACCGCGAAATTCTGCGCCGCGCTGGTCTCGGCGAGCGGGAGATTTGGGACGTTGCCGCGGTCGCCGCTTTCTTCAACATGTCCAACCGGTTGGCGTCGGCAATCGACATGCGGCCCAACCGCGTGTATCACGGACAGGCGCGCGGCTGACTTGTGCCTGTTGCGGTGCACGGTGCGGTGGATGGCCGTGCGATTTGCCGGGGCGCGATCGTCTGGTGAATGCGATCCGGCGGGAGTTTTGATGCGCTCGCTCAAACCAACGCTGTTTGCGTTCGTTCTTGCCGCGGTGTTGGCGCCGGCGCACGGCGCGCGCGCGCAGTTTGTGACCCCTGGAGACATCATCAATTTCGCGACCGGCGCCGCGATCAACATCATCACCGCGCCAGCGCGCATCCTGCGCCGCCCTTCGGCACAGCCGCGGCGGCCGTTTCGCTGGCGCGCGAGCGAGCAGCGTCAGCGCGAGGTTCGTCGTCCGTCCAGGCGCCGAGCGGCCTCTCCACCGTCGCTATCGCCGCCGTCGCTGGCGACACGATCGGCGCCGGTCATCCCGTTGCCCGTGGCTGCGCCGCCGGCGCGCCCGGATTTGCTCGAGCAACCAGGGCAGAATGCGGCAGTTGCCAGCGCGCAAGATGCCCCGGCCCTGGCCCCGGCCGCCCGCCCGCGTGGCGAAGATTCCGCTGCCTCGGCGCCGCCAAGGCCGTCGGGGAGCGACGTCGCCACCATGCGCGCGGCGATTCCGTCCAATGCCCGCCAAGCGGAGCGCGCGCCGCCGGGAGATCCGGCGTGGGCCGGTCCGGTATTCTGGCCACATGCCTTTGACGACATTTTCAACTACGCGTTCCTGCGCAATTCCGGACGCGATCGCTTCTGGCGCTACGGAGTCGGCGACATTCTCGGCGGCCTGGCGGCAATGTCGGCAGCCATGTTGGCGGCGCCCGCGCAGAACGCGGCGGCATCGGCGGAGGATATTGCGCGCCTGACGCAGGCGCGGAATTCCGCAGGCGCGCGCGACGTTGCCGCGTCCCCCGCCGCTCTGGCGGCGCTGTGCGTCAGCAAGACCGGCCCCGATTGGCCCGGCAAGTGGATCCGCGATACCCTCGCGCCAACAAGCACGCAGCGCGAAAAGCTCACCGCGCTTGACGCCGCGTTTGCCGGCGCCGCCGAATACCTCCTGTCGTCATGTCCGAGCACGGCGGATGCGACATCGCCCGCTCTCGCCACCGCGGCGCATGGCGAAGCCGATGACGCGACCGCCACGGCGGTCGGCATGTTGGCCGAGCGTCTCGATCGCATGCGCACACGTATTTGGAGCATGCGGCAGGCGATCGTGGCGGTGAGGTTTGCGCTCGCCGATCTTTATGCCTCGCTCGGTGATCAGCAGAAGATCCAGCTCAACGACTATGCGGCGACGTATGGGCCTCAGGCCGGCGCCGCGGCACATGCCGCCTGTATCGGGATGGCCGCCGACGCGTCCACCGCGCCGCCGGACACGGCCAAGATGGCGCCGTCCCTGTCGCAAGGCGGGCTCGCCGCGGCCGACCCGATGGCCGTCAAGCTTGGCGAATTCCTCGCCAACACCTGTCCCCCGAAAACGCCGCCAACCGCGCTCGCGCGCCTCGACGCCATGGCTGACCGCCTCATCGCGCTTGAATTCGCCGTATTTTCCATTGACCCGGCGATGGCGCTTCCGGCCAATGCGTCGCAACACGGCGCCACGCAATCGTCGAATCGGCTGACGCGGTGATGCCGTGACGCGACGACGATGATCTTGGGCCAGGTCATTCCAATATCATGGACGTGATCGTTTCTCATTCGTAAGAGCGTGATGGCCCGCGAAATCCGCTTTACACTTTTCGGCATCGTGCTTGCGCATCCTTGCGACGAGCGCCGGCCGATGCCACGCCAGCGCCGCGCGCGCCGCCGCGCGCGTTTTCCCGCGACCGTCGGCCGCCACGTGACCCGCCTCATGACGGTGGCGGCGCTGCTCATCGGCGCCGCCGGCGCGCTGGCCGACGAAGTCGTCAGCCGCCACGGTATGGTGGCGACGCAGGAGAAGCGCGCGACGCAGGTCGGCGCCGAGATTCTGCGGCGCGGTGGAAACGCGGTCGATGCGGCGGTCGCGGTCGGCTTCGCGCTGGCGGTGACGCTACCCAAGGCGGGCAATCTCGGCGGCGGCGGTTTCATGCTCGTCCACCTCGCGCGCTCGCGGCGCGATATCGCCATCGATTACCGCGAAACCGCGCCGGCCGCGGCGACGCGCGATATGTTTCTCAATGCCGCCGGCGCCGCCGATCCGGACAAATCGCGCGCCTCGGGGCTTGGCGTCGGCGTACCCGGCACCGTTGCCGGCCTGGTGCTGGCGCATGCGCGCTTCGGCTCGGGGCGGTTGACGCTCGCCGAATTGATCGCGCCGGCGATCAGGCTCGCGCGCGAGGGTGTGGCGCTCGAGGACGACCTGCATGACTCGCTTTTGCTTGCGGCGCCCAAGCTTGCCCGCTGGCCGACGAGTGCCGCGATCTTTCTCGCGCCGGACGGCGGTGTCCCGCCGCCCGGCGCCATGCTGCGCCAGCCCGACCTTGCGGCGACGCTGGAGGCGATCGCGCGCAATGGCGCACGCGGCTTTTATGGCGGACCCGTCGCCGAGAAAATCGCCGCCGCCGTGCGCGCGGCGGGCGGGCGCATGAGCGGCGATGATCTGCGCACCTATCGCGCGCGCCTGCGCGCCCCGGTGCGCGGCCGCTACCGCGGCCATACGATCTTGTCAATGCCGCTGCCGTCCTCGGGCGGGGTGCATCTCATCGAAATGCTCAACGTGCTGGAACGCTTCGCGCTGCGCCACATGGGCGCGCGGTCGCCGCAGGCGCTGCACGTGATGATCGAGGCGATGAAACTCGCCTACGCCGATCGCGCCGAATTCATGGGCGACGTCGCGGGCGTTCCGATCGCGCGGCTCACGTCGCGCCGTTACGCGCGCGGCCTGGCGCGCCGGATCGACCTAGCGCGGGCAACGCCCTCGGCGGCGATCCGCCCGCGCGGCGCGGCATTGCGCGAAGGCGACAACACGACGCATTTCTCCATCGTCGACCGTTTCGGCAACGCCGTCGCCAACACCTATACGCTCAATCTCAATTACGGCCTCGGCCTGGTCGCCGCCGGCACCGGCGTGCTGCTCAACAACGAGCTCGACGATTTCGCCGCCAAGCCGGGCGCGCCCAATGCATTCGGGCTGATCGGCGGCGAGGCCAACGCGCCGGGCCCCGGCAAGCGGCCCTTATCGTCAATGTCGCCCACCATCGTGCTCAAGAACGGTCGCGTCGTCCTGGTGACCGGCGCGCCCGGCGGCAGCCGCATCATCACCGGCGTGCTGCAAATCATCGTCAACGTGATCGACCACCGCATGCCGCTCGCGCGCGCGGTCGCGGCGCCGCGCGTGCATCATCAATGGATGCCGGATGAAGTCGTGGTCGAACCGGGGATCGCGCCGGAGGTGATCGCCGAGTTGCGCCGCCGCGGCCATCACGTGCGCGTCGGACCGAATTTTGGCACGGCGAATTCAGTCGCGGTGACGCCGCGCGGTCTCGTCGGCGCCGCCGACCCGCGAGTTCGCGGCACGTTCGCGCGTGGACCGTGACCGCGCCGGTGCGGTCACAGCAGGGCCTGCAATTCGCGCAATTCGCTGTCGTTGAGGTCGGACACCGCCCAATAGG
>JACQAE010000089.1 GCA_016195095.1 Pseudomonadota bacterium
GGCAATGCGCTGCTCGCGGCGCGCCGCTTCAGGCGTACCTTGCAGACCAAACCAATAGCCGCGCGTGGCGATGACGTCGTTGGGCGTCATGCCCGCATGCAGCGACGCGACCGGCGCATGCGAGCCTCGCCGCGCCGGATCGGCGGCGGCGACAAGCACGGGCCGGGCTGTCGGTAGCGGCACCGCAGTCTCGCGCGAGGCCGCCAATTTCGGCTCCGGCGCCATGGGGCGCTGCGGCGCGACACGCGTTGTCGCGGTCGAAGCCGTCGTCGCGACCTCCTCGGGAGCATTGCTATTGTTGCTGGCGCCGAAACCAAACAATGACGCGAGCAGGTTACGCTTTGAGGATTCTGGCGCGGCGGCGGTGGGCTGCGCCACCGCTGCCGTCGAATTGCGCTGCTCGATCTTAGCTTGCGCCAGCGCGTATCCGGACAATGGCTGGCCGTCCGAGGGTACATGGACGGTGCGCCCATCGGGGAATACGCGCGCCAATTGTTCGCGCGTCATGCGCGGCCAGTGACGAACCGAGCCGGTGTCGAGGTGGATGAACGGAGAACCCGAGGACGGGTAGAATCCGACCCCGCCGCGCTGCAGGCGCAGGCCGGCGATGCGAAGCTGCTCCAGCGGCGCGCCGGGAATGGAAAAATCGATCGCGCGGCCTTGCGTGTGTTGGCTGTGGCGGGCGACGCCACGGCTGCGGCGACGCAACATCGCGTTGGTGGCCGGCGAACGGTAGGACGAAATAATCTTGATCGACTCCTTGCTGCCGACCTGACGCTGGACCTCCCACAGAATGTCGAACAATTGCGGGTCCATCGTCGTCTGCTCGTCCGTGCGCCAGTCGCGCAAGAACCAGTTGAGCTTCTTGAGCGCTTCCTGGTCATAGCGACCGTCGCGCTTGAACGTCACCGTGAGCTGGTCGTCCCGATGCGTGTGGTTGAATGACAGGGTGCGGGTGTCGCCTGTGGCCCGCGCATCATGCCGCGGGCCGCCGCCGAACGCGACAATCATCGCTGCGAGGCCGGCGACTTGCCCCGCACGCCACGTACCAGCAGTCATACGAATCGTGTGCGCGCGACGAACCGGCACTGGCGATCTCGCATAAGAACGTTGCCCAACACATCGCGGCGCGGCCATGTGCCACGTGCGATTACGGCTAATGCAGTCTTACCGGGATCGGAAAACGCAATGCTGCCGCGCCCCGCTCCCCCTCCAATGCCCTAACTACCCACAAAGTATGGCAAAAAATTGCCCGGGCGGAAAGCAGCAGTTAACCGGTGGATTATCGCGGGGGGGCGAGGCGGTCATTCCATGTTGAGCGTCCCGGCGCATGCGCGGCGTTGGACGATCCCGGAAGCGGCGCGCCACGGCCGAGACGCGTAGCCGGTGGCGAGTAATCCGATGGTCCAAACAGGCGCTCGAAGAATGACGAGCCGTCGGCGCCCGCGAAAGCCAGTCCGACCGGCGCGCGCACGGATGCCGTCGGCGTGGTCGAAGGGTGCGCGACCGCGATATGGGCATTCTTGTGCTCAGGCCCCTTGAGCACGGCGAGCGTGCGCGCGTCGCGCCCATAGATGTCGTCGCGGATGATCAGTTTGCCGGAATCGTCGACAAAAGCCGTCTGATAGGTGAGGTGGACGGGTATGGCCGTCGGGAACCGCACGTCGTGCTCGGAATTGCCATAGAGTTTGCGCACGCGCTCCTGCGTCCAGCCCTGGTTCGGCAGCGCGATGGACAGGATCACCTCGGCATATTTCACCGGGTCATTGACCCGCATGCAGCCATGGCTGTAGGCGCGCTTGTCATGGGCGAACAGATGCTTGTCCGGGGTGTCGTGCTGATAGACCAGGAACTTGTTGGGGAAGTTGAAACGAATGCGGCCAAGCGCGTTGCGATCGCCGGGCGGCTGGTAGATACGGATAGTGCCGTCGCGATTTTGTTCGAGCTTGAGCCCCATTCGCTCGAGCACGGTGCGATCCTGCGCCAATGCAGGCAAATATTCGTTCTGCACGATCGACGGCGGGACATTCCAGGTCGGATTGATCGTGATGTGCTGCATGGACGCAGTCAACATCGGCGTGGCGAGCCGTCCCGGCTTACCCACGACGATCCTGGTGGCCCAAATGGTCGAATCGCCCCTGACCACTTTCAACGTGTAGTCGGGAACGTTAACCATGACATAATTTTTGCCGAGCTCGCGCGGCAGCCACCGCCACCGTTCCATATTGGCGATAATGACGTCGGCTTCGTCGTCGCGATGCGGACCGTTGATGGCCGCGATCGTTGCGGCGGTCAATTTTCCATTGGCCGGGATGCGATTGTTTTTCTGCAAGGCCATGACGGCGTCGGCGAGTACCTTGTCATAGGTCCGCTCGCCCGGGTCGCCGCCAAGACCAAGCCGCGCGCGCAGCAACGGCACGCGCGCATCCTGCATCCCGATGGCGAGGGTCGGACCGCTGGCGATGCGTTCGCTCGCCGCCTCAGGCTTGCGCGCGCGCGTTTCGGCAAGCTTTGCCCTAAGCGCCTTGTACCCCGCATGCGGCGGGTTGAACGACGCCAGCGCCGCACCGGCGTCGGTGGCATTGGCCAGCTTCGCGAGAACCGCCTCGGGTTCCGGCCTGTCGAGGTTAAAGGAAATGTCCGCCCCGATGCGGCTGAAATGAATGCGCCCCGTGCTCGCGTATCGCGCGTAGTCGAGGACCGACGCGGTCAGTTGCAGCTCCGCCTGGGCGAGCTCAGGGGCATTGGCGCCAGCGCGGAACTCGGGTCGCGGATAGTCGGCCGGATCAAGGCCGTCTTCGGCGGCGGCCTTGAGCCGCGCGCTGGCGGCATTGGCGCGCGCGCCCGCGCCGCCGTTCTCCACCCAAATCGGCGCATATCCACGCGCGGCGTAGAATGCATCAACCGCCACGCGCTCTTTCTTGCCCTCGAACAGGCGGTCGAACTTGCCGCCGGCCAGCCCGCGCAGCATGTCACGCAACTCCTGATCGGCCAGAACGGCGTCCGCAACTGGCTTCGTGTCGGAAGTGGTCGTCGCGATCGCAGTCTCGCCGGCCGCTGGCGTGGATTTGTTCTCAGGCGTGGCGCCAACACTGGTCTGCGCGTCGGTGGCCAATGTTGCCTGTGGCGGTGCGTCAGAAGTTGCCGGTGTCACGGAAGCAGCGCCGCTCTCCGCGGGGGCTGTCGCCATTCCATCGCGCTGCGTCGCCTCGGTCCGTTCCGCGCCGGCGTCGCCACCGCGCACCTGCGCCGACACTGGAATAGCGCCGCCAGCGGCAACGAACACGAGGGAGAGGGCTGTGCCTGCCAGCAGGTTCCTGAAACGCCAATTGTGCATCGAGTGGTTTCCCTAAGCTGTGTCGATCCCAGTAGCCGGCCCCGCCAACGGCAACCCCTGCGAATTCAGCCCCAACCCATACCCGCGTCCAATACCCCACCGAAAACAGACAATTTTGTCGAAATAGCAGGGAGTTTCAAAATCCGGTTCATCACCCCCGAGCGGCATCAGCATAGCGGGATTCGCGCAGATATGGCATCTACCTAACAGTTGTCGGGCGAATTGAGGTAGTCGCCGGCGTCGCACTCACGCGATTTTGTTGACGATTGTTACTTTGCGGCCACGCTGTCTGGCCCGCCCCCGGACTGTGGCGTGGGCGTGGCATCACCGAGGCCCGTGCTTTCGAGCTTCCGATACAGCGTCGAACGGCCGATTTGCAGCCTGCGCGCCACCTCCGACATTCTCCCGCCATAGTGAGAAATAGCGAAGTCGATGACAAAGGATTCGATGTCGGCCAACGTGCGTATCTCGCCATTGACGTCGAGGAGCGACAGCAATGCGGCAGGTTCCGCTAGCGGTATAATATTGCCTGCGTCGGCGCGGGTTTGAGGTGGCATGGCGGCGTCGCTTTTTTCCCGGGAGAACCGCACGGCGGCGGATGCGGCCTCCGGTGTTTCCGGGGCCGGCGAAATTTGAGGTAATTCGGCGCAATCGATCGTGTCTTGCTCGGCAAGAACGACGGCTCTGAAGATCGTATTTTCGAGCTGGCGCACGTTGCCGGGCCAGTGGTACGCCGCAAGCCTGGCCATGGCGGTCGTCGTTATCGCGCTGATCCGCTTGCCCTCCTCGGCGGCAAACCGGGCGAGAAAGTGGCGCACGAGGTCGGGTATATCTTGCGGGCGCGCGCGCAGCGGCGGGATCGAAACCGGAAACACGTGCAAGCGATAGAAGAGGTCCTCGCGAAAACGCCCGCTCTTGACGTCGGCGATGAGGTCGCGATTGGTCGCGGAAATCAGCCGCACGTCGACCTTGAGCGGCTTGCGCGCGCCAAGTGGCTCGACCTCGCCCTCCTGGATGGCGCGCAGGAGCTTGACCTGCGCGGCAGCTGGCAATTCGCCGATTTCATCAAGAAATAGCGTTCCGCCGGCTGCCTCGACGAACTTTCCAACGTGGCGTTCCGTGGCGCCGGTGAACGCGCCCTTCTCATGTCCGAACAGGATCGACTCGACGAGGGATTCGGGGATCGCGCCGCAATTGACGGCAATGAAGGGCTTGCCGCGCCTTTCGCCGCAGCCATGGATGGCGCGGGCGACCAGTTCCTTTCCGACCCCCGATTCGCCGTCGACATGAACCGGTATCATGGACACCGCCGCCTTTTCCGCTTGGCGCAGAACCACCTGCATTGCCGGATTGCGCGTGATAATGTCGCGGAAGGTCAGCGTACCTGAGCGGCTGCGCTTGATGCGGCCGAGTTCGCCCTCAAGCGCGCGTGTCGCCAGCGCGTTGCGCAATGAGACGTGCAGCCGTTCGGCGCCGACCGGCTTGACCGCGAAATCGACCGCGCCCGCGCGCATGGCCGACACGACGTTGTCGATGCCGCCATGCGCGGTTTGCACGATGACCGGCACGCTCAATTCCAACTCACGCAGCTTGGCGAGAACGCCCAGCCCGTCGAGATCCGGCATGACCAGATCAAGCACCATGCAATCGACGCGCGCGGCGTTTGGATCCTTGAGCATGGCGATGGCGGCATCGCCATTATCGACGGCGACGGCTTCATAGCCGAACCGCGATACCATATTGGTCAATAGTCGGCGCTGGACCGGGTCGTCATCGACTATGAGCACCGTTCGCGCCATCGAA
>JACQAE010000140.1 GCA_016195095.1 Pseudomonadota bacterium
GCTTGGTGCGCACGAAGACCAGCGCGCGCTCGACCGTCTCCGCCGCCAGGACCTGCGCCAGCAGCGATGCCTTGCCGGCGCGATCGACGTGAATGACGCGCTGATCGATGCGATCCGCCGGCGTTGCCACCGGGGTGACGGCGACGGTGACCGGATCGCGCAGCATGCGCGCCGCGAGGTCGGCGATCGGGCCCGGCATGGTCGCCGAAAACATCAGCGTCTGGCGCTGCGTCGGTAGGCGCGCGATGACCGTGCGGATATCGTGGATGAACCCCATGTCGAGCATGCGGTCGGCTTCGTCGAGTACGAACACCTCGACCTGGTCGAGCCGCAGCGCGTTGGCGCGCATCAGGTCGATGAGGCGGCCGGGCGTCGCCACGAGCACGTCGACGCCGCGCGCCAGCGCCTTGACCTGCGGTCCCATCTTCACGCCGCCGATCACCAGCGTCGCGAAGATGCGCAGGTGGCGGCCATAGGCGCGCATGGCATCGAGAATCTGGGCGGAGAGTTCCCGCGTCGGGCTGAGCACGAGGACGCGGCAGGATTTCGGCGCCGTTGGGCGCGGGTTCGCCGCCAGCCGGTTGAGGATGGGCAGCGCGAACGCGGCGGTCTTGCCGGTTCCGGTTTGCGCGATGCCGGTGAGATCGCGGCCGGCGAGGACGACGGGGATGGCCTTGGCCTGGATCGGGGTCGGGGTCAGATATTTTTCCTGCGCAAGGGCGCGCAGAATCGGCTCAGCGAGGCCGAATTCGTTAAACGTCGACAATGAATGTTTCTTTCGTTGATGCAGCACGAACCGGCTCGCGGAGCGAGCGGCTGGCGGCGGGGTATAGGACATCCCGCGCGTTCTGGGTTGTCTTGGGGTAAGGCCAGATCCATTGCGGATCGGCACGATGGCGCACAGATGGCATTGATCTGTGGTCATTTCAAGGCTTTTCGCCAGTTGGGCGCGCCAAAGCCGCGATAAGGCTAATCGCCGGCGGCCGGCCCGGTCGAGGCCGGGCGGCGGCGAGGCTTACCGAATCAGACAGCATGCCTTACATTTCCGCCTGTCGTTAACAACCGAAAGGAGGTGATCCAGTGTCTCATTGTCTATCGCCGCGGTCTCCGGCAAACGTGAACTGGATCCTCGCCTCGCAAGAGGTCCACGCCGCGTGACGCAGCGCGTCACGGCAAGGCGATCGCGTCCGCGCCGCTAGCACCGCATTGTTTTTTGTTCAATCGTGCGGTGACTCTGGCGGTTTGCTTGCGCATGCTGATATCCGCAAGGCGCCTGCCGCTTTTCGGGAACATGCGCTGGTGCGGGCCGATTTTCCTGGCAGGTCCATGAGGCATCGCCTCGTTGGCCTGCGGTGCCGGACCGCGGTCTGACAATGGAAGGGCTGCTCGAGAGGGCGGCCCTTCTTTGTTCGCAGCGCGCGCGGATCTGAAATGTTGGCGGACCTAGCCTGGTGGTGGACTTGGCCTATTGTTCGAGGGTGAGCCGGCTATTGCCCATCTCGACACGCCGCAGGCGCGAGAGAAACGACATGCCGAGCAGGTTTTCCGGCAGCAATTCATCGGGCAGGATCAGCGCGCGCACGTCGCGCACCGTCAGGTTGCCGATCTCAACGCGGTCGAGCTCTGCCGGTGCCGCGCGCACCGAACCGTTCGCGGTCTTGACCTCGGCGGTGAATTCGCGCGCCATGGGACGCATCCCCAAGCGCGCGGCGTCGCTGGCGCGCATGGCGATGACCGAGGCGCCGGTATCGACAATAAATCCCATCCGGCGGCCATTGACCAAGCCTTCGGTCTGGAAATGGCCGGCGCGGTCGGCGAGGAGCGTCACCGTCGCGTAGCCATACGAAGGCGAACGCTGCGGCGCCGCCGGCGCGGCGGCCTGCGTGACCGCCGCGGGACTGAAGCCGACGTAAAGCCGCGGCACGATGGCGGCCACGACGAGCGTGGCGATGGCGAAGGCGATAATGCTGCGCATGGCATGGTCCGGGCACAAGATGCGATCGGCGCCATTCAACCACGCGCGATGCCAGCAACGCCCTAACGCGCGGTCGCGGCCGCGCCTGCTTGCGGCGGAATGGCTTATGGCCGGTTGCCGCTTTGGGTAGAATTTTACGCATTTCCCGCCGGCCGCGGCCTTCGATCACGTCCCGCGCGGCTTGGCGCGCCGCGTCGGCGGCGTCGTCAGCGGATCGTCCGGCCAGGGGTGGCGCGGGTAGCGGCCGCGCATCTGCGCCTTCACGGCGGCGTAGCTGCCGCGCCAGAACCCGGGCAGGTCGCGCGTGACCTGCACCGGGCGATTGGCCGGCGAGAGCAGTTCGACGACCAGCGCGACGCGGCCGCCGGCGATTGCCGGGTGGCGCGACAGCCCGAACAATTCCTGCACGCGAATGGCGATGGTCGGACCGGCCTCGGCCGCGTAATCGATGGCGACGCGGCTGCCGGTTGGCGCCGCGAAATGGGTCGGCGCGTCGCGCTCAAGCTGCGCGCGCAGCGTCCAGGGCAATTGCGCCATCAGCGCGGCGGCGAATTCTTCGCCATCCAACTGCGCCAGCGCCGTCTTGCCGCGCAGCGCCGGCGCGAGCCACGCCGGCGCGTCGCGCGCGAGCGCCGCATCGGAAAGATCGGGCCATTGCTCGCCGCCCGTTTCGCCGGCCGCGCTGGCGCCATCGGCCTGTTCGGCCGCCATGCGGCGCAAGAACTCCACGCGGTCGCGCCATTGCCGCAGCGGCTTCGTCCATGGCAGGCGCGCGCTGCCGAGCCGCGCGATGCCGAGCGCGAGCAGGTCGGAATTTTCATCGCTCGGCGCCACCGCCACGCGCCGCTCGGCAAGCGCGATGGCGCCGAGAAAGCGGCCTTCGCTGGCGCGCAGGCTGGCGCTCGCGGGATCGAAGGCGGTGCGCGCGCGCGCCACGATGCGTTCGGCGAAATGCGCCTCGATCTCCGCCGGCGCGATCGCGGCGGCGAGCAAAATACGCCCCTGCGCGGCGCTGCCGGTAAGTTCGGCCACGGCGATGAAAGGCTCGCGCGCGAGCGCGCTCGCCGGGTCGAGCCGCGCGCCGCTTCCATTGGCGAGCAAAAAGCCGCCGTCGCCGGTGCCGCGATTGCGCGCGATGCGGTCGGGATAGGCGAGCGCGAGAATGGCGCCGACGCTCACCTCGCCCGCGTCGCTCGCGCCACCGGCCAACTCCTCGGCCCAACCCTGCGCCATGCGCCTTGCCTCGGCGGCCGCGCGTGAGCGCTCGCGGCCAAGCGCGTCGAGACGTTGCGCCAGGTCGGGATCGTCGCCGCCCAATCCGCGCTCGCTGACGATGAGCGCGATGCGCGCGGCGAGCTGCGCGCAGCCCAGCGCGGCGGCGTCGGCGAGCATGCGCGCGAGCCGCGGCGGCAGCGGCAACGCGCGCAACCGCCGTCCGGTTGGGGTGATGCGGCCATGCGTGTCGAGCGCGCCGATATCGGCGAGGAGCGCGCGCGCCTCGCTCAGCGCCGCCGCCGGCGGCGCGTCGAGAAACGCGAGCTTGCCCGGATCGCTCATGCCCCATTGCGCGAGATCGAGCAGCAGGCCGGAGAGCTCGCTCGCAAGGATCTCCGGGCGCGCCTGCGGCTCGAGCGCCGCCGTCTGCGCCGCGTCCCACATCCGGTAGCACACGCCGGGTCCGGTGCGTCCGGCGCGGCCACGGCGCTGGTCGGCGGCGGCGCGCGAGACGCGCACGGTCTCGAGCCGCGTCAGTCCGCTCTGCGGCTCATAGCGCGGCACGCGCGCGAGGCCGGAATCGACGACCACGTTCACCCCCTCGATGGTGAGCGAGGTTTCCGCGATCGACGTTGCCAGGACGACCTTGCGCCGGCCGGCCGGTGCGGGCGCGATGGCGCGGTCCTGCGTCGCGGCGTCGAGCGCGCCGAACAGGGCGACGACATCGGTCGCCGCGTCGGCGATGCGTTCCTTGAGCAGCGCTTGCGTGCGGCGGATTTCGGCGGCGCCGGGAAGAAACGCGAGGATCGAGCCGGTTTGCGCGCGCAAGGCGCGCGCCACCGCGTCGGCCACCTGCGCCTCGATGCCGGCGCGCGCGTCGCGCCCGAGATAATGCGTGACCACGGGGAAGGCGCGGCCCTGCGCCTCGACCACCGGCGCACCGCCCAGGAGCCGCGCCACGCGCGCGCCGTCGATGGTCGCCGACATGACCAGGATGCGCAGGTCCTCGCGCAGCCCCGCCTGCGCGTCGCGCGCCAGCGCCAGCCCGAGGTCGGCGTCGAGCGCGCGCTCGTGGAATTCGTCGAACAGCACGGCGGCGACGCCGGCGAGTTCGGGATCCTCGATCAGGCGGCGGGTGAAGATGCCGGTCGTCACCGCCTCGATGCGGGTGCGGCGCGACACGCGCGCGTCGAAGCGCACGCGATAGCCGACCGTCTCCCCGATCGGTTCGCCGAGCGTTGCCGCCATGCGCGCCGCCGCCGCCCGCGCCGCCAGCCGGCGCGGCTCCAGCACCAAGATGGATCCGCCTTGCGTCCATTCCTCGCGCGCCAGCACCAGCGGCACGCGCGTGGTTTTTCCCGCCCCCGGCGGCGCCACCAGCACGGCGCAATTGCCGGCGCGCAGCGCCGCGGCGAGGGCGGGAAGCGCGGTATCGACGGGAAGCGGCGAATCGTCGGCTGGCATCGCGCGAGCATAGCGGTTCGCGCCGCCGCCGATCCATGGCGCGGGCGAGGCGGCGGTCAGGATTGCCGCGCCGCCAGCCGCCGCGCCGCGCGCGCGGCGCCAAAACGCCGGCGGCGGGCGCTCAGATCGGCCAGCAGCATCAGCGCCGCCGGGCTGACGATGAGCGTGAGCACGGTCGCGAAGCCAAGCCCGAACACGATCGCGGTGGCGAGGTTGATCCACCATTGCGTCGCCGGCGCGCCGACCGCGACCTCGCGCGTGAGAAATTCAATGTTGACGCCGAAGGCGATCGGCAGGACGCCGAGCACGGCGGTGACGGCGGTGAGCACCACCGGGCGCGCGCGCTCGCGGCAGGTCTTGAGAATGGCCTCATAGGCCTCCATTCCCTCGTGGCGCAGGCGGTCATAGGTGTCGATGAGCACGATATTATTGTTCACGATGACGCCGGCATTGGCGATGACGCCGATCCCGGTCATGACCACGCCGAAGGCCTGCCCCATCACCATCAAGCCGAGCAGGACGCCGACGGTGGAGAGCACGACCGCGGTGAGCACGAGGGCGACGGAGGTGAGCCGGTTGAACTGCGCCAAGAGGATGGCGAAGATCAGGAAGATCGCCGCGCCGAAGGCCTTGAGCAGGAACGCCGATGCCTTGGCGCGCTCCTCGTCCTCGCCCTTCATGCGAAAGCGTACGCCGGGGCCAAGCTCGGCGCGCGTGAGCGCCGAGGCGATCTCCTCCTGGACGAGCGCCGTGGGCGTGCCCTCGGGCACGTTGGCCGACACGGTGACGACGCGGCTGCCGGCGACGCGGCGCAGTTCGCCGACGCGCGCGGCCGGCAGGCGGCGCACGAAATTCCCGATCGGCACGTGGCCGAGCGCGGTCTGCACGCGCAATTCGTCGAGCTGGTCGAGGCTGCGGCGGTCCGGCGGGAAGCGCACCAGGATATCGACCGACTTGTCGCTATCGGCGGGCCGGTATTCGGTGACCTTGACGCCGTTGGTGACGAGCTGCACGGCGGTGCCGACGACGTTGGGCCCGGCGCCGTATTTGGCCGCCTCCGCCTTGTCGATGGCGATCTTCCAGTCGATGCCGGGCATGGGCAGGCCGTCATCGATGTCGCGCACGTCGCGGCGCGCGGCAAGCATGGCGGCGACCGTTTTGGCGGCGGCGGGCAGTACGTTGGGCTCGGGCGCGCTCAATTCGACATGGATCGGCCGCCCGGTCGGCGGGCCGGCGCGCGGCGAGGTCACCTCGACCTTGATGCCGGGAATATCGGCGGTGTCGCGGCGGATCGCGTCCATGATGGCGCGCGCCTTGGGCCGGCTTTTCCAGTCCGAGAACTCGAACTGGATGACGCCGATCGTATCCTCGCTCAATTCGTCGGCGTTGCGCGGCTGTTCGCCGATGCGCGCGTAGACGGTGGCGATGCCGCGCGCGCCGAGCACGCGTTTCTCCACGGCGCCGACGAGCCGGTCCTTTTCCGAAAGCGAGAGATTGCCGCGCGCGTGGACGATGACCTGGCCGTAGTCGGGCTCGACATCGGGGAAGAATTCGACGCCGTTTCCGTAGCGCGCGTAACTCACCTGTACCGCCACCAGCAGCAGCGCGGCGAGGAGGAGCGTGCTGCCCGGCCAGCGCAGCACCAGGCGCATGAGGCGCATATAGGGCGCGCGGTCGCCATCGCGCTTTTCGCGCGCCGCCGGCGGCGCCTTGCCGAGGAGCGCGCCGAGCGTCGGCGTGAAGATGAGCGCGACCGCGAGCGACGCCGACAAGGTCGCGATCAGCGTGATCGGCAGGAATTTCATGAACTGCCCAACCACGCCCGGCCAGAACAGTAGCGGCGAGAAGGCGGCGACGCGCGTCGCCGTCGCCGCGATCACCGGGCCGGCCATGCGCTTGGCGGCGAGTGCGTAGGCGGCCCGCGGCGCCATGCCCTCCGACATGCGCCGCTCGGCGAATTCCGACACGATGATGGCGTCGTCGACCAGCATGCCGACGGCGAGGATGAGCGAGAACAGCACGACGATGTTGATGGTGAGCCCGGCGAGGTGCAGCCCGAGAACGCCGGCGAGAAACGACGCCGGGATGGCGATGCCGATGAACAGCGAGGCGCGAAAGCCGAGGCTGAACAGGATGATCACCACCACGAGCAGCACGCCGGTGGCGACCGAATTTTGCAGATCGCCGAGCATCTGGCGCACGACCTTCGACTTGTCCTGGGCGTAGGTCGCCTGCAGGCTGTCCGGCCAGGTCGCCTGCTGGCGCGCGACGACGGCTTTGACGGCGTCGATGGTCTCGATCAGGTTGGCGCCGACGCGCTTGGATACTTCGATGGTCATGGCCGGGCGGCCGTCGATGCGCGTGATCGAGTTCGCGTCCTTGAAGGTGGGCCTGACCTTGGCGACATCGCCGAGCGTCACCGTGGCGTCGGGCGAGGCGGAGAGCGGAATCGCCAGCACGTCGCGCGCCTCCTCGATCAATCCCGGCACCTTGACGGCGAAGCGCCCGGTCGCGCCTTCCTGCTCGCCGGCCGCGATCAGGCTGTTGGAGGCGGTGAAGCCGGCGATCAGCTGGTCGAGCGAGACGCTGTAGCTCTTCATGAGCATCGGTTCGGCGATCACCTCCACGGCCTGGTCGCGGGCGCCGCGCAATTCGGCCGTGAGCACGCCCGGTGCCTGTTCGATGGCGTTCTTGGTGGCGCGCGCGATGCGCAGGAGCGTGCGCTCCGGCAGCGGCCCCGACAGGCCGACGACCAGCACCGGATAGAGCGACAGGTTGACTTCCTGCACCACCGGCTCGTCGGCGTCGCGCGGCAGGTCGCGCTTGGCCTGATCGACCTTGGCGCGCACGTCGGCGAGCGCCGCCTTGGAATCGAACCCGGCCTCGAATTCGAGCAGCACGTAGCCGCCGCCCTGGAACGCGGTCGAGCGCATTTCCTTGACGTTGTTGACCGATTTGAGCTGCGTCTCCACCGGCCGCAGCAAGAGCCGCTCGGCATCCTCCGGGCTGATGCCGCGCTGGGCGAGCTGGGTGTAGATGATCGGGATGCGAACGTCAGGCTCGGCTTCCTTGGGGATGTTCGTATAGGCGACGAACCCGGCCACCAGCGCGAAGATGAGCGTGGCGATGGTCAGCCGCGCGTGGCTGATGGCGTAATCGACCAATGCGAACATGACCCCGTTCCCGCCGCGCGCCCGCTACTTCGCCGCGGTGCCGGCTGCCGCGGCGATGATTGCGGCGACCTGCTCGCCGGCGCGCACGAAATCCTGCCCCTGCACGATCACGCGCGCGGCGTGCGGAATGCCGGTCACCCACATGGCCGACGGCTCGTCGGCGAGGAACTGGATCGGCACGAATTCCACGCGCTCGGTGGCGTCCACGATGCGCACGCCAAGCTCGCCGGCGGCGGAGAAGGTCGGCGCGGAGCGCGGGATGCGCGTGGCCATCACCGCGGCGAGCGGTATGGAGACTTCCGCCGTGATGCCGTCGGGAATGGCGCCGTCCGGGTTGGGCAACTCGACCTCCACGCGGTAGGTGCGCGTGGTCGGGCTCGCGGTGCTGGCGACATGGCGAACGCGGCCGGTGGCGGTCGCGCCGGTGATCAAGCGCACGTCGGCGCGGTCGCCGACCTTGATGCCGGGCAGGCGGCGCTCGGAGACCTCGACGACCGCGAGCATCGGGTCGAGCGCGACGAGGCGGGCGATTTCCTTGCCAGCGAACGCGAAGGCGGCGCCGCCGACCTCGGTGACGATATCGGTGATGACGCCGGCCCAGGGCGCGCGCACGATCCCGCGCTCGCGCTCGGCGAGGGCCGCGGCAAGCGCCGCCTCGGCGGTCTTGTGCTGGGCCTCGAAATTGGCGAGGTCGAGCCGTGGCATCATGCCCTTGTCGATCAGCTTGCGTCGCGCCTCAAGCTCGCTCGCGCGCTGCGTAAGCAGCGCCTGCGCCTGCGCCACCTGCGAATCGCGCGCGTCGTCGGATAAAACCGCAACCACGTCGCCTTTTGCGACGCGATCGCCACGGCGCACGCGCAATTCGGTCAGTTCCCCGCCGGTGCGCGCGAAAATGCTCACCCGGCGCTCCGCCTCGGTGCGCCCCGAGAGCGTCAGGGTGCGGCTGTAGGGCGTCGTGCTGGTGGGAATGACGGCGACGCGGAACGCCCGCGCGGTCGCGGTCTTGCCGGGCTCGACGGCGGCGCGGCTGCCGCCGCTTTCGTGCGGCAGCAAGGCGCCGGAGGCGATCCATAGCGCCGCGCCAAGAAAAAGCGTGATGGCCGCGATCTTGTTCGCGGTCATGCCGCGGTCTCCGCGCGGCGTGTTTCGCCGTCCGGCGGGTGGAGGCCGTCGGGGGGGTGAACGAGCAGGCTGTGCACCATGTGCATGAGATGCGGCAGCACCGCCTTGGCGTCGAAGCCGGGACTGGCGGCGCGCCGCCAGGACATGCCATCGGCCAGCACCATGAGCATGGTCGCGGCCGCATCCAGATCGACGTCGCGCGCGATTTCGCCGCGCTCGGCGGCGCGGCGCAGCATGTCGACGATGAGCGCGTGCACGTCGCGTTCAAGCTGCTGATAGAGGCGGGCGATCTCGGGGTTGCGGCGGCTCTCCGCCATGATCTCGGCGCACAGGCCGACTTCCTCCTCGGGCCGCTCGATCAGGTAGCGCTGCGCGATCGCGCCGAGGCCCTCGAAAAAGCTCGCCGCCTCGCCGACGGTGGCGAAATCCTGCGCCGCCTCGGCGCGGTTGCGCTCGACGAAGCCGGCGATGATCGCCTCCTTGGAGGGAAAGTAGCGGTAAAGATTGCCGGCGCTCATGCCGGCTTCGAGGCAGAGCTGCTGCACCGAGGTCTGGTGGAAGCCGTCGCGTGAAAAGCAGCGTTGCGCCGCGTCGAGGATGGCGGCGCGGCGGTCGGACTGGAGCTGGGCGTTGGATCGGCGCATGACGGATGGCTTCTTTGCGCTGCGGGAAAATAGAATGAACGTTCATTCTCTTGTACATAAACGCCCGCCGGCGATCAAGCGGGTCTTCGCGCTAAAATATTTACATAAGTAAAATCAATTAGATAATAGCAATCAGCGGGCTTACGTTGAGAGCCTTGCCGGCTTTGATGGGATCAAAGCCGAGGCGCTAGCATTTTGTTTTGACGCGTTTTCTTCACGCAAACCGGTACCCATTTCGCTCGAAAATGCTCTAGCGCTTGCGCATTGGCCGCCCGACGCTGCAATAGGCAAAGCCCGCCTGCGCCACGTCGTCCGGCCGATAGACATTGCGCAGGTCGACCATGATTGCCTGGCGCATGGTCGCGCGCAGTCGCACGAGGTCGAGGGCGCGGTACTCTTCCCATTCCGTGACGATGACCAAGGCGTCGGCGTCCTGCGCCGCGGCGTAGGGGTCGGCGCAATAGGTGACGTTCTCCAGCACGCGCTTGGCCTGTTCGACGCCGACCGGGTCGCAGGCGCGCACCTGCGCGCCCATGTCCTGCAGCGCCACGATGAGCGGGATCGAGGGCGCCTCGCGCATGTCGTCGGTGTTGGGCTTGAAGGTCAGCCCGAGAACGGCGATCGTCTTGCCGCGCGCCTCGCCGCCGAGCGCGGTCGCGACCTTGCGCGCCATGGCGCGCTTGCGCTGGTCGTTGACGGCGGCGGTCGCCTCGACGATGCGCTGCGGCGCGTCGTGATCCTGGCCGGTCTTGATCAGCGCCAGCGTATCCTTGGGAAAGCAGGAGCCGCCATAGCCGGGGCCGGCATGCAGGAACTTGCCGCCGATGCGGTTGTCGAGGCCGATGCCGCGCGCGACTTCCTGCACGTCGGCGCCGACCTTCTCGGCGAGATCGGCGATCTCGTTGATGAAGGTGATCTTGGTGGCGAGGAACGCGTTGGCGGCGTATTTGATCAATTCGGCTGTGCGCCGGTCGGTGAACAGGATCGGCGCCTGATTGAGGTAGAGCGGGCGGTAGATGTCGGCCATGACCGCGCGCGCGCGCGCGTCGTCGGCGCCGACGACGATGCGGTCAGGATGCTTGAAATCGCGGATCGCGGCGCCCTCGCGCAGGAATTCGGGATTGGACACGACGGCGAATTCGGCGCCGGGATTGGCTTCCCCGATGATGCGCGCAACCGCGTCGCCGGTGCCGACCGGCACGGTCGATTTCGTGATCACGACGGTAAAGCCGCGCAATGCCGCCGCCACCTCGCGCGCCGCGGCATGGACAAAGGTGAGGTCGGCATGGCCGTCGCCGCGCCGCGAGGGCGTGCCCACGGCGATGAACACCGCCTCGGCATCGGCCACGGCGGCGGCGATCTCGGTTGCGAAATCAAGCCGTCCGGCGCGCATATTGGCCGCCACCAGCGCCTCGAGGCCGGGCTCGTAGAGCGGAATTTTCCCGCCGCGCAGCGCCGCGATTTTCTTCTCCTCCTTATCGACGCAGGTCACCCGGTGCCCGAAATCGGCCAGGCACGCCCCGGAGACGAGGCCGACATATCCCGCGCCGATCATCGCGATACGCATGGCTGTCCCACATTCAACAGTCTACCGGGCGTCGCCGGGCAGGAGCGCGTGGCCTGGCGCACGATTGTTTTGATCGCCCACGCGGCATGAACGCGTGCGGCCGTCGGCGTGGCGTATTAGAGCATTGTCGCGCCAAGTGGAAGCCGCCCACCGCGCGCCGCCATCGCTCGCGGCCATGACGCGGCCATTAACGCTGATTTCTTGGGCATTTCCGCGCGGCGTCGCCGCGGCACGCCGTTTGCGTCGAACTTCGCCGGCGGCAAGGCAATTGCAACCATTTTGTCCGAATATGGGACGCATGAAACACGAGGCGGACGCGATGACGAACGCAACGGTTCGCGGCGGTACCCGTATCGACTGGGTCGATTACGCCAAGGGATTCTGCATCATTTTTGTCGTCGGCTGGCATTCGACGCTCGGCGTCGAGGCCGCCATCGGTGAGCGCACTTGGATGCATTGGGCGGTGTCCTATACGACGCCGTTCCGCATGCCCGACTTCTTCCTCATTTCCGGGTTGTTCCTGGCGCGCGTCATCGATCGCGACTGGAGGACCTATCTCGACCGCCGCGTGCTGCATTTCGTCTATTTCTACGTGCTCTGGCTGACCATCCAGATCGGCATCAAGGCGCCGCTCTTCGCGCAGGACATCGGCTGGTCTGGCGTGGCGCGCCTCTACCTCCTTTCGTACATCGATCCGTTCGGCGACATGTGGTTCATCTACTTGCTGCCGGTGTTCTTTCTCCTGGCCAAGCTGTTGCGCCCGTTGCCGGCATGGAGCGTGCTTGCCGCCGGCGCGGCGCTGGAAATCGCGCATATCGACAGCCAGTGGACGCTGGTGCTCGAATTCTGCCGCCGCTTCGTCTTCTTTTATTCGGGCTACCTGTTCGCCGCCTATTTCTTCCGCCTGGCGGCCGGTGCGCAGGCGCGGCCCCTGCTGGCGCTCGGCGGGCTTGGTGCCTGGGCCATCCTCAACGGCTATTTCGTCGTCATGGGCTGGTCGGCGCTGCCCTTCGTCTCGCTCGCGCTCGGCTATGTCGGCGTCGCCGCGGTGGTGTCGGTCTCCGCGTTGATGGCACGGTCCAATCTATTCGCGCCGGTGCGCTATTGCGGCGAGAAATCGCTGCAAATCTATCTCGGCTTCTTCCTGCCGATGGCGCTGACGCGCATGGCGCTCATCAAATCGGGCCTCGTGCCCGACAATGGCACCGTGGCGCTCATCGTGACCGCCGCCGGCCTTGTCGGCGCGCTGGTCATGTACTGGGCGATGCGCGATACCAAGCTGCTCGGCTTCCTCTACGAGCGCCCGCAGGCGCTGCGTCTCGAAGGCGGTCGGGCGCTCAAGCTGGCGCCGGCGGAGTAATCGCGCGCGCATGTCCGCCGCCACGCCGCGCCGATTGGCGCCAACGCGCTGGCGCTGGCGCACTGGAGAGTGATAATGCGGGCAACGACACCCGCATGAGAGCCCTCCATGGCCGATGCCCGCGCCGCCGTGACGCGACCGCCCAAGCGCGACGACCACGTTTTTCTGGTCGACGGCTCGTCTTATATTTTCCGCGCCTATCACGCGCTGCCGCCGCTCAACCGCAAGTCGGACGGGCTGCAGCTCAACGCCGTCTACGGCTTCTGCAACATGCTGTGGAAGCTTTTGCGCGACATGCAGCCGGCGGAGCGCCCGACGCATCTCGCGGTCGTGTTCGACAAGTCGGAAAAGACGTTTCGCAGCAAGCTCTACCCGCAATATAAGGCGCACCGCCCCGATCCGCCCGAGGATCTGCGCCCGCAATTCGGCCTCATCCGCCACGCCGTGCGCGCCTTCGACATCGCCTGCGTCGAGCAGGATGGGTTCGAGGCCGACGACCTCATCGCGACCTATGCGCGCCAGGGCTGCGCGGCGGGCGCGCGCGTCACCATCGTCGCCTCCGACAAGGATCTGATGCAGGTCGTCAACGATCGCGTCGTCATGTACGACACGATGAAGGACAAGCGCATCGGCCGCGCCGAGGTGATCGAGAAATTCGGCGTGCCGCCGGAAAAGGTCATCGAGGTGCAGGCGCTGATCGGCGATTCGACCGACAATGTTCCGGGCGTGCCCGGCATCGGCGTCAAGACGGCGGCGCAGCTCATCGCCGAATATGGCGACATTGAAACGCTGTTGGCGCGCGCCGGCGAGATCAAGCAGGAGAAGCGCCGGCAAACGCTGATCGACAACGCGGCGCTGGCGCGGCTGTCGAAGACGCTGGTGACGCTCGACGACAAGGTCGCGGTCGATGTCGCGCTTGGCGAGCTGGCCGTGCACGAGCCCGACCACCGGCGCCTGATCGCCTTCCTCAAGGCCATGGAATTCAACACGCTCACGCGCCGCGTCGCCGAGTATGCCGAGATCGACGCCGCCGATGTCGCGCCCGACGCCGACATGCGGGCCGGCGCCGCTGGCGTGGCGGCGCCGGCAACTGTGCCGTCGGCGGGCGATAGCGACATACCCGCGCGCGCGCCCGCGGGCAATGCGCCAGGCGCTGGCGCCGCCAAAAGCGCCGCCATGGACTCCGCCGCCATGGACTCCGCCGCCAAGGACTCCACCGCGATGTCGCCGCAGATGCTCGCCGCCGCGCGCGCGCAGGAGGCGCGCGAGACGCGCGTCGAACGCGGGCGCTACGCCACGCTGCGCACGCTTGCCGAGCTTGTGGACTGGATCGCGCGCGCGCGCGAGGCCGGCGTCGTCGCCGTCGATACCGAGACGACAAGCCTCGATCCGATGCAGGCCGAGCTCTGCGGGTTCTCGCTCGCGCTCGCGCCCAACGCCGCTTGCTACGTGCCGCTGGCGCATCGCGAGGGCGGTGACGCGGCTGGGCTTTTCGCCGGCGGCCGCGCGCCGGACCAGATCGAAGAGCGCGACGCGCTCGAGGCGCTCAAGCCGCTGCTCGAGGACGCGGGCGTCCTCAAGGTGGCGCAAAACCTCAAATACGACGCGCAGATATTCGCCCTGCGCGGCATCGAGATGACACCCTGCGACGACACCATGCTGATGTCCTATGTGCTCGACGCCGGCCGCGCCGCGCATGGCATGGACGCCATGGCGGAGCGCTATCTCGGGCACAAGACCATCCACTATGCCGACGTTGCCGGCAGCGGCAGGAACCAGCTGCGCTTCGACCAGGTGGCCATCGACAAGGCGAGCGAGTATGCCGCCGAGGACGCCGACGTGACGCTGCGGCTGTGGCGCGTGCTCAAGCCGCGCCTCCTCGCCGAGGGAATGCTCGGCGTCTACGAGACGCTGGAGCGGCCGCTGGTGGCGGTGCTCGCGCGCATGGAGCGGCGCGGCGTCGCCATCGACCGCCAGGTGCTCTCGCGCCTGTCCGGCGAATTCGCGCAAAAGGCCGCCGGCCTCGAACACGAGATCGCGGGCCTTGCCGGCGGCGCGTTCAATCCCGGAAGTCCCAAGCAATTGGGCGACATCCTGTTCGGCCAGATGCAACTGCCGGGGGGCAAGAAGACCAAGACTGGCGCCTGGTCGACCACGGCCTCGGTGCTCGAGGACCTGGCCGAGGCGGGGCACGTGTTGCCGCAGCGCATCCTCGACTGGCGGCAGGTGAGCAAGCTCAAATCGACCTATACCGACGCGCTGCCAGGCTTCGTCAACCCAACGACCCAGCGCGTGCACACGAGCTACGCGCTCGCCGCGACCACGACCGGGCGGCTGTCATCCTCGGAGCCCAACCTGCAGAACATCCCGATCCGCACCGAGGAAGGACGCAAGATCCGCCGCGCCTTCATCGCCGCGCCGGGCCACAAGCTCGTCTCCGCCGATTACTCGCAGATCGAGCTGCGCCTCCTCGCCGAGATCGCCGACATCGCCGCCCTCAAGCAGGCGTTTCGCGACGGCCTCGACATCCACGCCATGACCGCCGCGGAAATGTTCGGCGTGCCGGTCAAGGATATGCCCGGCGACGTGCGCCGCCGCGCCAAGGCCATCAATTTCGGCATCATCTACGGCATCTCCGCTTTCGGCCTCGCCAACCAGCTCGGCATCGCGCGCGAGGAGGCCGCCGCCTATATCAAGAAATATTTCGAGCGCTTCCCCGGCATTCGCGACTACATGGAAGCGACGAAGGAATTCTGCCGCGCGCGCGGCCATGTCGTGACGCTGTTCGGGCGCAAGTGCCACTATCCCGACATCCGCAATTCCAACGCCTCGATACGCGCCTTCAACGAGCGCGCCGCGATCAACGCGCGCCTGCAAGGCACCGCCGCCGACATCATCCGCCGCGCCATGGTGCGCATGGAGGGCGCGCTCGCCGCCAAAAAGCTCGCGGCGCGAATGTTGCTGCAGGTGCATGACGAGTTGATCTTCGAGGTCCCCGAGCGCGAGGTCGAAAAGACCTTGCCGGTGGTCAAGGCGGTGATGGCCGACGCCACGCTGCCGGCGCTTGCCCTCGGCGTTCCGCTCAACGTCGACGCGCGCGCCGCCGACAATTGGGAGGAGGCGCATTAGCGGGCATTGCCGCGCCGCATGCGCCGGACCGTCACGGCGGCCCTTGACATTTATTCCTATAGGAATATATTGATAATATCCCGCCCCGACGAAAGGGCGTCTCGATCGCGTCGCGAGGCGCGGGGTGGGGAGCGGTGGCCGGTGGGGTTGCGTGCGACGCACGGAGCTTGCCGGCGGCTCAAGCCGCGCGGTCCCGGAACGCCGGCTGCGTTCCACGGGGACAGGGCGGCCACAACGCGCGTTGCGCCCTGCCGCGCGCGTTCTGGCCAGGCCCCATAGCGGTGGGAAGGGCCCCGTTAGAAGGCGCGCTGCGCCGAGGGGTCCTGAAAAGTTTGCCCACCGGGGGTCGCGCGGAGCAGGCCTCGAAACGCCGCGCGTGGGATGCCGGGGAACCGGCGGAGCCTGCGTCACCATCTTCTTGGCCCCGCCGTCGCAAGGCGGCGGGGATCGCGGGGTCCATCGC
>JACQAE010000141.1 GCA_016195095.1 Pseudomonadota bacterium
CCGCGCGCGTCGCGCCCGAGCTGGTCGTGCGCGCGGTACCCGCCCTCGAGCCGGTCGGCTTCCTGGAGGCGTCGTTCAAGCAGACCGACGACGCGCCGCTGCTGCCCGGACGGGTGGCCATCTATCGCGACGGCATCTTTGTCGGCCGCGCCGTGATGCCGCTCACGCCCAAGGACGAAACCGTTCGCCTCGGTTTCGGGGCCGACGAGAAGGTCAAGGTCGCGCGCGTCGTCGTGCGCAAGTCGGCGGGTTCGGCGGGGATCATCATCACCTCGGCCAAGACCGATGAGCGCGAGTTCAAGATCACCGTGCGCAACGGACATGACAGCGTTCTTGGCGTCGTGATCGAGGACCGGATTCCGGTGAGCGAGAACGCCGACGTCCAGGTCGAGTTGCTGGCGACATCGACGCCGCCGACCGAGCGCGACGTGCGCGATCAGCGCGGCGTCGTGGCCTGGCGCTTCGACGCCAAGCCAGGCGAGGCGCGCGATATCAAGCTGGCGTGGCGCGTGCGCTGGCCAATCGACAAGACGGTCGAGTACCAGCCGCGCCTGCCGTGAAATTGGCCGCGGACGGGCGCGGCGATTGCAGCCTTCGCTCATCGCGAGCATGGCGAAAGCGGCATGCGCGCGAGGCGCCATGCCGCGCCGATTCGCGGCGCGCGGCAGCGTGGGAAATGATTGCGCCGAAACCTGCGGCGGACGCGCGGTAGCAGGGCAATGGTTTGAATTTCCATCGGATTTTATTCTGACCGACGATAAAATCCCGACCATAACGCGCTGGTGCGGTCATGGCCGGAGTGTATAAGTCTCCCCGGTCGCAGCGCGCGCGGCTGCCGGCAAGGCGCTTAAGCGTGCTTGCGCAGGTCGTGGGAACGCGACGGTCGGCGGTGGCCGGGCGCACGGATGACGCCTGGTTCAGGGATGCTTGAGATGGCCAATGTGGTTGTTGTTGGTGCGCAATGGGGTGACGAGGGCAAGGGCAAGATCGTCGATTGGCTGTCCGAACAAGCCGATATCGTCGTGCGCTTTCAGGGCGGGCACAATGCCGGCCATACGCTGGTGATCGGCGGTAAGACCTATAAGCTTTCGCTGCTGCCGTCCGGCGTCGTGCGCGCCGGCAAGCTATCGGTGATCGGCAATGGCGTCGTCCTCGATCCGCGCGCGTTGGTCGCGGAAATTAACCTGTTGGCCGGGCAGGGCGTCAAGATTACGCCGGAAAATCTGCGTATTGCGGAAAATGTCCCTTTGCTGCTGTCGTTGCATCAGGAACTCGACGCGATGCGGGAATCATCGGGCACGACGACGCGTATCGGTACCACCAAACGCGGCATCGGGCCGGCCTATGAAGACAAGGTGGGTCGCCGCGCGGTGCGGTTGATGGACCTCGCCGATCCCGAAGCGCTGCCGCCCAAGATCGAACGATTGCTCGTGCACCACAATACGCTGCGGCGCGGACAGGGGCTGCCCGAGATCGACCCCGGCGCGATTTTCGAGGAACTCACCTCGGTCGCGCCGCTCGTCCTGCCCTACATGGACACGGTATGGTCGCTGCTTGACGGCAAGCGGCGCGAGGGCAAGCGCATCCTGTTCGAGGGCGCGCAGGGCGCATTGCTCGATGTCGATCATGGGACCTATCCCTATGTGACGTCCTCCAACACGGTGGCGGGGCAGGCGGCGACCGGCTGCGGCCTTGGCCCCAACGCCATCGGCTACGTGCTCGGCATTTGCAAGGCCTATACGACGCGGGTCGGCGAGGGGCCCTTTCCGACCGAGCAGAATAACGATATCGGCCGCCGCTTCGGCGAGCGCGGCAATGAATTCGGGACCGTGACCGGGCGCCCGCGCCGCTGCGGCTGGTTCGACGCCGTCCTCGTGCGCCAGACCGTTCGCACCTGCGGAATCGGCGGCCTCGCCCTGACCAAGCTTGACATCCTTGACGGTTTTGATGCGATCAACGTTTGCGTAGGATATCGTCTCGACGGCGTGGCGATCGACTACCTGCCCGCCGGCGAGCGCGCGCAGGCGCGCGTCGAGCCGATTTATGAGACGATCGAGGGCTGGCGCCAGCAATCCGCCGGCGCGCGGTCCTGGGCGCAACTGCCGGCGCAGGCGATCAAATACGTGCGTCGGATCGAGGAACTGGTGGGGTGTTCGGTGGCATTGCTGTCGACCAGCCCGGAACGCGAGGACACGATTCTCGTGCACAATCCATTTGAAAGCTGACCAAGGGGTGGTCATCATCGCCGCTGCAGCGTCGAACGGATCCTGATGGCTGACTATTACCCGCTCATCGCGCGCGCCGTCGCCGGACTTGAGAAAAGTACCGGTGGGGCCCGGCGTGCGCTCTATGAACGCGCCCGCGCGGCGCTCGTCGAGCAGTTGCGCAACGCCACGCCGGCGCTGGGCGAATCCGATATCACGCGTGAACGCCTGGCGCTCGAGGAAGCCGTTCGCAAGGTCGAGGCCGAAGCGGCGCGACGCATGCGCTACGAGACGCCGCGATCGGAATCGACGCGTTCGGAGACCTCGCGTTCGGAGACCTCGCGTTCGGAGACATCGCGTTCGGAGGCCACCCGCGCCGAGGCGGGGCGGCCGCAAAGTCCCGCGCCCGAGGCGGCGCGTGCCAATTCCGCCTCGCCATCGCGCGCCGCCGAATCGGCGCGCCGCAGCGAAATCGATCGCCGGTCGGACGGCGTCGCGCCGCGGCGCGAGCGCAACGCCGACCCGGCGCCGCCCCGCGCCAGCGTGCGCACGCCGCTCGATCTTGACGGCGATATTCCGCGCGTTCCCCCGCGCGAGCGGGCGGCGCGCGAGCGGCCATCGGTGAGCGACGCCGGATTGCGCGGATTTCGTGACGTCGTCGCCGAAGCCGAGCGCCTGGGCGACGCCGCGGCATCGGCGGCGCGCTCGGCCAGGCGCGCCCTTGGCGGTGGCGCAAGCGACGGTGGCAAGCCGGATGCGCGCAACGATTTCGACACGGTGCGCGCGGGCGGCGCGCGGCCGGTCATGCTCGAGCCGGAATTCAGCTTCGACGATTCGCGCCCGCCGATTCCGCGAGCGCAGCCGGCGCTGGATTTGCCCGCCGACGAGGCGCCATCGCAGGATATCGCGCCACCCGGGTGCTTCAAGCGCTACATCGCGCCGACCGCGGGCCTTGTCGTGCTCGTGGCGGTGGCGACGATCGTGTATTGGCAGCGCGACGTCCTGGCCACCGCCTATGGCGGGGTCGAAGCGATGTTTCGCAGCCAGCCGACGCCACCCGCCGGCCGCGACGTCGGGCCGGTACGCGCCAAGATCCCCGATCGCGTTCCCGCCGGGGGAAGCGCCGCGCCCACCGCTGCCACGCTGCCCAGTCGGCCGGGTGCGGCGCCGGAAGGCGGCGGAGCGATCGCGCCGGTGGCGCAACGCGTCGTGCTTTACGAGGAGGACGCAAGCGATAATTCCGGCAAGCGCTTCGTCGGCACCGCGGTCTGGCGCACCGAGCGCGTGTCGCGCACGCAAGGCCAGCCGCAGGAACTCGCCGTGCGCGCCGACGTTGAAATTCCCGAGCGTCGGCTGACGATCAGCTGGTCGCTGCGGCGCAATACCGACCAATCATTGCCGGCGAGCCACACGATCGAAATCCTGTTCACGATGCCCGCCGATTTTCCGCATGGCGGCATCAGCAACGTGCCCGGCATGCTCATGAAGCAATCGGAACAAACGCGCGGGACGCCGCTGTCGGGCCTCGCCGTCAAGGTGACGTCGGGATTTTTCCTGATCGGCCTCTCGGCGGTCGAATCCGACTTGCAGCGCAACATGCAGCTCTTGCGCGAGCGCGCCTGGTTTGACATCCCCATCGTTTATGCCGATGGAAAGCGCGCGATCCTGGCCGTCGAAAAGGGCACGCCCGGCGAGCGCGCGTTCAACGAGGCGTTCTCGAGCTGGGCCAGGCGCTGACCGCGCGGCGGGCGGCGGCCGCCAATCGTGGCGCGCGGCGTGTGTCAATGCCCGCGCATGGCCATGAGATTGGCCTCTCCCCGCCCCGGCGCCATCACGAAAATGCCTGATCGCGCTGATGCATCTCGTGCCACGCGGGACAAGCGGGGAGAGGCATATGCGCACCACCGTCGCCCTCTTGGGCCTGATCCTCGTGTCGACGCCGCCCGGAAACGCCGCATCGGCCGCGACCGGGGCGAATTCGCCGGTGCACTTCCAAAATGCGGATTCGGTGCTGGCCTGGATCAACGCTTATCGCCACGCGCCCGAACCGGCGCGCCTGCCCGACGCGCTCGGCGCGCTCAGCCGTGCCGGCGCCCTCAACGATCCCGAGACCGCCGGCGTCTATGTCGGCTTCATCGCCGGCGTCATCGCCGCCAATCCGGCGCGCGCGCGCAGGCTCATCGCCAAGATGACCGAAATCCAAGCCGAGCACCACTGGGTGATCGTGCGCGCGATCGCCTATTCCGGCGCGCCGGAGTGGAAGTCGCTGCTGCGCGATCTCGCGCCGCGCGTGCCGAACCGGCAGGTGATGGTCGATCGCTATGTCAGTGGCGGGCTGCCGACGCTTGAGCAGGTCGATTTCGCGAAAAGCGCGGGGATGTGGGAGCGCATGCGCGGGCGCTGGCAACGCAAGCCGAAAAAAGCCGTCACGCTCGAGCCCACGCCCGACGTTCTCGATAGCTTCTGGGGCTACTATTTCGCGACCGGGGCCTATATGCCGGTTGCGCGCATCGTCGGCATGCTGGCGTGGTCGAACGACCGCGACGACGTGGAAAAGCTCACCGTCGGGAGCATGGCCAAATACACCCTCGCGCTCAATGCGACGCGCGGCGCGGATTTGCTGCGTCTGCTCAAATGGGCGCGCGCGCAGCAGAGCAAGGACGTGCGCAAGATACTCGACGAGGTCATCGAGGCGGCGGAAAATGTCGAGACGGCGCGACTGCGCAAGCAGGCGCTGGCCGCCATCGACGAATTCAAGCGCAAGGGACCGGGCTATCGGCGCGAACTCTCCATGTGGAGCAAGGTCGGGCAAGGCGCCCTGTCGCTGGGCTGCATCGGCGCGGCCGCGACCGGTCAGGTCGCGCTCGGCCTGCCCTGCGTCATCGGCGGGGCGATGTCGTCGGCGGCGCTCAATTTTTGGAACAACGGCCAATAGCGCGTCCGCGCGCGGCAATTTTTTTCTTTATCGTCGAGGCATGACGCTATATATGCGTTGCAACATGGCGGCGTCGGCCGCGCCGCCAGGGATGGCGCGCGGCGCCGTTGGTGGCGCGTTGGCTGTGCGGGGTCCGCTCCGTTGCGCCCACAGTCGCGGGTCGGCTTGCGCCCGCCCGTGCGCCGATTGGCGTCATGGCGGGGATCGCCATGCGGTCGACGCTGACGCGCGGATTGGCGTCAACGGCTGCGTGCGCGCATAACCACCGCTTGGGAAACAAGAGCAAGATGCGACGTTCGTTGATCACGCGTGCCGTTGAATTTTCCAGCCGCAATGCCTGGGCCGTCATCGCCGTTTCGGCGGTGCTGGCGGTCGTCGCCGGGGTTTATGGCGCGCGCAATTTCCGCATCGTGTCCGACGTCAATCAACTGATCTCGCCCAATCTTGAATGGCGCCAGCGCGAAATCGCCTACCGCGAAGCGTTTCCCCATCGCGGCGAAACAATCCTCGTCGTGCTCGACGCCCCGACCCCGGAGGCCGTCGGCGCGGCGGCCGACCGATTGGTCGCGCGACTATCCGACAATCCCGCCCTCTTCCCGTCCGTTCAGATCCTCGGCGGCGGATCTTTTTTCGCACGCAACGCGCTCTTGTTCCCCGCCACGCAGGACGTCGCGCGCACGACGGCGGGGCTCGCGCGGCTGCGCCCCTTCATCGGTGCATTGAGCGCCGATCCGAGCGTACGCGGCGTCATGGACGCGCTCTCGATGGGGGTGTTGGGCGTGCAGGCCGGCGCCACCAAGCTCGACGATCTCGTGCGCCCAGCCAACCTTCTCGCCGATACGCTCGACGATGCCCTGGCCGCGCGTCCGGCGCAGTTTTCCTGGCGGGTCTTGCTCAATGGCCACGCGGCATCGACCGCGGAATTGCGGCGTTTCATCGTCGTCGCCCCGGTGCTCGACTTCAACGCGCTCGAGCCCGGACGCGCGGCGACGGACGCGATCCGCAAGGCCACGGCGGACCTCAAGCTCGCGGCCGATTTCGGCGCGCGCGTGCGGCTGACAGGGCCGGTGCCCATTGCCGATGAGGAATTCAGCACGCTCAAGGAAGGCGCCGACGTCAACGCCATTGGCACGCTGATCGCGGTCCTCATCATTCTTTGGATTGCGCTGCGCTCCGCGCGCATCATCGCCGCGGTCATGCTCAGCCTTGCCGTCGGGTTCGCCATCACCGCCGCGCTCGGCCTCCTGATGGTCGGCGCGCTCAATCTCATATCGATCGCCTTCGCCGTGCTCTTTGTCGGCCTCGGCGTCGATTTCGGCCTGCAATTCTGCGTGCGTTATCGTGCGCAGTTGCATCAATTGCGCAGCCCCGAGATTGCGCTCAAGAGTACCGGCGCGCGCGTCGGCGGGCCACTGGCGCTGGCGGCGCTGGCGACCGCCGCCGGATTTTTCTCGTTCCTGCCCACGTCCTATCGCGGGGTGGCCGAACTCGGCCTGATCGCCGGCGTCGGCATGCTGATCGCGTTCGTGAGCAGCGTCACGGTCCTGCCGGCGCTGCTGAGCGTGTTCAAGACGCCGGGCGAACCGCATCCGCTCGGTTACCGATGGCTCGCGCCGGTCGAAAAATGCCTTGAGCGTCACCGCTATGCCGTTGTCGGCGGCACGCTCGGCCTCGTCATTATCGGCCTGCCATTGCTCTACTTCCTGCGCTTTGATTTCAATCCGCTCAACTTGCGCAGCGCGCAGGCGGAATCGGTCGCCACCTATCTCGATCTGCGCAAGGAGCCGGAGAGCGGCGGCAATTCCGCCGAATACCTTGCCGCGTCCATCGATGGCGCGGGCGCGCTCGCGCGGCGCATGGCGGCGTTGCCGGAAGTGGCGCGCGTGACGACGCCGGCGAGCTTCGTGCCCGAGGCGCAGGACGAAAAGCGCGCGCTGATCGGTGCCGCCGCGCGCGCGCTCGACCCGGTGCTCAATCCGCCGCGGCGCGCGCGGGCGCCAAGCGATGCCGAAAACCGTCGCGCGATTGCGGCCGCCGCCGACATGCTGCGCCAGGTGGTCGAGGAGCAGGTCGGTCCAGGCGCCGATGCCGGGCGGCGGCTCGCGGGCCTGCTACGCCGGCTCGCCGCCGACGAGGCGGCGCGCGCGCGCGCGGCAGCGGCGATCGTGGGGCCGCTCGAATTCTCGCTCGACCAGTTGCGCAGCATGCTCACGCCGCAACGCGTCACGCTGGCGACGCTGCCATCAGTGTTGAGGTCCGACTGGGTGACGCCGGACGGACGCGTGCGCGTCGAGATAACGCCCAAGGGCGATCCCAACGACAATGAGAACCTGCGCCGCTTCGCGACCGCGGTGAAAGCGGTCGAGCCGGGCATCGTCGGCGGCGCGATCACCATCCAGGACGCGGAAAAAACGATTGTCCGTTCGTTCATCGAGGCGGGGATTTTCGCGCTGGTATCGATCGCCATCCTGTTATGGGTGACGCTGCGCCGCTTTACCGACGTGCTGCTGACGCTCGTGCCGCTGCTGGTCGCCGGCGTGGTGACGCTGGAAATCTGCGTGCTGATCGGCTTCCCGCTGAATTTCGCCAATATCATCGCCTTGCCGCTGCTGCTCGGCGTGGGTGTCGCGTTCAAGATCTACTATGTCATCGCCTGGCGCAGCGGGAAGACCAATCTGCTGCAATCCTCGCTGACGCATGCGGTCGTGTGCAGCGCGCTGACGACGGCGGTCGCCTTCGGCAGCCTGTGGCTGTCGAACCATCCCGGCACGTCGAGCATGGGCAAGCTGATGGCGCTGTCGCTGCTATGCACAATGGCCGCGGCGGTCTTGTTCCAGCCCCTGCTCATGGGACCGCCACGCACCGCACGCGCCGTGCACGCCCCTTCGTGAGCGGCGGCGGGCTTGGCGCCCGCCAAAAGCTTGCCGTCGTGGGAAATAGTCGTCGGCGCTGGAAAAAGCGAAAAAATACGGCCGGTCTCGCGACCGGCCGCATGTCTCAGTAAGGCGCAGCGTCTGGTGCGGCGCCGGGCAACGGGCTCAGAAGCCGCCGACGTCACCCTTGGCGCGGTCGAACGAGCTCTGCTCGACGATGGTCTGCGCGAACGGGCGCGTCGGCGCCGCCGAAGCAATGCTTGCGGCGAGGATGGGCGCGGTAGCAGCAACGATCAATGCCGTGACGATCGCGTGCTTCGAAGTGATAGTCATGTCCAAGTCTCCTATTGAATATATACTTGTTGTTATTCCTGCGAGCGATTCGAATACTGCTCGTTGGATGAAGCCGAAATAGGCCGTCCGGCGATTACATACGAATCACAAATTCTTGTTTGCAGTGCGATCACTTTTATCCTCACGGCAGCGTGACCGCGGGAATAAAGCCTTGATGATTGCGCCCCGCCGGTTGGGCTCCGGGGGCGCCAGGGCGTCGCCAGGCCCGCCCGCAACGCTTTGGCCTGGCGGTCGCGGTTGGTGGCAAAAACCCGGTTTCTGAAGCCGCATGGCGGATGCCGCCAAGTGATTGTGCCAGTTAATAATTCATTACCGTTGACAAGGACTTAAAAAGAATCGAATGTCTCCGCTGCTTTGCGGGGTGGACTCAGCTCGGAATTCGGGGCCGGGCTGTAAGGGAAAGAAATTTTTCGCCCAATGTAGGTCCGGACCATCTTCTCGGTCAGAGGTTCCGCGCAATGCTGCGTGTTTTTGGCGAGACGCCCGCCATCGGCGAGACGGCTGGCCTGTTTCAATTTGAATCGTCGCAAGACGTACAAAAGCTGCGATTCGATCCAAACGGCCCTGACGCGGCGTCGGTCACGATTCCCGACGCGCATCTCCTGTTCACGGCCGATTTCCGCCGCGCCGGCAACGATCTCGTCCTTACCGGCGAGGACGGGCACAAGCTGATCGTCGCGGACTATTTTGCCACGGACAAGCGCCCGACCCTTTTGGCCCCCGATGGGGCCATGCTTGCCCCGCAAATCGTCGACGCGCTCGCCGGCCCGCAAAATCCCGGTCAATACGCCCAGGCCGGCGGCGCGCCGCAATCGGCGCAGCCGGTCGTCGGTCGCATCGAACTTGCCAGCGGCAATGCGACCATCGTGCGCAATGGCGTGGCGATCGCGGTCAATGTCGGCGAGTCGGTGCGCAAGGGCGACGTGGTGCAGACCGGCGCCGACGGCAAGATGGGCATCGTCTTCACCGATGGCACGGCGTTCAGCCTGACCGCCAATTCGCGCATGGTGGTGAACGAATTCGTCTACCAGCCCAATGGCGCGGCCAATGCGAGCCTGATCAGCCTGGTGCAAGGCTCGATCAGCTTCGTCGCCGGACAGGTCGCCAAGACCGGGGATATGCGCGTCGATACGCCCGTGGCCACCATGGGCATTCGTGGCACCGCCGTGCTCATCAACATTAATTCGTTGGACGGCACGGTGTCGCATTCGGTGCTGCTGGAGCAGGGCAACATCGTCGGCGAGTACAAGATCTATCAACTCGGCCCGCTCGACGCCAACGGCCTGCCGACCCGCGGCGCGGAAATCGCCACCGTCAATAACGCGCAGATCGGCTGGGTGGTGACGCCGAGCGCCGCCGGCGCGACCGCGCAATCGTTCCAGAAGGACGCCGTGCAGCTGCAACTGGAAATCGCCGTCTACCAGCAGGTCTTCCAGATCTTCAATCAAGGCCAGCAGAACCCGGTCATTCCGGATCAAGTGCCGGACTCCGATCCCAACCGGCGCGGCGATCTCAACGATCCCAATCCGCAGGACACCGGCGGCCCGCGTGGCACCCAATTCGCCTCGCAGACGTTCCAGACGCCGCTGACCCTGCCCAATTCCCAGGGCGACCCGACAAAAACCAACGTCGTCATCACGTTCACGCCTCTCGGCGATATTGGCGGCAATGCGGGCATCGGCGGGCCCAATCCCGCGAGCCAAACGCAAACCACGCAAACCCGCAACGTGATCATTGGCACGGGCGGCAACGACACGCTCATCGGAACCGATGGCGACGATCTGATCATCGGCGGCGCCGGCGACGACCTGATCGACGCCGGCGACGGCAACGACATCGTCGATGCCGGGCCCGGTAACGACACGATCATCGCCGGTCATGGCGGCGGCAACGACTTCTATGACGGCGGTCCCGACATCGACACGATCAAGTTCGAGAGCACGACGCTCGGTGTCACCGTCAACCTTTTGGCCGGGTTTGCCTTTGGCCCAGAGATCGGTTTCGACACGCTCGTCAACATCGAAAACGTCACCGGCGGGTCCGGCAACGACATCATCATCGGCACGCCCGGCGTCAACGTCATCCATGGCGGGCCGGGCAACGACATTATCGACGGCGGCGGCGGTGCCGACCAGCTCTTCGGCGACGACGGCAACGACATCATCATCGTGCGCGACTTCGCGGACTGGTTCGCCGATGGCGGCGACGGCGTCGATATCCTGCGCCTCGTCGGCGACGCATTCGATTTCGTGTCCAACGACGCCGGCACGTTGCGCAATATCGAGATCATTGACCTGCGTTTCGCGGGAATCGTGTCCATCGAAATTTCTCCCAATGACCTCGCGATCACCAATTCCGAACACCTTTTTCGCATATTGGCCAATAGCAATCAGGTCGTCGTGTTCGAAAGCGGCCCGCCCGGCGGCGGCGCCTGGATACGCGTCGCCCAGAATATTCCCTACAACCCGGAAGGACTGACGCCGGGGATCGAATTCGACCAATACGAATTCCACGATGCCAATGGCGTGACGATCGGCACCATCTATCTGCAGCGCGGGGCGATCGCGGCGGCGTCGAACCGTTCGCCGACGCTGGTCATTCCGACGAACCCGACGCCGACGGCGATCGAGGATCTGCCGTCGCTCATTGGCGGGTTGAGCGTCGCCGATGCCGACAACGACCTGCTGTTCGTATCGCTGACCTCATTCACGCCGGGCGCCACGCTGACGCTGACGCAGACGGCGGGGCTGAACTTCGTCGTCGGCACCGGCAGCGGCGACGGCGCGATGTCGTTCACCGGCTCGGTCGCCAATATCAACGCGGCGCTGGCGAGCCTGAGCTACCTCTCGGCGCAGGATTTCAACGGCGCGGGGCAGGTATTCGTTTCCGTCACCGATGTTCATTCGCTGCCGGTGGGCGGCATCCTCACGATCAACGTCACGCCGGTCAACGACGCGCCGACAATCCAGCCGCCCGGCGTTCCCGATCCGGGGGCACTCAACGCGCCGGCCGGAATTCCCGGCGTTCCGCTGGAATTGGCCAATAACCTCTCCTTCGGCGACGTCGACGCGGCCGACACGCATACGGTCACGGGCACGTTCAATGCCGGTGCCAGCAATGTCGGCGCGCCGCTCGGCACCTTCGTCGCCACGCTTCTCAACGGCACGACAAACGGCACCGGTGGCCTGTTGCATTGGACCTACACGGTCGATCCGGCCGTGGTGAACGCGCTGCCGCGGGGCGCGCACCGCACCGAGGTTTTCAACGTCGTCGTCGATGACGGTAACGGCGGCGCGGCGTTGCGCCAGGTCACGATCTCGATCAACGGCCCGCCCAATCAGGCGCCGACCATCAACGGCCAGGTCAGCGGTTCGGTTTACGAGGACACCAGCGTTGCGAGCGCCTTTGCGACCGGGCACTTGACCGCAAGCGACCCGGAAAACGATCCGGTCAGCTGGTCGATCCAGGGCGGCAGCCCGGTCAACGCCGACTTTTTCGTGCTCGTTGACGACTTCGCCATCACGCGCAACGGCAATCCGTTCTTCCACGACGATTTCGCCGACGGCAATGCGCCGCCATCCGGGCCGGCGTTCGGCATTCCCCCGGCTACGACGCCCTATTCGACGTCGGGCCTGTTCGTCGAGGCGGACGGTCGCCTGGTGGCGTATGGGCCGCTCGCCGAATCGACGGGCGCCGGCGTCGGTACCCCGATCGTGTTCGCGTCCTCGGCCCTGCGGCTCAACTCCAATACCGATTCAAGCCCGGGCGCCGATAATCTCGGCCTCAAGCAGCACATGACGTTCGACGTGCGCGGCAAATTCGAGCTGTTGGCGCCGCAGGACCCACGCGAGGCCTATGGGATCGATCTGCGCGATGTCAGCCCGGCGCAAACTGGAAACGACGAGTTGCAGCTTGTCGTGCGCCGCTCGCCGATCACCGGCGAGGTGGAAGTCGCGTTCCGCGATCTCGACCGCGCCACCAATACGCTCGTCGTCCTCGGCGCCGTGACGCTGAGCTCCATCGCCGGTTCGGCCGGCGCCTACCAGATCCTGCTGCGCTTCGATCACAGCGTCGCCAACAGCGACGAAATTCATGCCTCGTTTGATTTGCTCGCCAATGGCGCGAGCGTCGGCAGCTTCGATTTCGACACGCTCGGCGCCGGGGCCATCGGCCACATTTTCTCCGGCGAAAACTGGACGCGGGCCGGCATCGTCGCGTTCGAGCCGGCGGAGCAAATCTCGGTGCGCGAAGGCACCTATGGTTTTCTCACCATCGACCAGGACGGCAACTGGAAATACGTGCTGGCGGCCAATGATCCCGACACCCAGGCGCTGGCGCAGGGACAGGTCGCGCATGACGTGTTCACAATCCTCACCAATGACGGCTTTGGCGGCATGGCGGCGCGGCCGATCGACATCACCGTCATTGGCACCAATGACGCGCCGGTGGTCGATCTCGATTCCGCCAACGTGACTATTGGCGGCGACGGCTATGAGGCCAGTCTCGTCGCCGACGGCAATCCGGTTCCGATCTCCGCCGCGCCAGCCGTCGGCGACGTCGATGACACGCTCATCGCAAGCGCCAGGGTGACGCTGACCGACGGCGCCGCGGGCGACTTCTTCTTCCTGCCGCCCGGGGGCACCTCGGGCGCGCTGGCGAGCGGCATTTCCTGGAGCATCCTCGGCGCGCCAGGCAATAGCGGCGATCCGCTGCGCGTCGAGTTCTCCGGGCAGGCGTCGGCGGCGGCCTATGCCGATGCTATCGCGCAGATCGGATTCGGCGCCAATCCAACCGCGCCCAATGGCGACCGCCACATCGGGGTCGTGGTCAATGACGGACTGGCCGACAGCAATGTCGCCTTGGCGACGCTGCATGTCAGCGGCGGCAGCGCCAACAACCCGCCGATGATCGACGCGACGGCGCCCAATCCCGCGCTGCTCGTCGAGGCCGGCGTCACGCCGCCCAACGACCCCTTCGCTGGCGTGTCCTTCGCCAGCGTGACGCTGAGCAAGAGCGACCCGGATTCCGGCGACGCCGCGACTTTCGCGAACTTCGCCGACAATGGCTGGGGCACGGTGGCGTTGACGCCATTCGCAACCGGAGCCGGCGCCACCGGCCACTCCTATGTTTACGTCGGCGCGACCAGCACCTGGATCGAGGCCAACGCCATCGCGACCGCCCTGGGCGGCCATCTGGCGACGATATCGAGCGCCGAGGAAAATCAGTTCGTCCTTGCGCTCACGCCAACCTTTTCGCCGTTTGCGGCGACGTTCCTCGGCGGCAGCGACGCCGCGGTCGATGGCGAGTGGCGCTGGATCGATAGCGGCGAGCAGTTCTGGAATGGCGGCCCCAATGGCTTTGCCGTCGCAGGCGCCTACGCCAACTGGAATGCCGGCGAGCCCAACAATAATGGTTTCGGTCCGGGCGGCGAAAGCTACCTCACCTTGCGCTCCGACGGCACCTGGAACGATGTTTCGGGGACGGCGCTCGGCAATGGATTCGTCATCGAATTCGATGCGCTGGCGCCTGGCTTCGAACTCTTTGCCCAGGACGGGACCTACGGCCGGGCGTGGCTCGCGGTCGACGACAATGCCGGCGCCATCGCCTATCTGCTCGACAATTTCAGGTCTGAAACCGACTCGCTCGGGCAGGGCGACGCCGTTTTCGATAATTTCACCGTGAGCGTAATCGACGGCTCCGGCGCGCCCGATTCCATCACCGTGCCCTTCGCCGTCCAGGGAACGAACGATCCGGTCTTTTTGTACACCTTCTCCACGCCGCTTTTGTTCAACGCGGTATTTTCCGCGCTCGCGGGCAATGACCGCGCGAGCGGCATCGTCTTCGCCAACAACACGCTCTACGTCGTCGGCAACCATCCGACCAATACCAGCAATCAGGACGCCGCGGCCTATGTCGCGGCTTTCGCGCCCGGCCCCGGCTTCCTTCCGGTGTGGAACGCGGGCCTGCCCGGCCATAGCGACGATCCCTGGCACCAATTCGACTGGAATTTCGGCAATTTCCTCGGCGTCGCCGCCGACGCGAACGCCGTCTATGGGTTCGGCTACAGCCACCCCGACGCCGGCATCACCTTCGATACCGGCCAGGTGAACGAGATCAAGAGCATCGCGGTCGCGTTCAACGCCGATGGCACCGACGCCGGAACGCAAGGCGTGCCGCCCTATCCCGCCCCCGGCTTCGCGGCGACGAATTTCTTTGCCGAGTACGGCACCGAGCAGTTTCGCGGCGGTATCGCCACGGTCCAGGACCGCGGCTCCGGCCCCGAGACCATCCTTTATGCATTCGGCAATGGTCAGCCGGCGGGCGCGCCGAGCGCCTATATCGTCGCGAGTTACGACAGATTCGGCATACCGATCGCCTTCGCCACCGATTCCAGCGCCGGCGTGACGTTTGGCGCCGGCGCGCCGGGCGCCGGCGCGTCGCTGGCCAATGACGCGGTCTACTGGACCGACAGCCAACAAATATGGGTCATCGGCACGTCGAATTGGGCGAGCGACGGCCAGACCTTCGACCACGCCAGCCTGTGGCAGTACGATTCCGGTCTCGACCTGTTGGGCCGCACCCAATTCATGGTCGGGAACGGCACGGATATTTTCGGCGACCCGGTCGGCGAGGCGGCGACGTTCCGCGCCGGGACGATCTTCAACGACACCCTCTTTGTCGTCGGCAACACCTATGGCGCGATGAGCGACGAGGATTCGCTGATCGTGAGCTACGACCGCTATGGCAACGAGAATTGGCGGTTGTTCATCGATCTCGGCACGCTGTTCGGCGGCGTCGGCAAGGACGACGCGCTCTATGACGTCGTCGCGGCCAATGGCCATCTCTACGCCGTCGGCCGGTTTACGACCGTCGATGACGACATCAATGGCGTGCTGGTTGAGATCGACGCGGCGAATGGGGCGCTGATCTCATGGCAGCAGTTCGGCGGGCCGGGGGATGAAATGCTCAACGCCATCGCGACCGATGGCAAGCTCCTCTATATCGCGGGCCAAACCAATTCCGACACGGTCTTCAACGATTTCGACTCGGTGCTGCTCGCCTATGCGCTGCCGCGTACCGTCATCGAGGAAGGCGTCGATGCCGCCGGCAATCCGACATTCAGCCTTGCCAC
>JACQAE010000142.1 GCA_016195095.1 Pseudomonadota bacterium
CCGGCAAACCCGGAGCGGTTCAAAAAGCCAGAGCCCCGGCTTTGATTGCGTCAAAGCCGAAAAGGCTCCGGGTAGGTCAAATCCCTGACCGATGGCCTGTGGCGTCCGGGCACCAATGGCCGCGCGCGCGGCGAGGGCGGATGCGCGGCCATGCGGCACGCGACTGCGCGGATATTATCTCTCGAAACCGTGTAGGCGCCGGGTCGGCCGCGCACATCCGCGTGATGCCGAGCCCGGCGATCATTTCAGCCTTGCAGCCGACGGAATTACCGACGCTATAAGGTGTTACCGCTATGGAGCATTTTCCGGCGCAGCGGGGACCGCTTCACCGCGGAAAATGCGACAAAGCGAAAGAATATCGAGCGCATTGCGATTCAATCGAAACGGAACGCGCTTGAGCAGGAGATCTGCTTTGCCTCGCCGATGCCGTCGCGATCGAAGGTGGCGGCCAAAGCGCGGGCAAGGGGCGATGTGCGCAACACCACCGACGCAACAAATGTCAGTCTCGGGAAAGGGATATCATGCCGGACGATCAGGTGATCACACGCCGCGTGCTGTTGTCGGGGACCGCCGCCGTGGCAACGCTGGCGGCAACGCCGCGGGTCTTTGCGCAGGCGGCCACGGGTCCGGCGCCCGCTGGCGATCGCGTCTTTATCTGTAACGAGGACTCCAACACCCTCAGCGTGATCGACCCGGCGACCAACTCCGTTTTGGGCACGGTCAATCTCACAAGCTTCGATGAAGACCCGCGCCCGCCTTTCAGGTTTGTTACCGGCGGCGTCATGCCGACGCATGTGGCGATGGTGCGCAAGCCGCTTTATCACGGCGCCATCGATATCCATGGCGCGGCTCCCTCGCCTGATAATCGGCTCATCGCCACGACGGGACGCGGTACGAGCAATATCTACTTGGTCGATACGGCGACGATGAAGGTCATTGGCAATCAGGCGAACCCGCAGGCCGGCGATGCGACGAACAAGGAAAGGTTGACGAGCGGAATTCTGATCGGCCGCGAGCCGCACGAGCCGACCTTCACACGCAACGGCACGGAAATCTGGGTATCGGTGCGCGGCGAGGATCGCATCGCCATCGTCGACGTGGCATTGGCGCTGCGTGAAAGCGCGGGAGAGCGGGCGGCGGCGCAACGCGGCTCGATCAAAACCATCAACGGTCCGGCCCAAGTGTGGTTTTCCGGCGATGGCACGCTGGCGTTCGTCGCCTCGCAGAAAACGCCCCAGCTCGACGTCATCGCGACGAATTTCGACGCAAGCGGCCGCAGCCGGCCCGAGCGGTTGACCACGGTTGACATCAAGGCCCAGGATCCGCGCGGATTCACGCCGTTCCTCAAGACCTCGCCGGATGGACAGGAGGTCTGGCTATCGCACAAGCTGGCGGACGCCGTATCGGCATGGGCGGTCGGCGCTTCGCCGAAGATTCTCGACACCGTCGCGCTTGGCGAGAACGCGCGGCCTAACCACGTGGAATTCGTCGAGAACACGAGGGGCAAGGCCGTTTACGTGAGCTATGCGCGCGTCGACGATGGCGGCGCCGGCGACGCCGCCTCGAGCAAGATCGCGATCATCGATCGCACGGCACCCGTGGGATCGCGAAAGGTTGTCGGTCAGTTTTTCTCGCATGGCCGTGAAGCGCATGGACTGTGGACCAATCCCGAAGGCACCCTAGTCTACATCGCCCATGAGCAGGACGAACTGCCGAATACGCCAAATGCCGGGCAAACGGTTTGTTCGGCGTTCGATGTGTCCGATCCGTTCAAGCCGCGGTTTGTCGCCCAGATCGCGCTCGGCGATCTCGGCCTGCCGTCGGGCAAGCTGCGAAACAAGAAGAGCATCAACCTCGTTTACGTGCGTCCCGGCACGCGTGGCCAAGCGGGGTGAGCCGATGCGCGCGATGAGCACCGTGTTCGCCGCCGGCGCGGTACTGGCCGGCTATCTCCTGTGGGGAGCGATTGGTTCGCAGGCGGTGATGGCCGAGGCTGTCCATGAGGGGCACCCTGCGCCGGCGGCTGACGCACGGACGCGCGGCGATGAATTCGCGCGTGGCCTTGCCGCGGGAATGGACAAGATGCATCGCGACATGATGGCGCCGGCGCCGACGGGCGATACCGACGTTGACTTCCTCGCGACGATGATTCCGCATCATGCCGGGGCGGTTGAAATGGCGCGCCTCGTCCTCATTCACGGCAAGGATCCGCTCGTTCGCCGCCTGGCCGAGGAGATTATCGCCGGCCAGCAGGCGGAGATCGCCGCCATGCGGGCGCGGCTGACGATACTGCGCAAGGGAGCCGACCCCGCTCCCGGCGGCTATCCCGCTTTGGGCAGCACACGCGGACCGGCCCGCTAGAGCGTTTTCGAGCCAAGCGGCTAGCGGTTCGCGCGAAGAAAACGCGTCAAAACAAAAACCCAGGGCGTTTTCGAGCCAAGCGGCTAGCGGTTCGCGCGAAGAAAACGCGTCAAAGAAAAAGCCAGAGCGTTTTCGAGCCAGGCGGCTAGCGGTTCGCGCGAAGAAAACGCGTCAAAGAAAAAGCCAGAGCGTTTTCGAGCCAAGCGGCTAGCGGTTCGCGCGAAGAAAACGCGTCAAAACAAAAACCCAGAGCGTTTTCGAGCCAAGCGGCTAGCGGTTCGCGCGCAGAAAACGCGTCAAAGAAAAAGCCAGAACCCTGGCTTTGATTGCGTCAAAGCCGGACAAGGCTCTCGGGCATTTCTATCGCGCGACCAGAAAAATTCCAATTTCCAGGCCGGATGTCACACCGCCTGTTGCGCTGGCGCAGGCAATATGTCGCCTTCAGCCCTTCGCCGGCTTCACGAAAAGGCGTCGGCCAACAGGTCGAACACAAGACGTATCCGCCGGCTGGTGTGCAGTTCGCGATGCGTCGTCAGCCAAATGGGTATCGGGATGGGATCGAGTTGCGGCAGGACGCATTCGATACCCGGCATCAGCGCCGCGATCTCCTTGGCCATCACGCCGATGCCGAGGCCCTGTTTCACCATTTCCAAGACCACGACGCCGTTCGCCGAGGTCAGCTTGAAGTTGCGTCTGGTCAGCGAAATGCCGCGCGCGTTCAATACGCTCAGCAATCGTTCGGGGCTCTCGAACCCGATGAAATCCGCCTTCGATAATGCGCCCGCCGAACCCGGGCGGCCATGGGCGTCAAGATAGGCGGTGGCGGCGTAGAGGTGGCCCGTGGTTTCGCGCACGAGCTTTGCGATCAGGTCGGGTTGCTCGGGGCGGACATGCCGGATGGCGATATCGGCCTCGCGGCGCGATAGATCGCTGAGGGAATTCGAGGCGATCACGTCGATTTCGATCCCCGGCGCCAGACCGCGCAACTTCTTGAGCACGGGGGGCAAGACGTAGGCCGAGACGACTTCGCTTGCCGAGATGCTGACTTGCCCCTCGATCGTCCGCGACTGGCCGGTTGCCGTGAGCGAGATGCGGCGCGCGGCTTCGCCCATGGCGCGGACGTGATCGAGCAATTCCAAGCCCGGTTGGGTCAGGGACATCGACCGGCGCCCGCGTTCAAACAGCATCACGCCCAAGTTCTGCTCAAGCGCCGTGACCTGACGACCAAGCGTCGGCTGGGTCAGGCCAAGCGCGCGCGCCGCCGCGGAAAGCGAGCCTTCCTCCACGGTCGCGAGGAACGCACGCACGTGGTTCCAGTCGAAGGAAACAGCCTGCCAATTCATGCATTTTTGTATATCATTTGTGCGAATTTCCGCAATTTATAGTCGATTTGCGTATAGTTAGGTGGCTTTGCTCTGAAAGGACCGAAGCCGTGACTTCATCCAACCGAGCCGATTGGCTCGTGCCGACGCTACTTATCGCGCTAGGTCTCATCCCGCTCGCGGCCGGCGCCATGCGGCTGTTCTGGCTGGCGAGCGGCGTGGAGGTCACCGCCGACAATGCGCGGTTCTTCGCGGCGCCCGTCCCGGTGGTGCTGCACATCCTCGCGGTCGGTTTATTCTGCGTTTTGGGCACATTGCAGTTTTCCGCCGGATTGCGCCGGCGCAATCTTGGTTGGCACCGCGCCGCGGGGCGGGTCCTGGTGCCGAGCGGTCTTGTCGCCGCGCTCTCCGGCCTATGGATGACGCAGTTCTACCCGCCGGTCGAAAACGACGGCGCTCTGCTTTACGGATTGCGCCTATTCTTCGGGTTGGCGATGGTCCTGTGCATTGTTCTGGGCTTTGCCGCCGTCCTGCGGCGCGACATCATGCGACACCGAGCCTGGATGACGCGCGGCTACGCGATCGCCATCGGCACAGGCACGCAGGCATTCACCTACCTTCCGTGGCTCGCGATCGTCGGCCCGCCGGACGAACTGGCCCGGGCGCTGCTCATGGGCGCGGGTTGGGCCATCAACCTCGCCGTTGCCGAATGGGTTATCCGCCGGCGGCCGCCGCGTTCGGCGAGCTGGTCCGTATGACCGGTTGGACCGCGGCGCGGCCGCGCCCCCGGTGAAGCTCATCGCCGTTCGGCAGCGAAACGGGCCGCGGCGTCGAGCCGCCACGAGGCGGACGGCGCCGATGCGCCCGCGAATGTCGGGGTCGGCCGGCGCGCGCATTTCGTCGCGAAGCGCGAGCCGGTCGGCCGCGGAAAATCCGACAAAGCGAATGAATATCGAGCGCTTTGCGATTCAATTGCAACGCGAAGCGCTCTAGTGTGGGGTTGCGAAGTTATCGCTATCTTCGCGGCCGCTTCGCCAAGAGAACTTGGCAACCAAAACCACACGAGAACCGTCGCTTTCGAATGTCCTTGCGAATCCGCAATTCGCTCAAGAGTTGCGGCGGGGTCAAGCGGACCTCGGATAGGGGACAGTGAAAATGACACCGCCCTGGTGTGGGATCGGGGCCGGCGCGATCGTCGCGCGGCATCGGCGATGATCCCCGGCCGCCTTGTTCGAAACCGTCGGAGGACGCATGAAAAACGTGGTCGTGGTCGGCGCCGGGAAAATCGGGGCAACCGTCGCCGAATTGCTCGCCGCTTCCGGCGATTACCACGTGACGCTCGCCGACCGCTCGTCCGACAGCCTTGCGCGCCTTGAACGCAACGACCGCATTCAATGCGCAATGGTGGATGTTGAGGATAGTCCAAAACTGACCGGGCTATTGAAAGGCCGGTTTGCCGTGGTCAGCGCCGCCCCCTTCAATCTGACGGCGCAGATCGCGCAGGCGGCGCGCAGCACGGCCACCCACTATCTCGACCTAACCGAGGATGTCGCGAGCACGCGCCGCGTTCGCGAACTTGCCGCCGGCGCCGAGGCGGCCTTTGTGCCGCAATGCGGGCTGGCGCCGGGTTTCGTGTCCATCGTGGCCTTCGACCTGACAAAACGCTTCGAGCGGCTCGATACCGTCAAGCTGCGGGTTGGCGCGCTCCCGCAATACCCTTCCAACGCGCTCAATTATAACCTGACCTGGAGCACGGACGGGGTGATCAATGAATATTGCGAGCCGTGCGAGGCGATCGTCAACGGGGTGCGCCAGGAGGTGACGCCGCTCGAGGAGCGCGAGGAATTCTCGCTCGACGGCGTGACCTACGAGGCATTCAACACCGCGGGCGGCATCGGCACGCTGTGTGAGACGTTGGCGGGAAAGGTGCGCAATTTGAATTACCGCACGATCCGCTATCCCGGCCATGCCATGATCATGCGCGCCCTGCTCAATGACCTGCGCCTGCGCGATCGCCGGCACGTGCTCAAGGACATTCTCGAGCAAGCCGTTCCGACGACGTCGCAGGATGTGGTGATCATCTTTGTCACCGTCAGCGGCCATCGCGGCGGCCGGCTGGTTCAGGAAACCTACGCCAATAAGATCTACAGCCGCGACGTCGGCGGCCGCATCCTCAGCGCCATCCAAATCACGACCGGCAATGCCATATGCGCCGTCCTCGACCTTCTCGCCGGCAACAAGCTGGCGCCCAGCGGATTCATCCGTCAGGAGGACATTGCGCTCGCGCTCTTCCTGGAAAACCGTTTCGGCAACGTGTTCACCCTGCCCGGGGAACGCGTCGCCGATCGACAAAACACAGGCTCGCAGCGACCATGACCGTCAGCCCCGCCGCGCCCACATCCGTTCGCGACGATGCGCTCGCCATCCTGTCCCGCCTCGGCGTGCCGCCGAGCGCTTTCGCGCCGCGGGGAATCGAGGCCACCTCGCCGATCAGCGGCGAGAGCATCGCCCGCGTTGGCGAAACGCCTCCCGAACACGCGCGCGCGATCATCGAGCGCGCCGCCCGCGCCTTTGCCGCCTGGCGTGTCGTTGCGCCGCCACGGCGCGGCGACCTGGTGCGAATCCTCGGGGAGGAATTGCGCGCCGCGAAGGACGACCTCGGCCGCCTGGTCACGCTCGAGACCGGCAAGATCATTTCCGAGGGGCTGGGCGAGGTCCAAGAGATGATCGACATCTGCGATTTCGCCGTCGGGCTGTCGCGCCAGCTTTACGGCCGCACCATCGCCAGCGAGCGCGCCGAGCACCGGATGCTGGAAACCTGGCATCCGCTGGGGGTCTGCGGCGTCATTTCCGCGTTCAATTTTCCGGTGGCGGTGTGGTCCTGGAACGCCGCGCTCGCGCTCGTCTGCGGCGATCCGGTGGTGTGGAAGCCCTCCGAGAAGGCGCTGCTGACGGCGCTCGCCACCAAGGCCGTCGTCGCGCGCGCGCTGCGCCGTTTTGGCGACGCGCCCGATGGGCTGTGCGGCGTGCTGCTCGGCGGCCGCGACCTGGGCGAGGTGCTGGTGGACCATGACGACGTTGCCGTCGTTTCCGCCACCGGGTCGACCGCCATGGGCCGCGCCGTCGGCCCCCGCCTTGCCGCCCGCTTCGCGCGCGCCATCCTCGAGCTCGGCGGCAATAACGCCGCCATTGTCGCGCCATCCGCCGATATCGACCTGACCATCCGCGCGGTTGCCTTCGCCGCGATCGGCACGGCCGGACAACGCTGCACGACGCTGCGCCGCCTGTTCGTCCACGAGCAGGTCTACGAGCGTCTCGTGCCGCGACTTTCGCAGGTCTATGCGTTGGTCACGGTCGGCGATCCGCGCGAGCAAACGACGCTCGTCGGTCCGCTCATCGACCGGCGTGCCTTTGAGAGCATGCGGCTTGCCCTGCGGGAGGCGCGCGCGGCCGGCGCTATCGTGCATGGCGGCGAACGCGTCGACGGGATCGGGGGCGAGCAGGCCTATTTCGTTCGCCCGGCGCTGTGCGAGATGCCTGAGCAGGCGGGGCCCTGCCTGCGCGAAACCTTCGCCCCGATCCTCTACGTGATGCGCTATCGCGACCTCGATGACGCCATCGAAATGCACAACGCCGTCGGCGCCGGACTGTCCTCGTCGATCTTCACGCTCGACCTGCGCGAGGCGGAACGCTTCCTCTCCGCGGCGGGATCGGATTGCGGCATCGCCAACGTGAATATCGGGCCGTCGGGCGCCGAGATCGGCGGCGCCTTCGGCGGCGAAAAGGAAACGGGCGGCGGGCGCGAGGCCGGCTCCGACGCCTGGAAGGCCTATATGCGCCGCGCCACCAACACCATCAATTACGGAACCCGGCTGCCGTTGGCGCAGGGCGTCACGTTCGATATCGATCATTAGCGGGCCGTCGTCCGCATCCGCCGGACGATAAAGGGTTGCGGTCGAATATCGCGGTCTTGCCGCATTGTCACGAGGGGGCCATCTTGCAATCAGGCTGGGATCTGCGCGGGCGCGTCGCCCTCGTCACCGGCGGCGGGCGCGGGCTGGGATTTGAAATCGTCAAGGGACTCGCCGCGGCCGGCGCCCAGGTGCTGATCAATGGCCGCCAAACCGACGCGCTTGAGCGCGCGGTCGCCGCGGTAGCGGCGCTTGGCGGCAAGGCCGAGGCGCTCGCCTTCGATGTCACCGACGCGGCGGCGGTGGCGGCGGCGTTCGAGCGCGTCGGCGGGCGTCTCGACATCCTCGTCAATAATGTCGGCGCGCGCGACCGGCGCGGTCTCTTTGAGTTCGAGCTGGAGGACATGCGGCGCCTCCTGGAAGTGGATCTCGTGGCCCCCTTCGACCTCAGTCGGCGCGCCGGGCGTCTCATGGCCAAGAACGGCTGGGGCCGCATCGTCAATATCACCTCGATCGCCGGACCGATCGCGCGCGCGGGCGACGCGCTCTATACGGTGGCG
>JACQAE010000122.1 GCA_016195095.1 Pseudomonadota bacterium
AACCTGCTCTACGGCGCCTATAGCCGGACCCAATCGTTGTTCCAAAACTCGGACATGATGGCGACGGGCAAGCCGTCCGCCGCGGAAATGGCGCTGCTCGAACCGTTCCGCAAGCAGTTGCTGCCCGAGGTTTTTGGCGAGCCATTCGTGCCGCCGGTATCCGACGCTTCCGGCCGCGACCGCGCGCTCCTGCGCAAGGCGTCGCATCTCTTGCACGAAGCCAACTGCGTCATCAAGGATGGCAAGCGCATCGACCCAAAGGGCGAGCCCATCAGCATTGAATTCCTGATCGACGAGCCGCGCGCGCAGCCCGTGCACCTGCCTTTCATCAAGAACCTGTCCTCGCTCGGCATCGACGCGACGTTGCGCGTCGTCGACCCGGTGCAGTACCGCGCGCGCATCAATGAATTCGATTTCGACATCACCGTGCAGCGATTTGGCTTCTCGAGCACGCCGGGCGAGACGCTGCGCACCTATTTCTCATCGCAGGCGGCGAAGCTCAGCGGCTCGCAGAACCTTTGCGCCATCGCCGATCCCGCGATCGACGCCATGATCGAAAACGTCATTGGCGCCAACAGCCGAAGCGCGCTTGTTACCGCGGCCCGCGCGCTTGACCGGCTGGTACGCGCGGGACGGTATTGGATTCCGCATTGGTACAAGGCGTCGCACTGGATTGCCTATTGGGACATGTTCGGCCACCCGCCGACGAAGCCGCGATATGCGCGTGGCGTGCCCGATACGTGGTGGCTTGATCGCGAAAAGGCTGCGAAAATCGAGCAGTCAGGCTAAGCCGCGTTACTGTACCGTACGCGGTCGCTGCCGACGCGATCGCCGCGCCCGGGTTCCGGTCGCGCTGATCCCGCACCGTGAACTGGTTGCAACCGTCGGTGAAATTTCGCGATTCTTCGCCTTCTGCAATCGCGACGCGGGACGTTTGGCGCCGCCGCCTGGGCTTGAGGCCCGCCCGCAAGGCGATCCACACGCCGGGTCACGCGCCTGGCAGCCGGCCTTGGCCACGATATTCGCCTCCGCGCGAATGACTGGCGCATCGGCCACAATGATTCGCGCACCGGTCCCGCGCCCGCCGTACCGCGCCGAAAACAGGTCCCCGTTTATAGGCAATCGCGCAAGAAGCGGATAATGTCGTTGGTGATTGATTCGTCGTGGGCGCAAATAGCGGAGACGGCTGGATGACGAGTTCGATCATCACGGTTGCCACCATGAAGGGCGGCAGCGGCAAGAGCACGCTGGCGAGTTGCCTCGCGGTTCATTGGCATCTCGGCGGCCGGCGGGCGACCATCATCGACACCGATCCACAGCGATCCATCGTGCGCCTGGCGGCGCGCGAGCGCGCGCTCGGCGGCGTTACCGTCGTCGAGGATGCCACGGAAGAAGCTTGGAAGGCGGCCAAGCGCCACGCCAATGGGTTTGGTCCCGTCATTATCGACACGCCGGGATTTCGCTCGCAATCGACGCTGGCGTGCCTGTTCATGACCGATTTCGTGCTGGTTCCGGTCAAGCCGTCGCCATTCGATGTCGATCGGATGGTGGATACGCTCAACCTTTTGACAAACGGCGTCAGCGGCCGGCGGCCGCTGTTTCGCTGCGTGCTCACGCAGACGACGCGCGATTCCGTCATCGCCAAGCATGTGCGCGCCGAATTGACGGAGGCCGGCTTTCCCGTGCTCAAGAGCGAGATGACCAACCGCGTCATCTATGCCGAGGCGGCATTGTGGGGCGCCACGCCGAGCCTCATCGAGCGCACCGGCGCCGCCGCACGCGACATTGCCGCGATCGCCGACGAGGTCGAGGATATCCTGAACGTTAGTCGGGCGGTCGTGGCATGAACAAAAAGAAGCTTCCGAAAGTGCTGCGGCAGCCGGATGCGAATTTTGGCGAGGTGGTTGCCGGTGTCGCGCGCTGGCCGGAGCCGGTGGCGCGGCGGGCGCAGGCGGGCGAGGCGGCGGGCGCGCGGCCGCCGGCGCCGCAGGCCATGGCCAATGTCATTGAAATGGCGCTCAAGCCGGAAGCATCGCCGCCACCCGATGCTGAACGGGCATCGCTCACGCCTGCGACGTCATTCGATGCGGGCGCCGCGCGACGGCGACCCTTGGGTCGCGCCATCGTCGAACGCCATGCGAACCTGTCGGCGCTTGGCGGATTTATCCTGCTTCCGCTCGTGAATGTCGCGGGCATTACGGCCATTATCGTGCGAATGGTGAAACTGCTGTGCCGGCTCTATGGCCTGCCATTTGAACGCAATCGCGTCCGTGCGATCATTATCGGAATGGTCGGCAGCACCATGCCGGCCGGGCTTTCGACGGTCGCCACATCGACCATGGCGTTCATCGTTCCGGGGAGCGGCCTCTTCAGCCTGGCGGTCTCCTCGGTTGCCGCCTCAGCCTGCACCCGCAGCATCGGCTATACAATTATCGAGCATTTCGAGCAGGGCGCGACGCTGAAGGATTTTCCTGTGATCTCGATGCGCTGAATGTATTTCCGAAAATAATGGTCCGCGCCGGTAGTGCGCAGGCCCACCAGCGACACGGCATCCGCCATTCACGTTTGGTCGGATTTTTTCATTTGTTCGATCAGGCTTTTTGGCCGCAGGTCGGTCCAGTTTTTGTCCATGTACTCAATGCACGCCGCGCGCGTGTCCGATTTGAGAATGATGGTCCAGCCTTGCGGCACCGGAACGAAGCTTGGCCACAGGGAATGCTGGCCCTCCTCGTTGATAAGAACATGGTAGACGCCGTTTTCATTTTCAAAGGGATTCGCCAATCTTTCCTCCCTTGGCTCCGAGTTCGAGGTTCATCCGCTGACGTGCAAGCGCGCCAGAAAGCGTGCGCCCAATTTGTTCGGCCGCGAATGGGTCCATCATATTATCGTGCGCGCAATCGATCCGATGGATGATGACTTCACCCTCGACATACGCCCGCCATGCCGCGCGCGGCGCCTTAAATTCGCCCTGCATGGCCACGAAGAGCGTGAGGTCGCCACGCAGCCGTTGCGGCTGGAACGTGCGCATGAGCCGAGCGTTGTTTCCGAGCGCATCCATGATCGCGGCATGGTGGTGCGCTTCCAGTTTTGACAGATCATGCCCGGTGTCGCGCGAGGCCTCCAGCATTTTGCCGATCGCGGCATCCATTGCTCCTGCAAGGTCCGCCCTCTGTTCAGCTTCGCTCGCGCCTTCGGGTGACGCCTGTTGGCAGTCGCCCGGGTAAGTGTCGAGAAGTGCGAGCAGTGCCACCTCCTCGCCCATCGATTGCAGTTGAGTTGCCATGGCGTGCGCCACGAGGCCGCCATAGGACCAGCCGACGAGGTTGTAGGGGCCAACAGGTTGAATTTCACGAATAGCGCTCAAGTAGTCGGCCGCCATCTCTTCGACGGTTTGCGGAAGCATTTCCGGCTGCATAAGATTGCGAGCTTGCAGGCCGTAGATCGGATGCTCGGCCGTTATATGAGGGACGAGTCGCGCATAGGGCCAGCTAAAGCCGCCGGCATGATGGATGCAAAACAGCGGTCGCAGGCCGCCGGAAGATCTAATCGGTAGGATTGTCTCATAATCGCGGGATGCAGGACCGCCTTCCCCAAGACGCCGCGCCAGCGCCTCAACCCGCGGCGCCTCAAACAACACCCGGATCGCGACCTCAACCCCAAGAACCGACCGAACCCGGCTGATCAGACGCATCGCCAATAGCGAATGACCCCCAAGCGCAAAA
>JACQAE010000123.1 GCA_016195095.1 Pseudomonadota bacterium
ATCGCCCGTTCGCGCACGGCAACCGCTCGGACATGCGGCGGCTTTGCTTGCGCCAACATGACGCGCCGTTAACCCTGGCCGGACGCGCCGCGCCCTTGATCGCGAATTGTTTATTTGCATTGCCCGGCGCGAGGGACCAGATTGCGCCGCGACGACAGGAGGCCATGGCGGCCGTGCGCAAACTGGTTGCTCGATTTTTCGCAATCGCGATCGCGGTTTCGCTTGCCATGGCGCCGGCTTTGCGGCCGGCCATGAGCGCCGCCGGCGCCATGCCGAACGCCACCATCGCCAAATCCACCACGCTTGTGTCCACCACGCTTGTGTCCACCACGCTTGTGTCCACCACGCTTGTGTCCACCACGCATGATTGCTGTCATGAGCACGCCACGCCCTGTTCCGGCGGCGACACCTGCCCCATGGCGGCATCCTGCACGCTCACCTGCTATTCCATCGCGGCGACCGTGTCGGCGCCGGCCAAGCGGACGCTGCCGCGCGCCGCGCAGCTAGCGATGGGTGCGGAGTACCAACCGGCCCCGCAGGGGCAGCGCCCGCCTTTGCCGCCACCGCGCGCCTGATCCTTCGCCATTGTCGTCCGTATGAACCGCACCTGAGACGCGGCGCGCCAACGCGCCTCGCGCCACCGGCCGCGGCGGAATCAATCGCGTGGAGATCGCAATCATGTTTCGCAACATTTCGCGCGCCGCGCTGCTCGTGGCGATGTTCGGCCATGCCGGTAGCGCATTGGCGGGCGCCAACGATTTCGCGTTCGAGGCGTTGGCCGGCGAGGTCAAGGTCGCGGCCGAGGCCAACGTCACCGTGCGCCTTGTGCGCCGCGCCGGCGGCGAGCCGGTCGCTGACGCCGTCATATTCCTCACCCGCATCGACATGGCGCCGGACGGCATGGCGACAATGGCGGCGCCGCTCGTGCCGCTGCCCTCGCCGCGGCCGGGCCATTACGCCTTCACGACCAGCCTGCCGATGGCCGGCCGCTGGCTGCTTTCCGTCGCCGCCAAGGTCCAGGGCGAGCGCGAAACCGTGGTTGGCCACATCGCCATCAAGGCAACGGAATAAATGAGCACCACCATGTTGCGCAAATTCGCACCGCTCGTCGTGCTCGCGCTCCTTGCCGCCGCGCTCGGCGGCAATTGGTACGCCGGCCTGCCGGCGCCGACGCGCGCCTCGACCGCGCCGGCCATGGGAGCGCAGGCGTCGCCGCCGCGAACGATTCTCTATTACCGTGATCCCGGCGGCGCGCCATCATGGTCGGCGACGCCGAGGAAGGACGCACAAGGCCGCGACTTTCTGCCGGTCTTCGCCGACGAGGAGATATCGTTCGATCCCAATGCCGCGGCCAAGAGCGCGGCCAAGCCGGGGACGGGCGACGCGGCGCGCGCGCCGGAGCGGAAAATCATCTATTACCGCAATCCGATGGGACTTCCCGACACCTCGCCGGTGCCGAAGAAGGATTCCATGGGGATGGACTATATCGCCGTCTATGACGGCGAGGATCGCGACGACGGCACGATCGCGGTCAGCCCGGCGAAAATCCAGCGCAGCGGCGTGCGCACCGCGATCGTCGCCGCGCACCGCATCGGCCGCACGATCCGCGCGGTCGGCGCGGTGGCGCTCGACGAGCGCCGGCTAACGGTGGTGACGCTGCGCTCGGAAGGCTATGTCGAGCGCCTCTTCGTCAACGCCAGCGGCCAGGCGGTGCGCGCGGGCGAGCCGCTGTTTCGCGTCTATAGCGCCGACATCCAGCGCGCGCAGGTCGATCTCCTGTCCGCCATGCGCGCCATGCAGCGCGGCATCTCGGCGCTCGACGCCGACCGCGCGCTCGAGGGCGCCATGCAGCGCCTGCGCAATCTCGGCGTGCCCGAAAGCCGCATTCGCGAAGTGCGCGAGAGCGCCAGCAACCCGCGCACCATCGATTGGCCGGCGCCGGCCGACGGCGTGGTGATCAGCAAGCGCATCATCGAAGGCCAGCGCGTCGCCGCCGGCGAGGAGCTTTACCGCATCGCCGACCTCTCGCATGTCTGGGTGATCGCCGACATTGCCGAAAGCGACATTGGCTCGATCGCGGTCGGCACGCGCGCCGAGATCACGTTTCGCGCCTTCCCCTCGGCGCCGGTCGAGGGGAGCGTGGCGTTCGTCTATCCGGAAATGCGCATGGAGACGCGCACGGCGCGCGCGCGCATCGAATTGCCCAATCCCGACGGCCGACTGCGCGCGGAAATGTATGCCGACGTCGTGTTCGGCGCCGATGTCGACGATGCGCCGGTGACCGCGGTGCCGCTGGATTCCGTCATCGACAGCGGCAACCGCCAGGTCGTGCTGGTGGCGCGCGAGGGCGGGCGCTTCGAGCCGCGCCCGGTGCGGCTCGGCCAGCGCGGCGAGGGTTATGTCGAAATCCTCGACGGCCTGCGCCAGGGTGAGGAGGTCGTCACGCGCGCGACGTTCCTGCTCGACGCCGAAAGCAATTTGCGCGCCGCGCTGCGCGCGTTCACGCAGGCGGCCCCGGAGGCCGCGAAATGATCGCCGCCGTCATCCGCTGGTCGTCGCGTAACGTCTTTCTCGTCGGATTTGCCGCGACCTTTCTCGCGCTCGCGGGTGTCTACGCGCTTTACCGCGTGCCGCTCGACGCCATTCCCGACCTCTCCGACGTGCAGGTCATCGTCTACACCGAATATCCCGGACAGGCGCCGCAGGTGGTCGAGGATCAGGTCACGTATCCGCTCACCACCGCCATGCTCAGCGTGCCGAAATCGCGCGCGGTGCGCGGCTTTTCCTTCTTCGGCGTTTCCTTCGTCTACGTGATCTTCGAGGACGGCACCGACCTTTATTGGGCGCGCTCGCGCGTGCTCGAATATCTCAACGCCGCGGCGCGCCGCGTCCCCGCCGGCGTCTCGCCGGCGATCGGGCCGGATGCGACCGGGGTGGGCTGGGTCTATCAATACGTCTTACGCGGCGCGCAGATGAGTCTCGCGGAGCTGCGCACGGTGCAGGACTGGTACCTGCGCTATGCGCTCGCCAAGGCCGACGGCGTCTCGGAGATCGCCAGCGTCGGCGGCTTCGTTAAGCATTACAGCGTGGTCATCGACCCGCGCCGCCTGCAGGCGCTTGGAATTCCGCTGGCGCGCGTGCGCGACGCGCTGCGCTCGAGCAACATGGATGTCGGTGGGCGCACGATCGAGCTCGCGGAGACGGAATTCGTCGTGCGCGGGCGCGGCTATGTGCGCGGCATCGCCGATCTCGAGCAGATCGTGGTCAAGAGCGACCGAGGCGTGGCGGTGCTGCTGCGCGACGTGGCGCGCGTCGAATTGGCGCCGGACGAGCGGCGCGGCATCACCGAGCTCAACGGCGAGGGCGAGGCGGTCAGCGGCATCGCCGTGCAGCGTTTCGGCGAGAACGCGCTCTCGGTCATCGCCAGCGTCAAGGAGCGCATCGCCGAGGTCGCCCGCAGCCTGCCGCAGGGCGTCACCATCGACGCCGTCTACGACCGTTCGGAACTCATATACCGCGCGATCGCGACGCTCACGCGCACGCTGATCGAGGAGAGCATCATCGTCGCGCTGGTGTGCATGGTTTTCCTTCTGCACGTGCGCAGCGCCTTCGTCGCCATCATCACGCTGCCGCTCGGCGTGCTGTTCGCCTACGTGCTGATGCACGCGCTCGGCCTGTCGTCGAACATCATGAGCCTCGGCGGTATCGCCATCGCCATCGGCGCCATGGTCGACGCCGCCATCGTGATGATCGAGAACGCGCACAAGCATATCGAGCGCGCGCCGCCGGAGCGCTCGCGCGCGGCGGTGGTGATCGAAGCGGCGGTTCAGGTCGGGCCGGCGCTGTTCTTCAGCCTGCTGATCATCACGGTGTCGTTCCTGCCGATCTTCGCGCTCGAGGCGCAGGAGGGCCGCCAGTTCAAGCCGCTGGCCTATACCAAGACCTTCGCCATGGCGGCGGGCGCGCTCCTGGCGGTGACGCTGGTGCCGGCGCTCATGCTCATCTTCGTGCGCGGGCGCATCATGCCCGAGCAGCGCAACCCGGTGAACCGGTTCCTCATCTGGATCTATCGGCCGGCGATCCGACTGGCGCTGCGCTTTCGCGCCGCGACGATCGTTGTGGCGCTGCTGATCATGGCCGGCAGCGCCTGGCCGGCCATGCGCTTGGGCAGCGAATTCATGCCCAACCTCAATGAGGGCACGCTGTTCTATATGCCGACCACGCTGCCCGGATTGTCGGTGACCAAGGCGGCCGAACTTGTGCAGACGCAAAACCGCATCATCAAGGCGTTCCCGGAAGTCGCCTCGGTCTGGGGCAAGGCCGGACGCGCGGCGACGGCGACCGATCCGGCGCCCATGGAAATGTTCGAGACGGTCATCAATCTCAAGCCCGACAACGAATGGCGCGCCGGCATGACCGTCGACAAGCTGATCGCGGAATTGGACAAGTCGTTGCAGTTTCCCGGCGTATCCAACGCCTGGACGATGCCGATCAAGGCGCGCATCGACATGCTCTCGACCGGCATCCGCACCCCGGTCGGCGTCAAGGTCTTTGGCACGGACCTCGCGGAAATCGAGAAGCTCGCGCGCCAGATCGAGGCGGTGATTCGCGCGGTGCCGGGAACATCGAGCGCGTTCGCGGAGCGCGTGATCGGCGGCTACTATCTCAACATCGATCCGGATCGCGCGCAGCTCGCGCGATACGGGCTGATGGTCGGCGACGTGCAGAATGTCGTCGCCATCGCGCTCGGTTCGGAGCCGGTGACGACCACCGTCGAGGGCCGCGAGCGCTACGCGGTGAGCATGCGCTATCCGCAAAGTTTGCGCGGCGATCCGCGCGCAATCGCAAACGACGTCCTCGTGCCGCTGGCGGGCGGCGCCACCGTGCCGCTCGGCCAGGTCGCCAAGGTCAGCCTGGCGCAGGGGCCGGCGAGCATTCGCACCGAAAACGCGCAGCTCGCCGTGTACATTTTTGTCGATATGCGCGACCGCGACCTCGGCTCCTATGTCGCCGACGCGCAAAAGGCGGTGGCGGCGCAGATCAAATTTCCGCCCGGCTATTACGCGACCTGGAGTGGGCAATTCGAGTATTTCGAGCGCGCCAAGAAGCGCCTGCGTATCGTGGTACCGGTGACGATCCTGATCATCTTCCTTTTGCTCTACCTCAATTTCCGCCGCGTCACCGAGAGCCTGATCGTCATGCTTTCGGTGCCGTTCGCGCTGGTCGGCGGGCTGTGGCTGATGTGGTGGCTTGGCTTCAACCTGTCCGTGGCCGTCGCCGTCGGCTTCATTGCGCTTGCCGGCGTCGCCGCCGAAACCGGCGTGGTGATGCTCATCTATCTCGATGAGGCCTATAAGGAACTGACCGCGCGGCGCGCCGCGGAGGGCCGCCCGTTCACCGGCGAGGATCTCAACGCCGCGATCATGGAAGGCGCGGTGGAGCGCGTGCGTCCCAAAATGATGACGGTCGCGGCCATCATGGCCGGACTTTTGCCCATTATGTGGAGCCACGGTGCCGGCGCCGAGGTCATGCAGCGTATCGCAGTACCGATGATCGGCGGCATGGTGTCGTCGACGCTGCTGACGCTCATCGTCATTCCCGCGGTCTACGCGATGGTCAAGGATTTCGCCGGCGCGTCGCGAGGGTAATTAAAAATCAATTCCTATAATAAGAAAATTATCCTTGACAGCGTGACGCTGCCTCGTTAGGCTTGGCGCATGCTCGACAATTGCGTCACGGCGCCGCGCCAGCCGGCTCCCGCGGGACCGGTAGCCCTCGTGCCACCTGCGTCAACCGACAATCCTGGACATCGCCATGCCGTCACCCTCGCCGGACGTCATTACGCGCGCGCGCCAGATGTACGCCGACAACGTACCTGTCGCGCGCATTCGCACTGAACTTCGCATCAGCCAGGACACGCTTTACCGCTGTATCGACGGCGCTTTGCCGGGGCCGGACGCCGATGGCGCGCCGCTCGCGCGCCGACGCGGCGGGCGCGCGCGCGTCGGCAGTCGCCGCCGCCTGCGCGGCCAGCGCGACAGCGTGATCGCGCGGCTCTGGCGCACCGCTGAGGCGCAGGTACGCGATATCGAGGAACGCCTGATGCGCGAACGCCAGGAACCGGCCGAGCGCGAGCGCGACGCCCGCGTCATGGCGGTGCTGGCGAAAACCCTGCGCGATCTCAGCGCGCTTGACGAGCAATGCGCGGCGCCGCCGGCGCCGATCGCGCCCGAGGATCGCGTGGATGACGAAGGACCCAAGGACCTCGACGAATTCCGTGCCGAACTTGCGCGCCGCATTGATGCGTTTGTCGCAAGCCGGACTGGTGCCGACCTACCTCGCGCAGGAGAAGACGGCGCGGACGATCCGTCTGCGCCATGATTTCGGGTCCTTCGCGCTTGGCCACCAGACGCCGCCGGCGCGCGCGCAGGGCGGTGGGCCATGGACGACATGGCTGCTGCTCGGCGGGCGCGGCGCCGGCAAGACGCTCGCCGGCGCGCAATGGGTGCGCGCGCTCGCGCTCGGCCTCGACGGCGACGGCGAGGGCGCCGTCTCGCCGATCGCGCTTGTCGGCGAAAGCGAACACGACGCGCGCGAGGTGATGATCGAGGGCCAATCCGGGCTCCTGCGCGTGCACCGCAGGGCCGAACGCCCGACCTGGACGCCCTCGCGCCGCCGGCTCGAATGGCGAAACGGCGCGGTGGCGCAGGCATTCTCGGCGGAAGACCCAGAAAGCCTGCGCGGCCCGCAATTCGCCGCCGCTTGGTGCGACGAACTGGCGAAATGGCGCGACGCGCAGGCCGCCTTCGACATGCTGCAATTCGGCCTGCGGCTCGGCGCGCAGCCGCGTCAGGTGATCACCACGACGCCGCGCCCGATCGCGCTGATCCGCCGGCTCATGGCCGATCCGACGACCGCGCTGACGCATGCGCGCACGCATGACAATGCGCGCAATCTGGCGCCGGCCTTTCTCGATACCGTGCTCAAGCGCTACGCCGGCACGCGGCTCGGCCGCCAGGAGATCGATGGCGAGGTGATCGCGGAGCGCGCCGACGCGTTGTGGTCGCGCGCGGGCATCGAGACCTGCCGCGTCGCCGCGGCGCCGGCGCTGGCGCGCATCGTGGTGGCGATCGACCCGCCGGCCTCCGCTGGCGTGCGCGCGGCGTCATGCGGCATCGTCGCCGCCGGCCGCGCCGACAATGGCGACGTTTTCGTGCTTGCCGACGAGACCGTGGCGGCGCTGTCGCCGGCCGGCTGGGCGGCCAGGGCCATCGCGCTGTGGCGCCGGCTTGGCGCCGACGCGCTGGTCGCGGAGGTCAACCAGGGCGGCGACATGGTGCGCGCCGTGATCGCGCAGGCCGATGCGGCGGTGCCGGTGACGGCGGTGCGCGCCTATCGCGGCAAGTGGCTGCGCGCGGAACCCGTCGCCGCGCTCTACGAGCAGGGCCGCGTCAAGCATGCCGGCGTCTTTCCCGCGCTCGAGGACGAGATGTGCGATTTCGGGCTCGACGGCTTGTCGTCGGGCGCCTCGCCCGACCGGCTCGACGCCCTGGTATGGGCGGTGACGGCGCTGAGCTCTGCCGCGCGCGGCGAGCCACGCGTGCGCGGGCTCTAAAATGCCTCGCGTTTCAATTGAATCGCACCGCGCGCCATTCGCTTTGGCACGGTCGCGGTTTCCGCGGCGAACCGCCGCCCATTTCGCCGGAAAATGCTGCTACCCGCGGCGCGAGCGGCGCGCGAGCAGCTCGAACCTCTCATCCGTCACGACGTCACGGCACAGGCGCTACGACCAGGCGTGCCGTCGCGATCGGGCGGGAAATTCTTCACGGCACGCAGAAGAGCTGTTTCATCTCCGCGTCGGCATTCACGTCGCGCGCGAGCGCGGCGAGCTCGGCATCGTTGAGGGGCACGCGCGGCGGGCGCGCGCGCTCGGGTTGGCCCTGCGCCGCCGGCATGGGGCGCAGCCTGTGCTCGATCCAGGCGGCGATCTCCATGAGGCGGCGCTTGTCGCCAAGCGAGGCCGGCAGCCGCAGCCCCTCGAAGTCCTCGACCATGAGCCGTTCGGAATCGTGGCCGATCAAGGCGCGCGTGGCGGCGTCGGGATCGTCGGGAGTGGGCTGGCGCGATAATGCGTCGATCGTGGCGACATAGCTCGCCGCGCGCAAATAGGAATCGAGGAATGCCGGCGCCGCGCGCGTGCCATCGCCGAGCGCGGCGAAAGCCTTGTCGCGCGCGGTCGCGTTGGCGAGGAAGCAGCGCCAGTGGCGCCCGGCGTCCAGTCCCGACACCAGCATGGCGGCGCGCAGGCGTCGCAGGCGTCCGGGCTCGACGCGCGCCAGGACGCGGGTCGCGCCCTTCGCGCGCAGCGTAAGCGTGTCGCCGGCGCGGGTCATCGTCCAGGCGGCGGTCGCCGTCAGCGCCACGGCGCGGATGGCCTTGTCGCCGCGCGCCGCCTCGACGCGCTCGCGGCGCG
>JACQAE010000119.1 GCA_016195095.1 Pseudomonadota bacterium
CCGCGGCCGAGCAGGTTGCGCTCGCCGACGGATACTTCCCCGACGAATCCATCCGATGTCGAGTAGCCGCCGGATATGGCGAATTCACCGGTCGACTGTTCCTCGACGTCGACGTTGATCACCACCCGGTCGGGCGCCGAACCCGGCTCGTTGGTGATCTTCACGTTCTTGAAGTAATTGAGATTCTTCAGCCGCCGCTCGCCGCGATCAACGAGCGCGCGATTGAAGGCGTCACCCTCGGCAAAATCGAATTCGCGGCGAATCACGTAGTCGCGCGTTCGCGTGTTGCCGCGTACATTGATGCGCTCGACATAGACGCGCGGCCCGTCCTCGATAACGAACACGACGCTGACCAGCTTGGTCTCGAAGTCGCGATCGCCGCGCGGCCGCACCGCCGCGAACGGATAGCCGCGCCGCGAAATCTCAATCGTGAGATCCTCGACCGTCTTCTCGATCGCCTCGGCATTGTAGATCCCGCCGGCATAGGCAAAGACGCGATTGCGCAGCACCGCGGCATCCACGCCGGCGATGCGCGATTGTATTTCCACCTTGCCGAACCGATAGCGGGGCCCCTCGTCAATGGTGAAGGTAATGATGAAACCCGAGATGTCCGGCACAAACTCCCCAACCGCCGACACGATCCGCACGTCGGCAAAACCGTTCTTGAGATAGAAGCGGCGCAGCAGGCCGCGATCGCCCTCGACGCGGTCGGGATCGTAGACATTGTTGGACTGGAGGAAGCTCAGAATATTGGCTTGCCGCGATTTGACTTCATTGCGCAAGCGCTGGTCGGAATAACTCCGATTGCCGACAAAAACGATCTTGCGCACCGTCGTCTTGTCACCCTCGTTGATCTCGAAAATGAGGTCGACGCGGTTGTTGGGCTGCTGGATGATCTTGGGTTCGACGCGAATGTTATAGCGGCCCGAGCGGTGATAAATCTCGATAATCCGCGAGACGTCCGCCTGGACAAGCGGTCGCGAAAACGTGCCGCGCGCCTTCGACTGCACCTCGAGCAGAATTTGCTCGTCCTTGAGCCGCCGATTGCCTTCAAACGCCACGCGGTTGATGACCGGATTCTCGATGACCCGCACGACGACGCGCGCACCTGAAGGGATGATTTCAACCTTCTCGAACAAGCCGGTGCCATAGAGCGCCTTGTAGGCGGCATCGATCTTGGCGGCATCGATGCGCTCGCCCGGGCCGAGACGAAAATAGTTGCGGATGGTCTCCGCCTCGACCCGGCGATTGCCTTCGACGACAATGGCAGCCGCGCCCTGGGCATGCGCCACGCTCGCCGTGCCGGCGGTGACGGCCAGCCAGAAAAGCGCCGCGCCTGCGATCAGCAGGCTAGCGGCGCAAAATCTGCGCGCAATCCCCGTGCGACATCCCATCCCTAACGCGCCCTCTCGGATTCCTCGACCGCCCCGACCGGTCTAACCACGCTATGCGTCAACGTCTGCAGCCTCGATTGACACAGACAATACGGCGGCAAGATGAATGAGCGCCACGAAACCGACGGTGGCCACCTGCCCCGAAACCTGCGCGATGCGAATGGGGCCGCCAACCTGATCGGCGGCCTCGCGGCCGACAATGACGCCGCCCAGGTAGGACATGGTTCGTTCAATAACGAACCAGGTCTCCCCCACGCCCAGCCCGATAGCGGCGAGCGGACCGACCGATTCGACCTTCACGTCGCCCGGCGCCATCGAGCGGCTGATGCCAAGCACGCCAATGCGATGCACGTTGCCGAAATTGTCCTTGACCTCGCGCAGCGCCGGCACGGCCTTGAGCACCAGCAACGCGCCGCCGCGATCGACCTGGATTTCCAGCACGCGCCCGGCGCTGGTGCTGACGACGCGCTGCATATCGGAAAAACTGCCGATGGCGCGGCCGTCGATCGTGGTGACGAGGTCTCCGGTACGAAAGCCTGCAGCCGCCGCCGCGCTGCCGCTTTGCACCGTATCGACGCGCGCCGTTTCGGAGCGCTTGCCGTGCAGCATGAACACGCCGGCAAATATCACAATGGCGAGGAGAAAATTCGCGATCGGCCCGGCCGCGACAATAGCCGCCCGCCCGGCCACCGGCTGGTGATGAAAGCTATGGCGCCGATCGGTTTCGTTGAGGCCGGCGACCACATTGGGGTCAGGCACGCTGGCGGCATTGTCGTCGCCAAAGAATTTCACGTAGCCGCCGAGCGGGATGGCCGCGATCTTCCAGCGCGTGCCGTGGCGATCGTTAAATCCCACCAGTTCCGGCCCAAAGCCAACGGAAAAAACGAGGACGCGCACGCCACACCAGCGGGCGACCAGAAAATGGCCGAGTTCGTGAAAAAACACGACGATGGTCAGCACGAACAGGAACGGAACGACATAGCCGAGTACGCCGTCGCCCAATGCGCTGATACTGGCGAAAATCTGTGAACTCATCGACCCCTCGTCCCGTCATGGCGAGCGTGCCAAACCTCTAGGATGCCTTTGCGGCGATTTCGGGCAAGAGGGCCCGGGCCAAACTTCGCGCGGTATGGTCAACGGCCAGCGCGTCGGCCACAGATTGTGGCTCGTTCATCGCGCCCGCGCGGTCGGCGGCCTCAAGTGTCGCCTCGACCAGCGCCACGATGCCGGCAAATCCCAGCTCACGGTCGATAAATTTGGCGACCGCGACCTCATTGGCGGCGTTGAGCACCGTTGGCGCACCGCCACCGCTTTCCAAGACGCGCCGTGCCAGGGCTAGGGCTGGAAATCGGTCGTAGTCGGGCTTCTCGAAGGTCAATGTGCCGGCGGCCGCGAGATCGAGCTGCATAACGGGAACATCGAGGCGACGTGGCCAGGCCAAGCAATGGGCGATGGGGACGCGCATGTCGGCAGGGCCAAGCTGCGCCACCATCGAGCCGTCAAGGTACTCGACCAGGCTGTGGACGATCGACTGGGCATGCACGATGACGTCGATCTGGGACGGCGCAAGACCAAATAGATGGTGCGCTTCAATGATTTCCAGGCCTTTGTTCATCAAAGTGGCGGAATCGATCGTGACTTTCGGCCCCATCGTCCAATTGGGATGACGCAGGGCCTGTTCCGGCGTCGCGCGACGAATCTGCTCTTTCGACCAAGTGCGGAACGGCCCGCCCGAGGCCGTCAGGACGATGCGCCGCACGTCGTCGCGATGCCCGGCGCCGAGCGCCTGGAAGACCGCATTGTGCTCGGAATCGACCGGCAAAACCTTGGCGCGACAGGCGTTGGCACGCCGCATGAACAGGCTGCCGGCGCAGACAAGGCATTCCTTGTTGGCGATCGCAACCGTTGCGCCGCGTTCGGCGGCGGCGAGCGTTGGCAGCAAGCTGGCCGAACCGGTGATGGCGGCCATGACCCATTCGGCCGGCCTTTGCGCGGCCTCGACGACCGCCGCACTGCCGCCGCCCGCTTCGATCCCTGAACCCGAAAGCGCCGCCTTAAGCGCGCCATAGGCGTCTGGTTCGGCCACCGCCGCATAGCTCGCGCCAAGCTCGATCGCGATCTGTGCCAAAGCTTTGGCGTTGCGGTTAGCGGTCACGGCGACCACCTGGTAGCGGCCGCGCTCGCGCTTGATGAGGTCGATTGTGCTGGCGCCAATCGATCCGGTCGCGCCAAGCAGGCTCACCGTCTTGACCGACGGGGAGCGCTCCGGCGCCAAACTAGCGACGCTTGCGATCATGAACTACCAAACCAACAGCCCGCGGGCGGCCGCATCGGTACCCCCGCGCGAGACTCCGATTAATGCCGCAGCCAACGCCGCCGCGATGAACCCGTCCAGGCGATCCATCAATCCGCCGTGGCCGGGAATGATATGGCCCGCGTCCTTCACGCCAAATTTCCGCTTCAGTGCCGATTCGCCAAGATCACCGGCCTGCGAAGCTATCGACAACACCACAGCAAGCACCCCGAGCGCAACCGGCTTTGAGGTGGCGAAGTGGAAATTGACGCCGATAGCCGCGGCCAGCGCGCCGGCGGTACCCACAAGAGCGCCGGAAAGCGTCTTTTTCGGACTGATATGCGGCGCCAGCAACGGACCGCCGATAAGGCGGCCGATGCCGTAGCCGAAAATATCCGTCGTCCACACGATGGCGAACAGCAACAATACGGCCGCCAGTCCAAATTGCGCATCGGCGCGCAAGATGCAGATCGGCAGCAACAGCAGCGCGGCATAGGCGACGCCTGCCGCGTACCACAGCCGGTACGCGGCGGCGACGGTGAGACCGGCGAGAGCCATTCCCACCCCCGCCGCCATCGCGGCCAGCCACCACGCGTCGAGGCCGGCAAGGGCGCCGGCCAGCGCCAAGGCCAGCGCACCGATGGCAAATGGGATACGCGCGCCGAGCGGGCAGACAATGGCCGACCATTCGCGCAGCAGGACGACCGAAGCCAGCGTCCAGAACACAATGAACGGCCACCCGCCGGCCACCGCGACGAGAACGGCAATGGGCGCGAGTATGGCGCTTGACGCAACGCGCAGCATCAGGTTGCGGGCCTGCGATGCCTGCGCTTGCGGCGGCGGCAAAACGGGGTCGGCGGATCCGCTCCCGGTCATCGTTCACGACCCGGTCCGCGTGACAAGCCCGCCAAAACGGCGTTCGCGGCGCTGGAAATCGGCGATCGCCCCTTGCAGGGCGTGGCGGTCGAAGTCGGGCCAATGCACCGGCACGAAAACAAGTTCGCTATAGGCCGCCTGCCAGAGCAGGAAATTGGACAGGCGCTGCTCGCCGCTGGTGCGGATGATCAGGTCGGGGTCGGGAATATCGTGGGCGTCGAGATAGACGGAAAATCGTTCCGCCGTAATCGCCGAGATTTCAAGCCGCCCGGCCGCGACATCAGCCGCAAGCTGGCGCGCCGCGCGTGCGATTTCCTGGCGTGCCCCGTAGTTGAAGGCCACCACCAGCACCAGGCCGCTATTGTCGCGGGTGAGTTGCTCTGCCTCCTCGAGCAGACGGCAAATGTCCGCCTCCAGCCCCTCGCGCTCGCCGATGACACGCACCCGCACGTTGTTGCGATGCAGCTCGGCGAGATCGTGGCGGATGAAGCGGCGCAGCAGCGCCATGAGTTCGCGAACTTCCGTCGCCGGCCGCGACCAGTTCTCGGCGCTGAAGGAAAAGATGGTCAGCACGCCAATGCCCATTTCGCCCGCGGCGCGCACCGTGCGCCGCAGTGCCTCGACGCCGCGGCGATGACCCTCGTGTCGCGGTAGGCCGCGCTGCGCCGCCCAGCGGCCATTGCCATCCATGATGATGGCGACGTGGTGGGGCACATGAAAGCCGGCATTCTCGGCCGTCGGCGCGCTTTGCTGCATGACATTGAAGGGGCAAGGCCCCGCCTCATACCGTCAATATTTCTTTTTCCTTGGCGGCGAGCGCCTGGTCAATTTCGCCGATCGTGTGGTCCGTTGCCTTTTGCACCAATTCGGCGTCGCGATTGTGGTCGTCCTTGCTGATCTTGTGGTCCTTTTCGAGTTTCTTGAGAATGTCGAGACCGTCGCGGCGAACATGCCGCACGGCGATGCGCGCGGCTTCGGCGTATTTGTGCGCGATCTTGACCAATTCCTTGCGCCGGTCCTCGTTGAGCTCGGGGATGCGCAGGCGAATCGTCTGCCCTTCCGTCGACGGCGACAACCCGAGATTGGCTGCCACGATCGCCTTTTCAACGGCATGGATCGTCGACTTGTCCCACACTTGAACGCTGAGCATGCGCGGTTCCGGCACGCTGACCGTCGCCAGCTGATTGAGCGGCATGCTCTGCCCGTAGGCCTCGGCATGAATCGGATCCAGCAGGCCCGGCGACGCGCGCCCCGTGCGCAGGCCGCCGAACTCCTGCTTGAGCGTGTGCACGGCCGCGTGCATGCGTCGCTTGATTTCATTGAGGTCGTGGGTGGCCGCTGCCATGACGCCCCTCCTGTCCGGGTCGGGTCTCTGCGTTTGAAGGACCGGCCGCCAACGCTGCGAACGGTCAACTGGTCACGATGGTCACGCGTCCCTCGCCGCACAACACTTTCTCAATCGCCCCGGATTCGGCCAGCGAAAAGACGATGATAGGGGTCCGGTTCTCGTGGGCAAGGGCAAATGCGGTGGCGTCCATGACCTTGAGCTTGCGCTCGAGTGCCTCTTGATGCGACAGCCGATCAAAACGCGTGGCCGCTTTGTCGATTTTCGGATCGGCGCTATAGACACCGTCGACATTCGTGGCCTTGAGGACGGCGTCGCAATTCAACTCGGCGGCGCGCAAGACGGCGGTCGTGTCGGTGGTGAAATAGGGGCTTCCCGTTCCGCCGGCAAATACGACGATGCGCCCCGCGTCGAGGTGGCGCAGCGCGCGCTGGCGCTCGTAGGTCTCGCAAACCGTGGGCATAGCCAACGCGGACATGACGCGCGCTGGCGCGCCCGCACGCGCGATGGCCGCCTCCAGGGCGAGCGCATTGATGATCGTTCCCAGCATGCCCATGGCGTCACCGGTGGGGCGCGGGACGCCGGCGCCGGACTGGCTCACGCCGCGCACAATATTGCCGCCGCCGACGACCACGCCAAGGGTAATCCCCAGCGCGCGCGAACGCGCCAGGTCGCGCGCGAACGCGTCGATGGAGGGCTGGTGGATGCCAAACGTCTGCGGTCCGC
>JACQAE010000118.1 GCA_016195095.1 Pseudomonadota bacterium
ACGTCGCCAAGGCCGATCACCTCGAGGCGCATGGACGCATCGTGTCCGGTTCGGCGGGCGCCAATCCGGTGGTCGAGTTGATACTGTCGCTGGCCAAGGGTAGCGCACCGGAGTTGGCGGCGCAGACCGCTGCGCCGGTCAGCGCCGAAATCCGCGCCACGCTGCGCGGCCTTTCGGACCTCGCCGGCAAACCATGGTCGCAGCGGCTGCGCGAAATCCAGGCGGCCAACGGCGGTCTTGACGTGACCCGAGCGCGCGTCGAGCAAGGCGCGGTCGTCAGCGCCGCGAACGGCACGCTGCGCCTCTCGCCTGCCGGCCGGCTCGACGGCGAATTGGGCGTCACGGTAGTCAACATCGAGCAGGCCATCGTCGCGCTCGGCCTTGAGCGCATGCCGGCGGCCACCGCCGACCAGACCAGCGCGGCGACCCGTTTCAGTGGCCGCCTCAGTCAATATGGGCCCGCGCTTGGCTCCCTCGACAAGTCTTTTCCCGGTCTCGGCAGTACGCTTGACCGCCTCGCGCCGGGGCTTGGTGGCGTCGTGCGTGGCCAGCCCGAGCAGGGGATTGTCGCATTGATCAAGGCCCTTGGAACCGCGGCGGAACTCGAGGGAAAGCCCGCGGTCGCGCTGCCGCTGCGCCTGCGCGACGGCATGGCGTCGATCGGACCGATCCCGCTTGGACGAATTCCGCCCTTGCTGTAAGCGCGTCGATACGCCCGGCGCGCGGGCGCCTAAGGTCGTCGCGCCCAGCACGAATTTGCGCTCAAAAGTCCTTGAGCAATCGCTCGATATAATCGAGTTCGAGCTGCTGTCGGAAGGTCTCGCCCAGGCGGCGGCGCAGTTCCTCGAGGATGCGCCGGGCGCGCTGCACGTCGATCTCGCCCGGAACCTTAACCGTGACGTCATCGCCATAGTCGCGCCCGCGCAATGGCCGGCCGAGTGGGTCTGTTTCCTGCTGCGCGCGCGCTGGACCAAGCCGGCCCGGTTGACCAGGCCCCGGCCCGATGCCCTGTTGCTGCATTGACTGCGCGAGGTTCTGGGCGCCACGGCGCAGCGCCTCGAGCGCGCGGCCCTGCGCGTCCACCGCGCCGTCCGCGTTGCCGCCGCCCAACGCCTGCTCGGCGTCGCCCATGGCCTCGCCGGCACGGCCGAGTTGGTTGCCATCGCCTTGCTGGCCTTGTTGACCCTGCTGGCCTTGCCCCGGCTGCTGGCCGAAGCCGTGCTTGCGCAATTCCTCCATCAGCTTCTTGAGCTGGTCGCGCAGCCCCTGCTGGTTTCGCTGCAATTCGCTGAACTGGTCGCCCTGTTGGCCCTGTTGACCTTGCTGGCCCTGGCGGCCCTGCGGGCCGCGCTGCTGGCGCTGCTCCTGGCCCTCGCGAAAGGTGCGATCGCGCAATTGCTGTTGCTTGCGAATCATGTCGCCAAGCTCGTCAAGCGCCGACATCATGTCGTCGTCGCCGTCCATGGCGCCGCCCGGCTGCGCCGTCTGCAGGTTTTCCAGCATCCGCTGCAGCTCCTGCAGCAATTGGCGTGCCGCATCCTTGGCCCCCGAGCGCGCCAATTGCTCGAGCCGGTCGATCATGCTTTTGAGGTCTTGCGAGCGCAGCATGCGCGTATTCGGATCCATGCGCCGTGACAATTGCTGCGGATTGCGCCGCATCTGCTCAGCCAGCGCCTGCAGGAACTTGTCGAGCGCGGCGCGCAGATCATCGGTCAGCCGCTTGATTTCCTCGTCGCTGGCCCCGCGCTCGAGCGCCTCGCGCAGCCGTTCCTGCGCCGCGCGCAGCGCCGCCTCCGTGTCGGAAACATTGCCGTCCTCGATCTGCGTCGCCATCGACCACATGCGCTGCACGACGTCGCGCATCGCGTCATCGGAGCGCGCGCGCACCAGGTTCCAGTAGATCGAGCGCAATCCGAGATACACGCTCGACGGCGTCGCGAAAACGTCCGGTGCGATGGCGAGCGCGTCGAGCGCGAGCAGGACGCGGTCGCGCGCCTGCGCATCGAGCGCGAGAACGCGGCGTTGCTCGACCAGCGCCCGCGCCATCGGCTGAACGAAAGCGCGTGATGGCAGACGCAGCTCGTGCGGCTTGCTCGTGCCCTCGTTATTGGCCTCGTCGCGCGCGACAAGCGTCATGACCACGTCGGCGCCGGCCCAGGGATGGTCGCTCAGGTCCTTGATGGTCTGGCCAACGCCGCTGCGCGCGCGCGCCTGCGGCAGCGACAATGGAAACTCCGGGGCACCAAAAAGCGGCCGCGGCGTCGCGCCATCGCTGTTGCGGGTTTCCTTGAGCGCAAACCGCGCCTGCGCGTCAAGGATGCCGTAATCGTCTTCCAGCTTGTAGACGAGTTGCAGCGCGCCGCGCGCCTGTGCCTGCGGCTCGCGCGCAAGCTCGATGCTCGGTGCCTTGTCGGCGATTGCGGCAAAGCGCCAGGTAATTTCGTGGTCGCCGATCCCGCGCACCGTGACGTCGCCCGAATTGGCGATGGAAAAGCGCCGCTCCACGCTGCCGGCAGGAACCTGCGGGCTCGCATCGGCATTCGTCGCGACGATGCCACCATTCGCCGCAATGTCGAATTGCGCGTTTCCGGTTCCGCGCACCACCAGCACGCTGCCGACCGGGACGGCGACCGATGCGCTTGCCGTCGCCGCCGGTTCGCCCGGGCGCACACCCGGCAGAATGACCGGTGCCTTGCCGGTATAGTTGGGCGGCGAGACCCATGCGTCGAGCCGGAAATTCGGCACCGCGACAACACCCTGCCAGTCGAATGCCGCGGCGACGCGCCTGCTACGCTCGCCTCCGGCGGCGAAAAAAGTCGCGACGAAAAGGATAAGAACGCCGGCGCGCAACGCGTAAAGATCGCGCGTCGCGAGCCGCGGCGCCGGCCATCCGGCCTTGAGCGTGCGCGCCGCCGCCAGCGAGCGCTCCACATGCGCGCGCCAGAGCGCCATTGCCACGGGATCGCCCGGCGCGGTCGCGATCTCGTCGGCGATTGCGGTCGCCGGGCGGTGCGGCAGGCCACTGGCGCGATCCAGCCGCCGCAAGCCGTCGAGCGAACTTGGAATACGCAATGTCAGCAGTGGGATCGTCGCCACAGCCGCCACCACCACGAAGGCAAAGAGCGCCACCGCCCGCCCAACCGGTGGCAACCATAACCACAGCCCAAGCCACGACAGGGCGAGGAACAACCCGGCCGCCGTCGCTATCGCGGCAATGGCTGGCCACAAGCGTTCCCAGAATATCGAGCCGCGCGCACGCCGCAGCGCATGCGTCAGTAGCGTTCCCGCCGTTCCATGGCCGGAAATTGCATCACCGCGACGTGTCTCGGCGTTGGCCGGCTCGGAGGCGTGGTCGGGCAACTGATTCTCCGCATCCTCGCGGTTGAGAGCATTAGTTTATCACAGGAAATTCCAATCGCCATTTCGCTACCAACCGATGACGGCGAATTGATGCCGGATCACAACCAGGGCGGCAGGCGGTCCATGGCGATGAGGTCTTCCACCTCTACCCGCGGGCGCACGATCGCCCACTCAGCCTCGCGTACCAGGATTTCGGGGATGAGCGGGCGCGTATTGTAGGTTCCCGCCTGCACCGCGCCATAGGCGCCGCCCGACATGACGGCCAGGAATTCACCTGCGACCGGCTCCACCATGTCACGGTCGCGCGCCAGGAAATCGCCGGATTCGCAAACCGGTCCAACAACATCCGCAACAATTCGCCGCGCGCCCAAAGGCGCCTCGGCGAGCGGGCGGATGTCGTGGTGGGCGTCATAAAGGGTTGGTCGCACGAGGTCGTTCATCGCCGCATCGACGATCACGAAAGCCTTAGCCTCGCCGCGCTTCACGAACAGAACCCGCATTACCAGGATACCAGCATTGCCAACGATCAACCTTCCCGGCTCGAAAATCAGCGTGCAGTCGAGCGCCTTGGTCGCCTGTTTGACCACCTGCGCATAGGCGTCCGGGTGCGGCGGCGGCTCGTTGTCCTCGCGATAGGGGATGCCGAGCCCGCCGCCAAGGTCGACATGATCGATCGCGTGGCCGTCGGCGCGCAGCGTGCGCACGAAATCGGACAACAGCACGAATGCGTCGCTGAACGGCGCCAATTCGGTGATTTGACTGCCGATATGCATATCGACGCCGGTCACACGAAGGCCCGGCAAGGCGCCGGCCTGCGCATAGACGGCGCGCGCGCGACTGATCGGAATTCCGAACTTGTTTTCCGCCTTTCCGGTAGCGATCTTGGCGTGGGTGCGCGCGTCAATGTCGGGATTGACGCGTATGGAAATGGGCACCGTCGCCTGCTTTTGCGTGGCAATGGCGGAGATCAGCGCCAATTCGGGTTCCGATTCCACGTTGATGCATAGGATACGTTCGTCGATCGCCAGGGCGATTTCACGCGCGGTCTTACCGATGCCGGAAAACATGATTTTCTGTGGCGCGATTCCCGCCGCGCGCGCGCGCTTGAGTTCGCCTTCCGACACCACATCGGCACCGGCGCCGAGCCGCGCCAGCGTGCGCAGCACAGCCTGGTTCGAATTGGCCTTCATCGCGTAGCACACGAGCGCGCGCACGTCGGCGAAGGCCGTGGCAAAGACGCGATAATGCCGTTCGATCGTGGCGCTTGAATATCAGTAGAACGGCGTGCCGATCGCGTCGGCCAGCGCGTGGAGATTGACGGCTTCGGCGTGTAGGACGCCGCCGCGATAGGCAAAATGGTGCATGACTGGAACCGCCGGGGCGCGTCCTTCCTATCGCTGCGACCACGCGCAGGCCAGCGCAATTTTTCGCCGTGGGAGCCGGTTCGCCTCTGCGACGTGTCCGCCCCGTCGGCGGGGTCGGCCGCGGGAGCGACGCGAGACAGGCTATTTAATGAGCCAATCGAGGAAGAAACTGTCATAGAGCGAACGTGTGCCGGCCTGCGCCAGCGGGTCGGCGACCACCGGCCGGGCGGCAGCGCGCGGCGGCGCGCCCGGCGCCGGCTGTGCATTGGCGCCCGGGCCTGGGCCTGGTTCGGCAAGCGCGCTTGGCGGCGCGTCGAGGCCGACCTTGCGGCCGCAGCCGGCTAGCGCCAGCGTGAGAGCAAGCGCCACGCCCAGCGCGGCCATGCTGAAATTCCGCCCAAAACGCCGCTTGCCGCGTCTCCTCACCGACAACTCCTTTACACTTTCCTCGCGCAGCCTAGAACGTTTTGCCTCGCGCTGGAACTCGGAAAACGTCGAGGCAAAGCATCAGCGCCGTGGCTTTTTGGCAAGCCTTTGCAGCCATTTTTTGGCCGCCCGCGCCACATTCGCCGGCGCCGTGCCGCCATGCGAGCGCCGGCTGGCGACCGAGCGTTCGACCGAGAGCACCTCGAACACGTCGGCGCTGATGCGCGGCTCGATCTTGCGCATGCGCGCCAGCGGAAGGTCGACGAGCGCGAGCCCATCGCGCTCGGCCAGCGCGACGATACGCCCGGTGACGTGGTGCGCGCGCCGGAACGGCAGGTTCAACCGCCGCACCAGCCAGTCGGCGAGGTCGGTGGCGGTTGCATGGCCGACGCCCGCCGCCGCCCGCATGCGCGCCGCGTCCGGCGTCATGTCGGCAACCATGCCGGTCATGGCGGCGACGCCAAGCGCCAGCGCCGACAACGCGTCGATGGTGCCTTCCTTGTCCTCCTGCATGTCCTTTTGATAGGCGAGCGGCAGCCCCTTCATCACGATCATGAGCGCGTTGAGGGCGCCGATGATGCGGCCGGCCTTGCCGCGCACCAGTTCGGCGGCGTCGGGATTGCGTTTCTGCGGCATGATCGAGGAGCCGGTGGTGAACTTGTCGGACAGCCGCACGAAACCGACGATGGGCGAAGTCCACAGCACGATTTCCTCGGCAAAGCGCGACAAATGCACCGCCGTGATCGCCGCGGCGGCGAGCGCCTCGAGGACGAAATCGCGCGCCGAGACGGCGTCGATGGAATTGTCCGCAGGGCGGTCGAACCCGAGGACGCGCGCGGTCATGGCGCGATCGATGGGAAACGACGTGCCGGCGAGCGCCGCCGCGCCCAGCGGACACTCATTGAGCCGCCGGCGCGCGTCGGCAAAACGCGCGCGATCGCGCGCCGCCATCTCGACATAGGCGAGAAGATGATGCCCGAAGGTGACCGGCTGCGCCGGCTGCAAATGGGTAAATCCGGGCATGATTGTCGCGGCGTGCCGCGCGGCTTTGCTTGCGAGCGTGCGCTGATAGAGCGCGAGCGCTGCGTCAAGCGCGTCGATCGCGTCACGCACGAACAGGCGAAAGTCGGTTGCCACCTGGTCATTGCGCGAGCGCGCGGTATGCAGCCGCCCGGCGGCCCGCCCGATGAGATCGGTCAGGCGCGCCTCGATATTCATGTGAATATCCTCGAGCGCCGGCTTGAAGCGAAAGCGGCCACGTTCGATTTCTGACAAAATCTTGTCTAGACCGTGAACGATCTTGCGCGCATCCTGCGGCGATATGATCCGCTGGCGCGCGAGCATGCGTGCGTGCGCCTTGCTGGCGGCGATGTCCTGCCGGTAGAGTTCGCGATCGACGTCGATCGAGCTGTTGATTTCCGCCATGATGGCGGCAGGCCCCGACGCGAAGCGTCCGCCCCACATCTCATTGCTCATGTCACGTTCACCGAGGTTGCGCCAACCATGACGACACCAGCCGACAAAACCCCCGGACACCAGGCCAGGCCGCGGCTGGTGGTCATCGTCGCCGGTACTCTCGCGGGCATCGCCGTCGGGCTCGCCGGGGTATACGGGATCACGGCCATGCGAGGCAATGCGGCCGATCCCGCCTGCCAGGGAACGATCGACGTGGCGCGGCGGATCGCGCCGCTGGTGCATGGCGAAATCGCCGCGTTAAACGTCGCGACACAGCCGCGTCAGCTTCCCCGTCTTGCGTTCCAAGACGCCGGCGCCACGCCCAAGACGCTCGCCGACTGGGGCGGGCGCACGATCCTGCTCAATCTGTGGGCGACATGGTGCGTGCCCTGCCGCAAGGAAATGCCGGCGCTCGACGCGTTGCAGCAGCAGCTTGGCGGGCCCAATTTCGAGGTCGTCGCCATCAATATCGATACCCGCGACCCGCAAAAGCCGATGCAGTGGCTGCGCGAGATCGGAATCAACGGACTGAAATATTATTCCGATGCGAGCGCCAAGGTGTTTCAGGAACTCAAAGTGGCCGGAAAGGCAGTTGGCCTGCCCACCACCGTGCTGATCGACGGCAATGGTTGCGACATCGCCTATCTCGCCGGGCCCGCCGAATGGGCTAGCAAGGACGCCGTGGCGCTGGTGAAAGCCGCGATCAAGTAACGCCGCCGGCGTCCGCACGTTGCCATGCGCGTCTGCGCGCCTTGAACCGAGGACTGCTCGCGCCAAATCCCCTGTCCGCTCAGGTCTGGCGGTTTGCTCAAAGCCGCGCGATTTTGCCGTCAGGCCGACAGATCGACGTTTTGGCCAATCCCGGTCGATACATTGGCGAGGCGATTGATATTCTCTTGCGCCGCGTTGATGACCTTGACGATCGACGCCGCGTTGTCCGCGTTCAGACGCAGTAATTTTGCCGCGATCGCAAGCTGCGCGCGTCCAGCCTGGGCGCCGACGAAGGCGGTGATGATGTCCGTTTGCATGGCCGCCGGCGCCAGTTCACCATGGATCTTGATCCAACCGATGCAACATCATCGCGGTCGAATTTCACATCTTGGAGCACGATGTCGTCCGACACTCGCTGCGTGCGCTTCGCTGCCGTGCTTCACGATCCGGCTGATCGCGGTTGAATCGGCGCGGCGATTGCGCATTTTTTTGTTCGTGCATGACCTTTTAATATGAGCTGCCTTTTGCTGCGCCGGAAAATCGCTCCCGCCGCGTTCATTCACGCCAGTATGTTGACTAGGGATTTCCTTGACGCGACCGAGGAGCGCAGGCGAGAAATCGATGCCTTGGCCGCGAGCGTCGCCAGGCCCTCCGATTGAAACAAAAACGCACCCTGCAATGCCGACGCCACCGAGACATTGCTGTCGAGGAATTCCTGCGCGGCCGCGCGGCGATTTTCCCGCCAAGCCTCATCGATCTTCCAGGCCGGCGTGGAATTGCTGGATGAGCCGAAGCCATAAGCACCAATTGGCATGAATCGTCACCACGCATGGCCCCGTACGCGATCATTGCCGACGCAGTCGCGACGGGGCGTCATCATCGTTCCTCACCGAACGATTCGCGGCAAGAACCGCAAACAATTCAGGCGCGTGGCGCAAGAGCGCAAGCCGCTCGCGCGCCAATCTGTCATTTTGCGCATGTGCTACCAGCGAGGCGGCGCCCGCCGGCGCCTGAAATGCGCCAAGGTTTACGATTCTGCCGAAAAGATATTAATAATTTATGGCCGCGTGTTCGCTCGAGCGCTTCCCGTTTCAATGGAATCGCTATGCGTTCGATTTTCTTTGGCCTTGTCGCATTTTCCGCGGCGAACCGGTTCCCACTTCACCGGAAAATGCTCCGTGTTCTTTGGCCTTGTCGCATTTTCCGCGGCGAACCGGTTCCCACTTCGCCGGAAAATGCTCTTGCACCGTCATCGAGAACCGTGCCGCGATTGCGGTGGCGCGCCGCCAGCTATAGGCTCGCGAAGCCAGCCTGCGGCGCCCTGCACGCGCCACCCGCCGCCCCTCCCCCACCTCCGCGAAAGCGATTTCTCCGTCATGCCGCTCCGTCTCTCAATGTCCACGAGCGACTGGCTCCTCCTCATCGTGTTGTCGGTCCTGTGGGGTTCGGCGTTCTATCTTGCCCGCATCGCGCTTGACGAAATTCCGCCACTCACGCTTGCCGCCATTCGCGTCGGCATCGCCGCGCTGACGCTCGCGCCGATGGCGTTCTGGCTTTACCGAGGCGCACGATTGACCGCCCCCTGGCATGCATTCGTCGCGGTGGGAATCCTCAACAACGCGCTGCCTTTCAGCCTGATATTTTGGGGCCAATTGCATATCCCGAGCGGCCTCGCCTCCGTTCTCATCGCTACCACGCCGTTCTTCACGCTGGTCGTATCCCACTTCGCGACCGCCGACGACCGGATCACGCCGCAGCGCGTGGTTGGCCTCGCCGCCGGTCTCATCGGCGTCGCATTGATGGTCGGCCCCGACATGCTGCGCGTTCTCGATGTCAATGTCGCGGCGCAATTCGCCTGCCTCATCGCCGCGCTGTCCTATACGCTGGGCGGGGTCTATTGGCGGCGCTATCGCAGTGTGCCGCCGATTACCGCCTCCGCCGGCGCGCTCGCGTCCTCGACACTGATCATGATCGTGGTTGCCGCGACCTTCGAGCGGCCATGGACGATCGCATGGCCGTCGATGGCGGCCGTGGGCGCCACATTGGCGCTCGGCATTTTCGCGACGGCGTTCGGCTATATCATCTTCTTTCGCGTTCTCGCCCGCGCCGGCGCCACCAATGTCATGCTTGTGAGTTTTCTTATTCCCGTCACCGCGATCCTGCTTGGTACGGTCCTGCTCGGCGAGCGATTTTCGCCGAATCATTTCGCCGGCATGGTCGCGATCGCGATTGGGCTCGCCGCCATCGACGGCAGGCCGCTGCGCGCGCTGGCGGCATACGTGCGATCGAGGTAAGCGACGAGCGCGTCAGCGCGTCGGCACCGGCTTTTCGCCGCGATAGTCGTAGAAACCGCGCTGGGTCTTGCGTCCAAGCCAGCCGGCCTCGACATATTTCACCAGCAGCGGGCACGGCCGGTATTTGGAGTCCGCCAGCCCTTCGTGCAGCACCTGCATGACCGACAGGCAGGTGTCGAGGCCGATGAAATCCGCCAGTTCAAGCGGACCCATCGGATGATTGGCGCCCAGTTTCATCGCCGTATCGATGGCCTCGACGGAGCCCACGCCTTCGTAGAGCGTGTAGACCGCCTCATTGATCATCGGCAGCAGGATGCGGTTGACGATGAAGGCGGGAAAGTCCTCGGCGACCGCGATCGTCTTGCCGAGCCGCGCGATGAAGGACTTGGTCGCCTCGAACGTCACGTCGTCGGTTGCGATGCCGCGAATGAGCTCGACGAGTTCCATGAGCGGAACCGGATTCATGAAATGAATGCCGATGAAACGTTCCGGCCGGTCGGTCACCGAGGCTAGGCGCGTGATTGAAATGGATGACGTGTTCGAGCCGATAATGGCGTCGGCCTTGAGCATCGGACACAGCGTCGTGAATATCTTGCGCTTGACGTCCTCCTGCTCGGCGGCGGCTTCGATCAAGAGGTCGCAATCGGCCAATTCCTCGAACTGCGGCGCCATCACGATGCGCGCCATCGCCTTCTGACGCTCCTCTTCGCTAACGCGACTGCGACTAACCTGGCGCGCCATGTTGCCATTGATCGTGGCGATGCCCGCCTTGATGCGCTCCGCGTCGATGTCGTTGAGCGCCACATCGTAGCCGGCGAGTGCGCAAACATGCGCGATACCGTTACCCATCTGGCCGGCGCCAATGATGCCTATCTTCTTGATATTGAACGCCATGCAATCCCGTCCGCTGGCAGCTTTCCCGGGACCACGCCCCGCGCGTATCCGACCGGTCCGCAAAAACGTTCTAGCGCGAACCGCGCGCGCCCGCCACAGGCGATGCAAAATGTGGCTTTTGGGCCCCGGACGCCGTTAACGCTTGCGCTTTCCGAGTTCCTCGGCCAGTTCCGGCAGCGCCTTATGCAGGTCGGCGACCAGCCCATAATCGGCGACCTGGAAGATGGGCGCTTCCTCATCCTTGTTGATGGCGACGATGACCTTGGAATCCTTCATCCCCGCCAGATGCTGGATGGCGCCGGAAATTCCCACCGCGATATAGAGGTCGGGCGCGACCACCTTGCCGGTTTGCCCCACCTGCCAGTCATTGGGCGCATAGCCGGCATCGACCGCGGCACGCGATGCGCCCATCGCGGCGCCGAGCTTATCGGCCACGGGCTCGATCAGCTTGGTGAAATTGTCGCGCGACTGCATGGCGCGACCCCCGGAAATGATGATTCGCGCCGAGGTCAGCTCGGGCCGGTCGGATTTGGACAATTCCTCGCCGACGAAGCTGGACAGGCCGGGATCTTTTGGGGCGGAAACGGCTTCAACGGTGGCTGTCCCGCCTTGTGCCGTGGCCTGGAACGTTGAGGTGCGCACGGTAATCACCTTGACGCGATCCCTGCTGCGCACGACCTGCACGGCGTTGCCGGCGTAGATCAGGCGCGCGAACGTGTCGGGCGCGACCACCTTGACGATTTCGGATACCTGCATCACGTCAAGGAGCGCGGCGACGCGCGGCATGACGTTCTTGCCCGTCGTCGTCGCCCCCGCCACGATTGCCTCGTAGTCCCCGGCCAGCGACACGATGAGCGCGGCAAGCGACTCGGCGAGCATATGCGCGAGCGAGGCGTCCTCGGCCAGCAGAACCTTGGCGACGCCTGAAAGCTGTCCCGCGGCGTCGGCGACGGCGCGACAATTCTCACCGGCGACCAGCACATGCACGGGCGCGCCGAGCGCCGTCGCGGCGGTCAGGGCCTTGGCCGTCGCATCCTTGAGCGCGCGGTTGTCATGTTCGGCGATCAGCAATGTCGGCATCACAGGACCCCCGCCTCGCCCGCAAGCTTGTCGACCAATTCAGCCACGGACCCGACCTTAACACCCGCCTGGCGGCCGGATGGTTCCGTCGTCTTGACGATGTCGAGCCGCGGCGCGACGTCAACGGAAAAATCGCCGGGCGTCTTTTCGTCGATCGGCTTCTTCTTTGCCTTCATGATGTTCGGCAGCGAGGCATAACGCGGCTCGTTGAGCCGCAGGTCGGTCGTGACGATCGCGGGCAGGCGCAGGCGCACCGTTTGCAGGCCACCATCCACCTCGCGCGTGACCGCGATATGCTCGCCCTCGATCGCCAGCCGCGACGCGAACGTGCCCTGCGGCCAGCCGAGCAGCGCCGCCAGCATCTGGCCAGTCTGGTTGCAGTCGTCGTCGATCGCCTGTTTGCCGAGAATGACGAGGCCCGGCGCCTCGGCGGCAACCACGGCCTTGAGGATCTTGGCCACCGCCAGCGGCTCGATGCCGGCCTCCGCCTTGACCAGGATGCCGCGGTCGGCGCCCATGGCCAACGCCGTGCGGATCGTTTCCGCCGCCTGCTGCGGCCCGATCGAAATGACGATGATTTCGCTCGCCTTGCCTGCCTCCTTGAGGCGGAGCGCCTCCTCGACCGCGATCTCGTCGAACGGGTTCATCGACATCTTGACGTTGGCCAGATCGACGCCGGAGCCGTCGGGCTTGACGCGAACCTTGACGTTGTAGTCGACCACCCGTTTGACGGGCACAAGGACTTTCATGCGCAAGCTCCAGATGACGCGGTGCGCAACCTATTGAACGCCAGCCGCGAATGTCAACGCACGCCGCGCGAGGTCCCCTCGCCAATTTTTGCGAGCGGCGGCGCCGGATCCTGAGGGCGCATACATTCGAACAATACAACACCCCTCGGCCGCATGACGATAACCAGCAGCGCACCGGCGGCCAGACCGCCGATATGCGCCCACCAAGCGACGCCGGGCTCGTCATTGGCCAGCACATGCCAAATCTGCACCAGCACCCAGAACCCGAGCACCCAGAAGGCGTCGAGACTGACTGGAACGGGGCCGACAAGCACCCTGACCTTGGCGCAGGGGCGCAACATTAGATAGGCGCCGACGATCCCCGCCACCGCGCCCGAGGCGCCGACCAGCGGTGCGCTGCTCGCCGGGTCGCTAGCGACATAAGTCAGCGCCGCCGCGACGCCGCAGGCGAGGTAGAATACCGCAAAACGCAGCGGTCCGAGCGCGTCCTCGATATTGTCCCCGAATACCCAGAGAAAGAGCATGTTGAAGAAAATGTGTAACCAGCCGGCATGCAGGAACATATAGGTCAGCGCCGCCAAGGCCGTGGGTGTCACGCTCCCGGTCGCCACGTCGCCGGTCACCGCGACCGGGAACAGCGCGAAATTGACCAGGATCGCGGTCTGCGCGGCAGTGCCGGCGCCGGTCTCGATCAGGAATATGGCGATGTTGGCGGCGATGATAGCGTAGGTCACGTAGGGGCGGGCGCCTCGATCGAGCGGATCGTCGTCATAGATGGGTATGACCATGGCGATCGCGTCAACGATTGGCGCCGGGAACCCAAAGCACGTCGCGGGCACCACGGTCGTTGACATAACGGCTGGCGACAAACAAAAAATCCGATAGCCGGTTGATGTACTGCAACGCCACGCCGGAGACGGTTTCGCCTGCCTGGTCGGCGAGTTCCACCATCAGCCGCTCCGCGCGGCGGCAGACGGTGCGCGCGAGGTGCAAATGCGCGGCCGCCGCCGTGCCGCCGGGAAGCACAAAGGAGCGCAGCGAGGCGAGATGCGCGTTGAGCCGATCGATCCCCGCCTCCAGCCGCTCGACCTGGGCCGCCGTCACCGTGAGCCGCTCGCCGCCGGGACCCTTGCCGCGTTCGGGCGAACACAAATCCGCCCCAAGATCGAACAGGTCGTTCTGGATCTGGCCGAGCATGGCATCGATCTCGGGCGCATCGACGGTGTAAAGACGCGCCATCCCGATGACGGCGTTGAGTTCGTCCGTCGTGCCATAGGCGGCGACGCGCGGATGGAACTTCTTGCGCCGCTCGCCGCTCCCGAGCGCCGTCGTGCCGTCGTCGCCGGTGCGCGTATAGATGCGATTGAGAACGACCATGGCGGGCAGGATAGCCTCGCCAGCGCGTCATTCAATGGTAGATTGGGCCCTCGATCACGCTGAATGCGGATCGAATCGATCAATATCCCCGATCATGATCGAATCGCATATCTCGGGGAGCGATTCCCTTGGGCACGATGCCGCGCGAAAATGCTTCATCCCTTTCGGCGCCGTGCGCCAACGGCTAAAAAGTGTAACCGACCTTGCCGCCGAAGACGTTAATGCCGATGTTGCGGGCACAGGTATTGGCGTTGGAACCGTGCTCCCACGTCGCCAGGACACTCCAATTATCCGTCAACCGGTACCCGGCCGAAACGCCGGTGTGAAACAGGACGCGACAACCCAGCGAATCGCGCGACGGATCATTGGTATTGAGCTTTCCGTCATGCACCATCGCGCCAAAAATCGGTTCGACGAAAAACTTCCTGGTGATGTCGATCGTCCAGACGAACCCAGTATAGCCATAACTCGTCCGCCCGCGCAGGTTGGCGACGCCACCGATATGCGGCCGCGGCACCAGGAACGCCCATGCCGGATCGACGGTGATCGGCAGGCGCGGAAACACGACCTCGGCGGTGAAATCGACGCTGCCCCTTTCGTTGAAGATCGGATCGTGGGCATAGGCGCCGGCGCGCAGCTCCCAGCGCGATGCCGCATCGATGCCGCCGGAGGCGGGCGCGCCGAAAAGCAGCGATTGCGCGGCGAGATCAGCCGCCCCGGCGTCCCCTGCATAGGTAAAGGCGACCAGCAAGGCACATAACGCAAGGCGCCACGCGCGCCAGGCGACCACTATCCCCCGAGCCTGGCAATGCGTCCTCATGGCCGTGCGAATTTCCCGGTCCCAGCGCGAATCATTTTATGATTCAACGTAATAACAACGCGTCAATGAAATTCTCCGCGAACACATGGACACCGGCAAAGCGTTCCTAGCTGCTCAAAAACGTTGCCGGTCTGGCGCCTGGTCCGATACCCCAATCAGAATACGGGCATCGCGTCACAAGGTTTCGCGCAAGCGAGCGGCATGGGTCAAAAAACCCTTTTCCAAAATCATGAACGTGATCGATTCTCATAATTTAGAGCAAGATATCGTCCGAAAACCGCTTCGCAATTTTCGGCATCATGCTCTAGCGCCCCATCAACCAGATGGTGGCCATGATGATCGCCACGGCAAAAAACTGAAGCAGAACCCGCAATCGCATCAATTTTTGCGAGGTATCCGCCGACCCGCCGCGCAACATGTTGGCGAGCCCGAACAGCAGCACAATGGTGACCGCGCCAATGGCAAGCGGTACGACATAGCCAGCCAGTATGGACGACATCAATTCGTCCCTCTTTAGAGTCTCGTCTGCTCACATCGCGTCGGTTAGCCCAGGAGATCGATTGATCCTACCCGCGGCCCCGGCCAAAGCATGCGCAATTTTTCGCGATCACGGCGGCACGACAATGACCGACCGTTGAGCGCAAGCAAAACCGCATGGCAGTATCGCGTACCGTCCATGGCGATTCCGTCGCGGGTACGCAACACGCGCTGTTTCGGTGGATTGTCCCTTATGCCGTGGAGGCCTGTGTTAAGCGGTGAGGATCGGCTCGCCGCCATGCTGCGTGCGCGGTCGCGTCCTTGGACCGTTGCCGCGCACGCCAGCTTTGCCGCGAGCCAAAACACCTGCCGGCCAACCGCGTG
>JACQAE010000108.1 GCA_016195095.1 Pseudomonadota bacterium
GAAACGCCAGCAGGCCCATCAGCGTGACCACGGCGCCGACGATACCCGTCGCGGTGGCGAACAGCGCGCAGGTGATCAGCGTCGCGACCGCCAGCGAGCCGGGAACATTGCGCGCGGCAAGCTGGATCGAATAGAACAGGCGGTCGAGAATATTCGAGCGCTCGACGACATAGCCCATGAACAGAAACAAGGGCACCGCGGTGAGAACGTCATTTTGCATGACGTCGGCGGTATTGGTCACCAAGAGATCGAAAATGCGGCCACCCATCGCGTAATAGCCGAAGAAGATCCCCATCGCGATGAGGGTGAAGGCGATTGGGAATCCGAGCAAAATGACGAAGATGAACACGCCGAGCTGCAGCATGCCGATTTCCGGGTTGGTCATCGGGCGGCTCCGGCGACGTGCATCTCCGCCTCGATGCGGGCGCGATCCTGCTGCTCGGCGAGGATCGCGGATTCCATCTCCTCGACATCGTGTAATCGCTGCGGCCATTCGCCGTTGCGCAGGCAGATCATGCAGCGGATGATCTCGGCCACGCCCTGCATCAGCATGAACGTGGCGCCAAGCGGGATGAGGGATTTCAGCGGCCAGATCGGCAGGCCGGCGGGGCTGTAGATCGTCACTTCGCGGATGAGGAACGACGTGTAGGCGTAAGGCAGCCCATACCACAGGAGCGCGCTGAAGCCGGGGAAAAAGAATATCACGAACAGTACCATTTCGATCGACGCCTGCACGCGTGCCGGCAAGAGACGGAATATCACGTCACCGCGCACGTGGCCGTTGCGCGAGAGCGTATAGGCGCCGGCCATCATGAATAATGCGCCGTACATGCAATAGGCCATGTCGAAGGCCCAATCGGTCGGCGCGCGCAGCACGTAGCGCATAAAAACTTCGTAACAAGTGCCGGCGGTCATCACCAGGATGCTCCAGCCAAACGCCTTGCCCACGCCCGCGCTCAAGCGGTCGATGAAGAACAGAAAATTTTCCAAGGAACCCCCCGCACCCGCGACCCGCGCCTACCAGGTACTCCCCGGGACGGCAAGCCGTCCCGGGGGTCTCTATCGCGACGCGGCTCAGGTCTTGATCGCACCAAAGTGGTGCTCATAGGCGGTCTGGTAGTCGGCGTCGTTGTTGAAATAGTAGAAGCCGACGCGCTTTGCCCAGGCCTTTTGGCTGTCGAGGATCTTCTTGATGAAGGGACCCTGCTTGGGATCCTTCACGAGGTCGGCCTCGACCTGGTCCCAGGCCTTGAGTTCGGCGTCGAAGATCGACTTCATCGTGCGTTTGACCTTGACGCCCTTCTTGTTCACCAGTTCCTGAAGATCCTTCGAATACTCGTCCCAGGCCTTCCACTCATTGTCGGCGGCGGCGGCTTGCGCGGAATTGCGCAGGATCGCCTGCTGCTCCTTGGCCAGGCTCTCGAATTTGCCCTTGTTGAACATGATCTCGAAGCATTCGGCGGCCTGGTGATAGGAACCCATGTAGTAGAACTTGGCCACGTCCTGCGCGCCGAAACGCATGTCCGATGTCGGGTTATTGAACTCGAACGCCTCGATGACGCCGCGTTCCATGGCCGGCAGGATTTCCGGTCCGGGAAGCTGCGCGACGCTCGCGCCCATCGCCTGGAACATGTTGGTGGCGAGGCCGACGGTACGGTATTTCAGACCCTTGAAGTCCTCCGGGCCCTTGAGTTCCTTCTTGAACCAGCCAAGCGGTTGCGTCGGCATGGCGAAGGCGAAAAAGCCGACAATATTGAGCTTGAGCTCCTTCTGCACCAGTTCGTCGTAGAGCGCCTGTCCGCCGCCATAAGCGATCCAACCGAGAATCTGGCTGGCGTTCGATCCGTAGGCCGGCCCGGTGCCGAACAGCGACGCCGCGCGGTGCTTGCCGTACCAATAGGCCGGCACCGTATGGGCGCCGTCGAGTACGCCGGAATGAACCGCGTCCTGAACCGAGAATGGCTTCACCACGGCGCCGGCATTGAGATAGTCGATCTTGATTCGGCCGCCACCCATGTCGTTGACCTTGGCGACATAGTCCTTGGCAAAATCATTGAGGATATCCTGCGCGCCCCAGGATCCCTGCATCTTCAGCGTTACCGTCTGGGCGCGCGAAACCTGCGGCATGGCGATGGTCGCGGCACCGGTCGCACCGGCCGCGAGCAGAAACTTGCGGCGCGTTGCCGATTTCGATTGTAGCGACTTCTCCGTAGACATTGGAAACATCCTCCCTCTTTGGGCATGAGCGATGCGACAAAGCCGATTGCGACATAGCCGTAATCGCGAATAACTCACCGGAAACAGTCTCCCACCCGGTGACTGGGGTCCAGTTTGGACAGAATACCGGCATTCCACAAGCCTCGTGTTCTCACTTTTGCGATGGCTCGGTCATGGCGCGGGGTGGCGCGAAAATAGATGCGGGCGGCACCAATTTTCGTTTCGATCCGGCGCATCGCCGCGCGGCATTTTTCGCGCCGACGGCCACGATCGCCGGCCGCCGGCTTGACGCGCTTTGGGGCGGCCGCTAGGCTGAATTCTGCAAAAAACTTTCGCAATCCGAAAAATGACCGCCCGGACGCAACGAACGCAACGCAAGCGCGCGCCGCCGAGTGTGGCGGAACGGCCCGGCAAGGGCGGCGCGCGCGCGCCGCGTCAAAACGGCAACGCGCCGCCGCGCGCGACGGCGGAAGATTCGCGCAACGTCGTCAATTCGCTGTCCAAGGGCCTGCGCGTTCTGGAAGCCTTCACCGCCGAGCGCAGCGAAATGACGCTAAGCGAGATCGCGCGCGCCGCCGACATCGACCCGGGCACGGCGTTTCGCATGCTCAACACGCTCGTGCTCCTTGGCTATGTCGCGCGCATTTCCGAAAGCCGGCGTTTCCGCCTCACCCTCAAGGTGGTCGATCTCGGGCTGCACGCGATCGGGCGCGCGGACCTGCGCGAACTCGCGCGGCCAATCCTGCGCTCGCTCGTGGGCGAGATCTCGACCTGGATCTTGTCGCCGTCCTCGGCCGGCGCCTCGTAGCCTTCCAGCCCCTTGGCGAAGCCGGCCCTCGCTCGCCACCGCGCCGCGGCGCGGCAGTTTTTCGCCCGCCCCCTTGAAGCGCGACGAGCTTGACCGGCGGCTCGCGACGGTGCGCCGGCAGGGCTATGCGCTCGCCGATTCCGCGTTCGGCAACGGCCTGCGCATCCTCGCCGCGCCGGTGCTCGACATCGACCAATATCCGGTCGCCGCCGTGAGCGTGGTGGCGCCGGCGGTGCGGCTTGGCATCGAGGACTTCCGCGCGCTGGCGCTGGCGCCGCTGCGCGCCGCCGCGGCGGATATCGCGCGCGCCGTGCAGGCGAGCGGCACCATCTCGGCGGCGGTATGAGGAGCGCCGGCGCGACCCATCTGCGACAATAACCAAGGGAGGACGGACAATGACCATGCCAACTCTAACGCGCCTTTGCGTTGCGCTCGCGGGCTTCGCGCTCGCGTCGAGCGCGCCCGCCGCCGATGCCTTGCGAATCGGCGCCATGCCGGTCGGTTCCGGCTGGTACGTGGCGGCCTCGACGCTGGAGAAGACGCTCAAGCCCGTCGTGCAGGGCCGCAGCATCGAAATCATTCCGCGTGGCGGCGGCGTCGCCAACCCGATCGTCGTCGAAAGCGGCAAGGCGGAAATCGCGTTGTCGAACGTGCAAACGTCATTGCTCGCGGCGCGCGGCGACGACCTCTACAAGGGCAACAAGGCGCAGAACATCCGCGCCCTTGTCGGCGGCCTCAACCCGGTTTTCATCGGCGCGATGGTGCGCAACGACTTCATCGAGAAGACCGGCCTCGATACGCTCGACAAGATTCTCACCTCGGGCAAGCCGGTGCGCATCCTCATGAAGCCGCAAGGGTCGAACATCCCGCCGGCGGTCGATGCCATTCTCGCGGCCTACGGACTTGACCGCGCCAAGATCAAGGCCAATGGCGGCGATGTCATCCAGGTGGATACCGCGCAAATACCCGCGCTGATGCGCGACGGCCGCGCCGATATCCTGTTCGACACGGTACTCAAGGGTCATCCCATGATCACCGAAGTATCGCTCACGGCGGACGTGCGCTTCCTCGACATGTCGGAACGCGCGCTCAAGGCGCTGGCCGATGCCGGCGTGAAGCCGTCGCAAATCCCGCAATGGTTCAAGGGCCAGTCCGGCACCACCAAGAGCGGCGATTTCGGCACGGTGCTGATCGGGCATGCGAGCCTGCCCGACGAGCTCGCCTACCAGATCACCAAGACGGTGATCGAGAAAATGCCGGACATGGCCAAGGACTACCCGGCCTGGTCGGGCTTCAAGGCCGCGGAGGCGGGCAAGAAGGAGAATACCGGCATCGCCCTGCATCCGGGCGCCGCGCGCTACTTCAAGGAACGTGGATTTGGCATGTAGCCGTCGCCATCGCGAGCGGCCGGGCCGCCTCCTGCGGTCCCGGCCGGCCGCCGCGACACGGAGGCGTGTTCCTTGAGCTCCCTTGCATGGCGAAAGCTCGCCGATCCGCGCCTGCTCGTCGCGGCCGGGCTCATCGTTTTCCAGTACTGGATCCTGCGCCATCCGCAGCAACCGCTGTTCGAGCGCCCGGTCCATCTCATCCTCGTTCTGTTCTTGGTATTCCTGTGGTTTCCCTGCACGCTGGAACGGCTGCCGGTCTGGGCGCGGCGCGGCGTCGACGGCCTTGTTCTTGCCGCGGTCGCGGCGGTGGCCCTGTATCTGTGGGTGGCGCTGCCGCGCTTCGAGACGCGCATCGACAATGTCTCGCCGGTGTTCTGGTGGGACGTGGTTTTCGGGATCGTGCTGGTGCTGCTGCTCCTGGAGGCGGTTCGCCGCACCGTCGGATGGATTCTGCTCGGCGTGATCGTCGGGTTCCTTCTCTACGGCGCGTTCGGTTTCGTCATTCCCGGCCGCGCCGGGTTCCGTGGGTTCGGTCTGGAGGAATATATCGAGATCCTCACCATGACCACGAGCGGCATTCTCGGCGTGACCACGGAGACCTCGGTCAATTTCGTCTTCTATTTCGTCGTCTTCGGCGTCGTCTACGCCGGCATCGGCGGCGGTCAATTATTCATCGACCTGGCGATGCGCATGGTCGGCACCAGCAAGGGCGGCAGTGCCAAGGTTGCCATCGTCGGGTCGAGCCTGATGGGCACCATTTCCGGCAGCGCCGTCGCCAACGTGACGGCCACGGGCGTGTTCTCGATCCCGCTGATGCGGCGCGCGGGCATGAGCGCGGAGGAGGCGGGCGCCACCGAGGCGATCGCCTCGACCGGGGGCCAATTGATGCCGCCGGTGATGGGCGTCGCCGCGTTCGTGATGGCCGAACTCCTGAGCATTCCCTATCAGCAGGTGGCGCTCGCCGGCGTCATACCGGCGCTTGCCTATTACGCCGCGCTCTACATCAGCGCCGACCTGCAGGCGCGCAAGAGCGGGATCGGCACGCTCACGCGCGCCGACATCGGCGAGGCGCCGGCTTTGCTTGTGCGTCTGCACCTGCTCGTCCCGCCGGTGCTACTCATCGTCCTCTTGTTCCTCGACCTTTCCGCGCAGCTCGCGGTGACCTATGCGACGCTGGCGTGTTTTCCGATCGCCTTCGTGCGCCGCGAAAACCATATCGATGCCGAAGGCCTGCTCGAAATGGTTCGCGGCACCGGGCGCCAGATGGCCGAGATCGCGGTGCCGATCGCCGCAATCGGCATCATCATCGCCGTCGCCATTCAGTCCAACGTGGCGCTCAAATTCGCCTCCGGCGTCATTTCCGCCGGCGGCGGCACGATCTTCGGATCGCTGCTGCTGGTCGTGTTCGGCTGTATCATCATGGGTATGGGGCTGCCGACGGTCGCCGCCTATATCATCGGCGCCGTGCTCTACGTGCCGGCGCTGCGCGACCTTGGCGTGCCGCTTCTCGGCGCGCATTTTTTCGTCATGTATTATTGTGTGCTCTCCATGGTGACGCCGCCGGTGGCGCTTGCCTCCTACGCCGCCGCGGGGCTTGCGCATGCGAGCCCGATGACCACCGGCCTCATCGCGTTCCGTATGAGCTTCGTGGCGTTCCTCGTGCCGTTCGCCTTCGTCCTCGACCCCGGCCTCCTGATGCAGGCGCCATTATGGGCGAGCCTCGTCGCCAGTGCCGGCTTGCTCCTATCGACCGCCGTATGGGCGATCGGCATCGTCGGATACTGCGTGCGGCCGCTCGCCTGGGGCGATCGCATCCTGCTCATGGCGTGCGCGATCGTGGCGATCGTCGCGCCGACCGTATCGTTGACCTGGCTCGGCGCGATGCTGATTGGCGTCGGGTTTCTGGCGCTCAATGCCTTCTGGCCGCGCTTCACCTCGGCCACCCTCGTCATGCGCCGCACGGCCAGCGCCGGCGGCGCGCCGGCGCGCGGCGAGGATCGCTGATGGCGCGCGCGCGCACCTACCGCGGGGAGGCAACGCGCCTCGTCGATCGCTTGAGCGGGCGCGGCATTCGGCGCGTGACGGCGCATGCCAGCATTCACCATCACCCCTTCTTCTTCGTTCCGGCCTACGATCGCGCCATGCGTCGGCTGATCTTCGTGTCGCACCGTACCGGCGCGCCGCAGATTTTCTTCGAGGATCGCGCCAGCGGCGATCTCGTTCAAGCAACCGATTGCGCGGACCTCGCCGAATGGTCGATTTATCCGAGCGCCGACGGCCGCTTCGTCTATTTCACCGCCGGGACCGGCGCGTGGCGCGTCGATCTGGGATCGCTCGCGGAGGAACAGCTCGCCGATTTCGGCGACGCGGAGATGCGCGAGCGCGGCATGGTCGGCGCGGCGATGGGAACGACCGCCCTGTCGGCGAGCGGGGACTGGTGGGCGGTGCCGGTGCGGGTCGGCACGCTCACGCGCTTCATCCTCATCGATACGCGACGCAAGTCGAGCACGATCATCCTTGAGCGCGACACGCTCGGGCATCCGCAATTCTGTCCCGACGACGAGGACTTGATCCTCTATGCCGGCCCGCTCACCGACCGCGTCTGGGTCACCGACCGCAGCGGCGCGCGCAACCGCCGCCTTTACGCGCGTACGGACAAGTGGCAATGGGTGACGCACGAAGTCTGGATGCCGGGCGCGCGCGCCATCGCCTTCGTCGATTGGCCGCATGGGATGCGACGCGTCGATGTCGATGACGGCAGCGTGCGCGTGCTCACGCAATTTCCCGCCTGGCACGCCGCGCCGGATTCCGCCGGCACCCGCCTTGTCTGCGACACCAATTTCCCCGACCGCGGCCTGCATATCCTCTCGCTCGCCACGCCATCGACGGCCACACAGGACCGCTTCCTGTGCGCGAGCGAGGCAACGTCGGAGGGTGCGCATTGGGGCGGCCGCTTTCCCTATAATGACGGGCCCGTCGCCGTCGAGGCGCGCCAGCACACGCATCCGCATCCGCGCTTCTCACCCGATAATTCGCGCATCGTGTTCACCTCCGACCGCGACGGTCATGCGCAGATCTACGAAATCGAGCTTGCGGGGATCGACGCATGACGGCCGGCGCCATGCCCGAAAGCGCGCGCCTGCGCGCGGATATCCGCGCCGGACGCCATAGCGCAACAAGCCGCGGCCAGGCGCCGGGCTTCGTGCAGTGCAATCTCGCCATCCTGCCGCGCGAATTCGCCTTCGACTTCATGCTCTACTGCCAGCGCAACCAGCGCGCCTGCCCGGTGCTGGAAGTCACCGATCCAGGCGACCCGGTGCCGCGCCGCCTCGCGCCGGGCGCCGACCTGCGCACCGACTGCGCGCGCTATACGGTCTTTATCGACGGCGTCGCGCAGGCGGAGCGCACCGACATCACCGACCTGTGGCGCGACGACCTGGTCGGCTTCCTGATCGGCTCCGGCATCACCTTCGATGCCGCGCTCGAGCGCGCCGGGGTGCCGACCGACCGCCACCGCTGGGTATTGCGCACGCGATTGCCGACCGAACCGGCGGGGCCGTTCCGTGGCGACCTTATCGTCACCATGCGCTGGCTCGACCCCGCGCAGGCGATCGTCGCAACGCAGGTGACGGCGCGCTTTCCGTTCAATCACGGCGCGCCGATCCATATCGGCGACGCGGCCGCGATTGGCGCCGATATCGCGGCGCCGATGTTCGGCGGACCGGTGCCGGCGATGCCGCCGGGCCTGACCGCGCTGTTCTGGGCTTGCGGCGTGACGCCGCAATCGGCGGCGCAGGCGGCGCGGCTGCCGCTGTTCATCACGCACGCTCCGGCGCACGCCTTCATCACCGACCTCGCGGCCGAGCGGCTGATGCAGCCGTGAGCGAGGGCGCATACCCGCCGTTACACTGGAGACACGCGACGTGACGATCAGCGCAGCCACCCCCCATGGCATTCGTCTATCCGCCGATGTCGGCGGCACCTTCACCGACGTCGCGGCGTTCGACGAGACGACCGGCGCGTTGCGCCTGGGCAAGACGCTCACCACGCCGGCGCGGCTGGTCGATGGTATCGAGGCCGGAATTGGCAAGGCCGGCGCGGCGTTCGGCTCGGCGCGGCTTTTCCTGCACGGCACGACGGTCGCGATCAACACTATCCTCGAGCGCAGCGGCGCGCGTTGCGCGCTCCTCACGACCGAGGGCTTCCGCGATATCTACGAGATCGGCCGCGTCAACCGCCCGCAAGCCTATAATTTGTTCTTTCGCAAGCACGCGCCGCTGATCGAGCGTGACATGCGCTATGAAATCCGCCAGCGCATGGACGCGCAGGGCCGCGTGCTCATCGAACTCGACGAGGCGCAGGTCGGCGCGGCGCTCGCCGACGCGCGCGCGCGCGGCGCGCAGGCGATCGCCATCCTGTTCCTGCATTCCTACCGCAATCCCGCGCACGAGCAGCGCGCCAAGGCGATCGTGCAGGCGGCCTGCCCCGACATGTTCGTGACCGCCTCGCACGAACTGTCGCAGGAATATCGCGAGTACGAGCGCACCTCGACGGCGGCGGCGAACGCCTATGTCGGCCCGCGCGTGCGCCGCTACCTCGCCGAAATGGACGCGCACGTCAAAAACGCCGGATTTGACGGCAATTTCTTCATCGTGCAATCGAGCGGCGGCCTGTTCGACGTCGTCGAGGCGCAGGACGCCTGCATCCGCATGCTCGAATCCGGGCCGGCCGCCGGCGTCATCGGAACCCGCATCCTGTGCGCCAATGCCGGCCTCGACAACGCCATCGCCTTCGACATGGGCGGCACGACCGCCAAGGCCGGCGTCATTCATGGCGGGCAGGTGCTCATGACCGGCGGCGCGCTGATCGGCGGCTATGCCACCGGCCTGCCGCTGCAGATTCCCATGATCGACATCCAGGAAGTGGGCGCCGGCGGCGGCAGCATCGCGCGCGTGGAAACCGGCGGCGCGCTGCGCGTCGGGCCGCAAAGCGCCGGCGCGCAGCCGGGGCCGGCCTGCTACGGCGGCGGCGGGGTCGAGCCGACCGTAACCGACGCCAACCTGGTGCTCGGGCGGCTCGCCGCCGACCGCTTTCTCGGCGGCGAGATGACGCTCGACGCGCCCGCGGCGCGCGCGGCGGTCGAGGCGCATATCGCGCGCCCGCTCAATCTCGACGTGATCGCGGCGGCGGACGGAATCCTGCGCATCGCGGTGACCAAGATGGCGCATGTCGTGCGCTGGGTGACGACCGAACGCGGGCTCGACGCCGCCGATTTCGCGCTCGTCGCCTATGGCGGCGCCGGCCCCTTGCACGCGGCCGCCGTGGCGCGAGAATTGCGCATCGGCCGCGTCATCATTCCGCGCGCGCCGGGACATTTTTCCGCGCGCGGGATGCTGTTCGCCGACCTGCGGCGCGATTTCATCAATACCTGGTTCATGCCGCTGGCCGACGCCAGCTTCGAGGAAATCGAGCGCCTCTACGGCGCCATGGAGGAACGCGGCGCAGCCGACATCGCGCGCAACCGCGACCTCCTCGCCGGCGTCACCGTCGCGCGCGCCGCCGACATGCGCTATGTCGGCCAGGAACACGCGGTCAGCGTCGATCTGCCACTCGACCTGTTCCGCGCGCGCGATCGCGCCGGCATCAAGCGGCGCTTCGACGCGGTGCACGAGACGCGCTACGGCTACGCGGCGGCGGAAGAGCCGGCGGAGATCGTCAGTCTGCGCAGCGCCACGACCGGCCTGATGCGCAAGCCTTTGGTCGAGCGCGTCGCCACCGGGGCGCAGGCCACCGACGCGGCGGCGCTGACCGGTGCGCGCCCGGTCTACTTCGCCGAGGCCGGCGCCTTCGTCGACACCGCGACCTACGATCGCGAACGCCTCAAGGCCGGCAATCACATCGCCGGGCCGGCGCTCATCGAGGAAGCCGCGTCGACGAGCGTCGTGCATCCCGGTGACCGCGCGCAGGTCGATGCCTACGGCAATCTCGATATCACCGTGTGGAGGGGCTGACATGGACGCCAAGACGGACAAGCGCGACAAGGCCGCGCGCACCGGCGCGCCGGCGGCTGCCGATCCGGTGATCACGGAAATCGTGCGCAACGGTCTCATCGCCGCGACCGAGGAGATGAAGATCAACCTGATGCGCACCGCCTACAACATGATCATTTACGAGGCGCTCGATTTCACCGTCGGCCTGTTCGACGCGCGCGGCAACACCATTTCCATCGGCCTCGGCCTGCCGATGTTCATTCGCGGCATGAGCGACACGGTGAAGGCCAAGATCGCCCATTTCGGCCTCGGCAATCTCCATCCCGGCGACATCCTCCTGACCAACGATGCCTATATCACCGGCAGCCACCTCAACCACATGACCTTTACCGTCCCGATCTATCACGCGGGCGAATTGGTGGCGTTCTCCTGCTGCATGGCGCATTGGCCCGATGTCGGCGGAACCCTCGATGGCGCCACCACGGATATCTATTCCGAGGGCCTGCAAATGCCGATCGTCAAGATTTCCAGCAAGGGCGTGCTCAACGAGGAGCTCGTCGCCATCATCAAGATGAACGTGCGCCTGCCGGAGCGCGCCATGGGCGATTTCCGCGCCCAGGTCGCGGCGGTCAAGACCGGCGAGCGGCGCTTCCTCGAGATGATCGGCAAGTACGGCCGCGACGCCGTATTGGCCGGCATCGACGCCATCATGGATCAGGGCGAAGCGCTCACGCGCGAGCGCGTGCGCGCGATGCCCGACGGCGTCTATGAGGCCGAATCGTTCATGGACGATGACGGCATCAGCGTCGGCCAGCGCATCGCCATCCGCGTGCGCGTCGAAGTCCGCGGCGAGCGCATGACGATCGACCTCTCCGACGTCGGCAAGCAGGTGTCGGGCTTCTACAATTCCGGCGAAACCGCCGGGCGCTCGTGCTGCCAGGTGGCATTCAAGTGCCTCACCTCGGCGCTCGATCTGCCGATCAATGACGGCCAGTTTCGCGCCCTCGACATCGTGCTGCCACCCGGCCGCGTGGTCAGCGCGGTGAAGCCGGCGGCGATGCGCATGTGGATGACCTATCCGATGACGGTGATCGACACGATCTTCAAGGCGCTGGCGCCGGCGCTGCCGGACCAGGTGATCGCCGGGCATCACGCCGACCTCGTCGTCGGGCGCATCAATGGCCGGCGTCCGCGCGACAATGCGTTCTACATCTATACCGGCGGGCTGATCGGCGGCGGCTGGGGCGCCAAGCACGACAGCGACGGCATGAGCGCCACCATCGCCATCAATGACGGCGACACCCATAACGGCCCCTCCGAGCAGGTCGAGGCCAAGTACCCGCTGCTGGTGGAACGCTATGCCTTGCGCGAGGATTCGGGCGGAGCCGGGCGCTTTCGCGGCGGCCTCGGCACCGAGCAGATGGTGCAGGCGCTGCACGATATTCGCTTCAGCTCGCAGATGGACCGCGTCAAATGCAAGCCGTGGGGCCTGTTCGGCGGGCTCTCGGGCGCCGGCAACGCGGTGGCGCTGCATCGCTTCGCGGCGGCGCAGGAGCAACACTTCGCCAACGGCAAGGCGTTCAACCAGGTGCTGCGCGCGGGCGACGCCTACATCCTGCGCTCCGGCGGCGGCGGCGGCTACGGCTCCCCGCTCGATCGCGACCTTGCCTCGGTCGAGCGCGACCTGCGCTGCGGCTATATCGGCCGCGCGGCGGCGATCGACCTTTACGGCGTCGTGTTCGACGGCGACGCGATCGACCATGCCGCCACCATCGCGCGGCGCCAGGCCATGCGCGCGCAAGGGCTGCCGCTCGACCAGCCGGTGTCCGCCGACATGGTGGCGCCGCCGCCGGCACAAGCGCACGACCACCACCACGGCGGTGAAAATCTTTCCGCCGAGGAGCGCGTCGCGCTGGCGATGTCCGGCCGCTGCTGCACGTGACGCGCGGCGGGCGCGAAATCTCACAAGTTGAGCAGCGAGGGAAGCCATGTCGCCAGCGTTGGGAACGCCAAGAGCAACAACAGCACCAATAGGCCGAACAGGATATAGGGCACGACGGCGACGTAGATCTGCTGCATCGAAATGGACGGCGGCGCCACGCCCTTCATCGTAAAGAGCAGGAGCCCGAATGGCGGCGTGAGCAGGCCGAGCTGCATGCAGATGAGAAACAAAACGCCAAACCAGACCGGGTCGATCTGGTGCGCCTGCACCAACGGCATGAAGAACGGCAGCGTGATCAGCATCATGCTGACCTGATCGACGAAGCAGCCAAGGAACAGCAGCACCAACAACATGCAGACGATCAGCGTGAAGGTGGCGAAGCCCTGTGCGGTGATGAGGTCGAGCATGCCATTGACCACGCCGGAAAAGCTCAGCACCTGCGAAAACGTCGTCGCGCCGATGATGATGAACAGGATGGTGCCGGAGACGCCGACGGTTCCGGTGAGCGCGCGCATGAGCGTCGCCGGGGTGAGGCTGCGATAAAGGGCGGTGGCGAGGATGGTGCCGGCGGCGCCAAGCGCGGCCGCTTCGGTCGGCGTTGCCCAGCCCGCCGTCATGGCGCCGACGACGATGCCGAAGATGGCCAAGAGCGGCAGCACGTGCACGAGGAACGGGCGCCAGCGGGCAAGCCCGCGCGGCCCCTCCTGCACCACCGGATCCGGCGCCAGCTCCGGGTTGATCGCCGCGCGCGCCACGATATAGCCGACGAACAATACGCTGAGCAGCAGGCCCGGCAGGATGCCGCCAATGAGCAGGCCGCTGATCGAAATGCCGGCCAGGCTGCCGAGCAGCACGGTGAGCGCGGAGGGTGGAATGAGCATGTCGACGCCGCCAATGCCCATGATCGGCCCCATCGCCATGCGCGGATCGTAGCCGCGCTCCAGCATGGTCGGCAGCATCAGGCTGCCGAGCAGCGCCGTCGTCGCGATGGTCGATCCCGAGATGGCGGAAAAAACGGTGCCGGCGACGATGGCGATGACCGCGAGGCGCCCGGGCACGCGGCGGATCAACACGGCGAAGGCGTCGATGGCCTTGAGCGCGACCCCGGTATGAAACAGCACCTCGCCCATGAGCACGAAGAACGGTATCGGCGTGAGCGAAAAACTGGTGATCGACTGCACGCAATTGCGCGCAAGCTGCACGAGGCCCGCCTCGCCGCCGAGAAAGATCGACGCGCCAATGATATTGATCACAAGAAAGGCGATGGCGACCGGCACGCCCAGGCCCATCGCGGCGACCAGCCCGCCAAATAACAGCATTGCACCAAGGGTCCAGTCCACCGCGTTGGCCTCACCCTACCGAGGTCGCTTCGACGCGACGCTGACGCCCGGATTGGATCAGGCGCCGGAAGCGGAAAACAAATTCGACGGCGAGCAGGAGAAACGCCAACGGCAGCGGCGCCAACAGCCACCATTCGGGAAAATACAGGTTCTTGATTGTGATCGAGCCGATGCGCCAGGAATCGTAGGTCATGGCGGCGCCATAGCGCACGAGCACCAGGCAGGTCGCAAGCCCGAGCACGTCGCCGGCGAATTCCAGCATCCAGGCGACGCGGGTGGTTACCATGATCAATATGAGATCGAGCCGCACGTGCTGCCCGCGCCGCAGCAGCCAGGGCGCGGTGAGCAGCGTCATGCCGTAAAGCGCGTATTCGGACACCTCGTTCGCCCAGGCAAAGCCGCCACCGCCGAGATTGCGCAGCACGATATCCGCCGTGACGAGCGCGACCATGGCCAGGAGAACGAGCGCGGCCGCCGCGGCCAGCGCGTCCAACAGGCGACCGAAAACGCCGGACAGGCGGTTCATGGCCGATCATCGGCTGCGCCCGCCTGGCGCGCGGCGTTGATCGCCGTCCACACCCGCGCCGGGCTCAACGGCATCTCGACGTCGCGCACGCCGAGCGGCGCCAGCGCGTCGAGCACGGCACCGACGATCGCCGGCGGCGCGCCGATCGCGCCAGCCTCGCCGCAACCCTTGGCGCCGAGCGGATTATGGGTGCAGGGTTGCGACTCCTCGAATTCCGAAACCATCATCGGCATGTCGTCGGCGCGCGGGATCGCGTAGTCCATGAACGAGCCGGCGAGCAATTGCCCATTGGCGCCGTCGTAGACGCAGCGCTCGTGCAGTGCCTGACCAAGCCCCTGCGCCACGCCGCCGTGGATCTGGCCTTCCACGATCATCGGATTGATGACGGTGCCGAAATCGTCCACGGCCCAATAGCCGAGCACCGCCACCGCACCGATATCGACATCGACCTCGACTTCGCAGGCATGCGCGCCATTGCTGAAGGCGAAATTCGCCGGGTCGAAGACCGCGGTTTCCTGCAATCCGGGCTCGAGCCCGGCGGGATAATTTCCCGGCACATAGGCGGCGCGCGCGACCTCGTCCAGGCCGACGCGCCGGTCGGTACCGGCGACCGCGAAGGTGCCGGCGGCAAATGTGACGTCGGCGGGAGCGCTTTCAAGCAGATGCGCGGCGATCAGGCGGCCCTTGGCGATAATCTTGTCGGCGGCGCGGTCGAGCGCGCTGCCGCCGACGGCGATGGAGCGCGAGCCAAACGTGCCGGCGCCGAACGGCACCTGGTCGGTATCGCCCTCCACGATCGCGATGCGGCTCACGGGCACGCCGAGCCGCGAGGCAAGGATCTGGGCGAAGGTCGTGGCATGGCCCTGGCCATGGCTATGGGTGCCGAGCATGGCCTGGATGCCACCGTCCGGCTGCACGCGCAACTGCGCGGATTCAAAAAACGCCGTACGCGCGCCAAGCGCGACCGCCAGGCGCGAGGGCGCCACGCCCGAGGACTCCACATAGACCGCCATCCCGAAGCCGCGCCACTTGCCTGCGCGCGCAGCGGCTTCGCGGCGACGGGCAAAGCCCGCATATCCGGCGCTCTCCAGCACGCGCGCCAGCACCTTGGCAAAGTCGCCACAGTCGTATGTCGGGCCAATTGGCGTGCGGTAAGGCATAGCCGTGACCGCGATGAGGTTCTTTTGCCTGATTTCGGCGCGATCCATCGCCAGTTTGCGCGCCGCGGCGTCCGCCAGCCGCTCCAGCACGTAGCAGGCCTCGGGGCGCCCGGCGCCGCGATAGGCGTCCGTCGGCAGCGTGTTGGTGAAGACGCCCGTCGATTGCACGAAGATCGCCGGCGTGCGGTAGACGCCGGCCAACAGCGCGCTGTAGATCGCGCTCGGAATGGCGGCGCCGAAGGTCGAAACATAGGCGCCGAGATTGGCGATGGTCTCCACCCGCAACGCCAGAAAATTTCCGCTGGCGTCGAGCGCGAGTGCGGCCTTCGTCTGGTGGCCGCGGCCTTGGAGATCGGCGATGAAGGACTCGCTGCGGCTCGCCACCCATTTCACCGGCCGCCGCAGCCGCCGCGCCGCCCAGGCGATGATGGTCTCCTCGGGGTAATGCTTGCCCTTGTAGCCGAAGCCGCCGCCGACATCGGGCGCGATCAGCCGCAGATTATCGAGCGGCATGGCCAGCTGCTCGGCCACGAGCTGGCGCACGTGGTGCGGCACCTGCGTCGCGCAATAAAGCGTCAGCCGCCCGGTGCCGGCGTCGCAATCGGCCGCCAGCGCGCGCGGCTCGATCGCGGCCCCGATCAGGCGGTCATTGACGAGGCTGAGTTGCACGACATGCGCGGCTGAATCGAACCCGCGCCGCACCGCCGCCTCGTCGCCGCGCGTGAAGCGAAAGCAGACATTGCCAGGCGCGGCGGCGTGCAATTGCGGCGCGTCGCGCGCGAGCGCCGCACCGGCGTCGATAATCGCGGGCAAGATGTCGTACTCCACCCGCAGTGCCTCCGCCGCGTCCGCCGCCGCGTCGCGCGTGCGAGCGATGACCGCGGCGAGCGCCTCCCCGACATGGCGCACGGTGCCGCGCGCCAGTGCCCAGCGCGGCGGTTCGGCCATCGCGCTGCCATCGGCGCAGCCGACCGTCCACAGCGCCACCATCGCGCCGACCGCATCGGCGGCCATGTCGGCGCCGGTGAAAACCGCGACGACGCCCGGCAGCGCGGCGGCCGGCGCGGTATCGATGGCGCGGAGGCGCGCATGCGCGTGCGGCGAGCGCGCCAGCACGCAATGCAATTCGCCGGGCAGCGTGATGTCGGCGACAAAGCGGCCCGCGCCACGCAGGAATTTCGCGTCCTCGACGCGCCGGATCGGCGCGCCGATCCCCTCCGGCGCCGCGCCGGGCGCGATCATTGAAACTCTTCGCGCAGCAGATCGAGGCGCTCGTAGGCCACGCGGTCGGAAACGATGAACAGGTCGGCGTCCGCCTCGTGCGCCTGATGGCTGGCAAAATTCCAATGCGGAATCGAGAACACGTCGTGCTGCGACCAATCGAAACTATGCTCGCCGACGCTGGAGCGGCCTTTGCCGCGCGTGACCAGGCAGATCATGTTGCAGGTGGTGCGCCGCGGCCGCATTGGCTGGCCCTTGGTCAGGCGCATGGCATAGCAGTCGAGCGCCGGCATGACGGCGTCGCCGGTGACCGGATTGACGTAGCGCGCCGTGCGCGCGCCGTCGCGGCCGGGCGGCAGCGCCGCCAGAAGGCGGCGCATTGCCGCACCGGAATAATGGTACTTCGGCGAATGCGCCGGCAGGCGCGGCGCGTCCATGCCGATCATTCCGGCCTCGCGCCATAACTTCTCCTCGCCATCCTCGACCTGCCAGAACTCGTTCGCGCTCGGGTCCCCGGGCTCGAAGAAATTGGCGTCGAGGGCGCGGATCAGCGGAATATTGGCGGCGTCGAACCAGGTGACGCGGCGGTCGCTGTCGTTGATGTGGCCGTGCCAGCACATCGGCGGCGTGAGGATCAGGTCGCCCTCGCGCATCTCGCAGCGCCGGCCATTGACGATCGTCGCGGCGCCTTCGGCATTCGTGGCGAAGCGGATGGCCGCGAATGTGTGCCGGTGCGGGCGCGCGCGATCGCCGGGGTCGAGGATGGTGAAGGCCCCGATCAGGTGATTGGTGGTCACCGTTTCGCCGCCGAATGCCGGGTTGACCAGGATCAGCGCGCGGCGCTCGACATCGTCGATCGGCACTTGCGCGACGGCGCGGCCGGCGAATGGCTCGATGTCCGCCCATCGCCACACGAGCGGCGGGTCCTTGGCCTGCGGGCGCACCGGCGTGAGCGTGCGAAAGCGGTCCCACAGCGGATGCAGATTCGCCGCCGCGAGCTGCTCCACGAAATCGGCATCCCGCCCCGGCGGTTTGCGTTGCGCGTCTGTCGGCATCGACCCGGTCAGCTTTTCGGCAGCTTGGAATCGACGTTGGTCTTGTCGATGATCACGTGTTTGATGAACACGCGTTGATCGAGCTTCTCGCCCTTGAGATAGGTCGCCAGCAC
>JACQAE010000109.1 GCA_016195095.1 Pseudomonadota bacterium
GCCGGCGACGGCGCGCGCGCTATCGACGTCGATGGTCGAGGAATCGATCAACAGCGCTCCCGCCGGCGCGCTGGCGAGAACCCCGCCGTCGCCGAGGTAAACGTCGCGCACATGCGCGCCCGCCGGCAGCATGGTCACGATCACCTCGGCGTTGGAACACGCGGCCGCGATGTCGATTGCGCCAATGCCGCCCTGCGCCGCCAGCTTCTCGCATGCCGCGCTCGCCACGTCGAAGCCGGCGAGCGCGTGACCCGCCTTGAGAAGGTTGAGCGCCATCGGCAGGCCCATATTGCCAAGTCCGATGCAGCCGATCCTCACCATGGCTTTCTCCTTGCCGCTACAAAGCGTGTCCACTCAATGCGCCGCAAACACCGCGCGGCGATCAGTACGGATGTTCGCGCGCCGCGTTGATCGCCAGCACGAGGTAGATGACGATGAGGACAACGAGCAACATCAGCACCTCGATATGCGTGCCGTAGACCTGTGGAAACGCAAATTCAACCGCCATCAGCGAGATCGCCGAGGTGAGCCACACCACCGCGCCCCAGGGTGCCGCAAGCCACAGGCCGACCGCCGCCACCAGGTCGAAAATGGCGAAAAAAACCGTCGCCGTCTGCCATGACAGCGACTGGACCTCGAAGCCGCCGTCACCCGTCGTCCACAGACCGCTCAGCACCGCCCAATGGTAAAGCCCCTTGGCCATCGAGCCCACGGCCATGACGCGCAAGAAATACAAAAGCCAGTCCGACCAAGTGCGCCGGCGTGGCTGGTCGTCGTCGGGCAGAACCGGATCGAGATCATCGCGGCCGGCGCCGGTGATGCGGTCGCTCAAAGCTCAAGCTCCTTCTCCAGCGGCGCGAAATAGCGGTCGATTTGTGCCGGCGCGACGTCGGCGAGCGCCGGCGGACGCCAGCGCGCGGTCGCGTCCTTATCGATGATCGCGGCGCGCACCCCTTCGTAGAAATCCACGCCATGCAGAATGCGCGCGACGATGCGAAATTCCTGGCGCATGCACTCCTCAAACGACCAGTCGCGTCCTTGCCGCACCTGTCGCAGGGCGATTTTGAGGCTCGTCGGCGACTTTTTGCGTATCGTTGCCGCGGTGGCGGCCGCCCAGGCGGCGCCGGGGTCGTGCGACCGCCCGCAGGCGTCGAGACGGTCGAGAATAGCTTGCACGCCCTCGCCCGCCAACATGCGGTCGATATCGGGTCGGCGGGAGGCTAATTCGCCGTTGGCCGGCGGCTGCGCGAACCCCGCCAACAGCACGTCCACGGTGTCATCGCCGCACAAGGCCTGGCGCAGGTCGGCGATGCGCCCCGAACCGACGCGATGCGTGGCGATGCCGCTCACGACCGCGTCGTCGGCGCGCATCCGCTCCCCCGCCAGCGCGCACCATGAACCGAGTTCGCCCGGCAAGCGCGGCAGCACCCATGTCGCGCCGACGTCGGGGAAAAATCCGATGCCCACTTCCGGCATGGCGAACTGAAAACGGTCGCCGGCGATGCGATGCGACCCGTGCACCGAGACGCCAAAGCCGCCGCCCATCACCAGGCCGTCGATCAACGCCACATAGGGTTTGGGAAAACGCTTGATCGCCGCGTTGAGCGTGTATTCGTCGCGAAAGAAGTCGAGTGCCTGAGCCTGGCGGCCGGCGCGGCCGAGATCGTATAGGGCGCGGATATCGCCGCCGGCGCAAAACGCGCGCTCACCCGCCGCCGTGATGACGACCCGCGTCACCGCCTCATCGGCGGCCCACGCGGCGAGCTGCGCGGCAAGCGCGCGTACCATCGCGTGGGTGATGGCGTTGAGCGCATGCGCACGGTTGAGCGTGACGATTCCAGCGACGCCGCGGCGCTCGAACAGGATATCGCCCGCGGCGCTCATCGCGCCCCCGACATGAGCGGCGCTCTTGGCGCCGCGCGCGCGCACACTCCCCGCGCCGGCACGCGCATTCTCCTCAAACCGATGCCCACAGATAGGCGCCCGTCGCCAACAAGCCAAGCGCGCCGCGCACGGCGTGCAGCCACCCCCAACGCCGGATCAACGCCCGCGATTGCGCGCCGGCCGCTTCGTCTTGTGTTGCGTTGAGCCTGGTGTTGATCGCCATCATGACGAAAATCGTATACGGCCAATTGGCGAGGATCAGCACCGCGCCAACCAGCCAACGCCAGTCGAAATGCAAGAGAAACGCGACGGCGCCGAGCGCGCCCGATATCAGCGCGAGGCCCGACTGCATCACGTAAGCGCGCCGATAGCTCGCCGCCCATTGTGCCAGCTGCGCACGGTCGTCAAGGCGCAGGCGCGCCGGCTGCTCCGCCACATTGATGTAGATCGCCGCGCCGGAAAATGCGGCGGCGCAGGCAAGTGCGGTCGGTTCGATCCACATGCGCGTGGCGTCTCGTTGCGATCTGGCCCGCGGTCGGGCGGCTCAAGGCGCCGGCTTGGGCCACACGCCGGCCAGCTCAAGCTGCCGCATGGCCTGGTCGGTGAATTCCGCACGCGGCGCGTCGCCGCCGATCACGAACATCAGGATCGATTCCACCTCCGGGTCGCCCTTGGTCACGTTTTCGAAGCGGCGGATCACGCCGGGCGGAAACGACACCACGTCAAGCGGACCGAGGTCGACGAACTCCACGTCGCCAGCGGCATTCTCCCAGCTTGCGCGCCAGGTCCCGGTCATTGGGATGAACGTTTCATTGGTGTCGTGATTGTGCATCATCGGCCCATGGCCGGGTTTGGCACGGCAATAGCCGAGATTAAAACCCTCGCTGATCTTGATCGCGGCCAGGCGCGCGGCCTCCTCGCCGACCGGCGAAGTCACGGCGCCGCCGCCGCCTGGCGGCGGCTGGAAGCCAATGACATTGTAGAGCGTGCGCTCGCAACCCGGCATATCGCTGTCGGGCAAGCCGCCGTCGAATCCCCTGAGATCGCCAAAGCGCGCCACGCGGGCGGCCATATCCGCGCGCGACAAAGGTTTGCGTCCTATCGTCTCCATCGCACCTCTCCTTACCCACCGCCCGTTACCCACCACGCGCCCTGGCGCATGCAGGCCCGCCATCATAGCGTCAATTCGCCAGCAATTCCCGGCTGATGATCAGCCGCATCACCTCGTTCGTGCCTTCGAGGATCTGGTGTACGCGCACGTCGCGCAGCACGCGCTCGATGGGGAAATCGCGCAGATAGCCGTAACCGCCGTGCAACTGCAGGCAGCCATTGACGATGTCAAAACCGGCATCTGTGGCGAACCGCTTGGCCTGCGCGGCAAGCCTCGTGGCGCCCGGCGCGCCGGCCGCGGCGGCGGCGCTGCGCACCATCAAGCGCGCAGCCTCAAGCTCGGTCGCGTAGTCGGCGACGCGAAAGGCCAGCGCCTGGAAATCGGCGAGCCGCGAACCAAATTGGCGGCGCTCGCGCATATGGGCGAGCGTGCGCTCAAGGCAGAATTGCGCGCCGCCAATCGAACAGGCGGCGATATTGAGCCGCCCACCATCGAGGCCGGCCATAGCGATCTTGAAGCCCTCGCCTTCGCGCCCGACCAGGTTGGCGATCGGCACCCGGCAATCGTCGAACATGACCTGAGCGGTCGGCTGCGATTTCCAGCCAAGTTTTTTTTCCCGCGCGCCGAAGGACAGGCCCGGCGTTCCCTTCTCCACCACCAAGCAGGAAATCCCCTTTGGCCCCGGCTCCCCCGTGCGCATCATGCAGACGTAGACGTCCGCGACGCCGCCGCCGGAAATAAACGCCTTTACCCCATTGACGACGTAGTGCTCGCCGTCGCGAACGGCGCGCGTACCGAGGCTGGCGGCGTCGGAACCCGCATCGGGCTCGGTCAGGCAATAGCTGGCCAAGTGCGCCATGCTGCAAAGCCGCGGCAGCAGCCGGCGGCGCAGCGCGTCGTCGCCATAGGCGTCGATCATCCATGCCGCCATGTTGTGGATGGAGATATAGGCCGCCGTCGAGGTACAGCCCTGCGCCAGTTCCTCGAAAATGATGGTTGCGTCAAGCCGCGAAAGCCCCGATCCGCCGACATCCTCGCGCACGCATATGCCAGCAAACCCAAGTTTCGCCGCCTGGCGCAACGTCGCCACGGGAAAGACCTCGTTCTCGTCCCATTCGCGCGCGTGCGGCATCATTTCGTCGCGCGCAAATCCGCGCGCCACGTCCTGCATCGCCCGCTGCTCCTCGCCAAGCTCGAAATCCATGCCCCGCCTATGCCCTGCGACCGCGCGCGCCGCCCTTCTTTTCGTCTCAGCGGCATCCAAATGCATCGCGGACCTCATGGCAAGGCCGCACGGCGCGCACCCAATCCGCTGTTGCGGGCGAAATGACCCAGCCCCTTATCGCTTCTCGTGCTTTTGTGTAGGCTGTGGCACATGGGCATCGGGTTCTTGGCGTGCCACGGCCGGCAGCGCGCAGGCGGCGTCGCCAAATGCGCGCGCTTGGCGTGGCCGACCAAGCCAAGCGGCGGACTTTTGTGACGGGCGTTGCCATGGACGAAGTGAAGGATATGTGTGGTCGCCGCATTCTTTGCGTTTTCCCGCGCTATGCGCCGGCATTCGGCAACTTCCAATATTCCTACCCGCTGACCGGCGCGCGCGCGCTGATGCCGCCGCAGGGTCTGCTGCTGATCGCGGCGGCGCTGCCGCCGCATTGGCAGGTGCGCTTCATCGACGAAAACATGGACCGGGCGACGGACGCCGACTTCGCCTGGGCGCATGCGGTTTTCGTGAGCGGCATGCATATCCAGCGCGCGCAGATGCAGGACATTTGCCGGCGCGCGCATCGCCATGACCGGGTGACCGCGCTCGGCGGTCCGTCGGTGTCCGCGTGTCCGGAGAACTACCCGGATTTCGACTATCTGCATGTCGGCGAGATGGGCGACGCCACCGAGGAACTGTTCGCGCGACTTGCACGTGATACGGCGCGGCCGCCGCAACAGGTGGTGCTGAAAACCACCCAGCGCCGCGATCTCGCCGACTTTCCCGTGCCCGCCTACGAATTGGCGCGGCTCGACTTGTACCTGACCGGGTCGATCCAGTTCTCCAGCGGCTGCCCCTATGAATGCGAGTTCTGCGACATTCCCGCCTTGTACGGGCGCACGCCGCGGCTGAAAACGCCGCAACAGGTGTTGGCCGAGCTCGACAAGCTTCTCGCCTGCGGGCAGACGGGCGCGGTCTATTTCGTCGACGACAATTTCATCGCCCATCGCCGCGCCGTGCGCGAACTCCTGCCGCACCTCGTCGAATGGCAAAAGCGCAACGGCTATCCGCTCTATCTGTCATGCGAGGCGACGCTCAACATCGCCAAGCGCCCGGAAATCCTCGAACTCATGCGCGCCGCAATGTTCCACTCCATATTCTGCGGCATCGAGACGCCGGACCCGGAGGCGCTGAAGTCGATCGCCAAGCAGCACAACAACATGGTGCCAATCCTCGAGGCGGTGAGCACCATCAATCGCCACGGCATGGAGGTCGTTTCCGGGATCATTCTCGGACTGGACAGCGACACGCCGCAGACCGGCGACGCGCTGATCGAATTCGTCGAGCAGTCGCGCATTCCCATGCTGACCATGAACCTCTTGCAGGCGCTGCCGCGCACGCCACTATGGGACCGGCTCAAGCGCGAAGGCCGGCTCCTGGCCGACAACGGCGCGCGCGAATCGAATGTCGATTTCCGCATGCCCTACGAGCAGGTCCTTTCCATGTGGAAGGATTGCATCTCGCGCGCCTACCATCCGCGCGCGCTTTTTGCTCGCTACGAGCACCACGCCCGCGGCACCTATCGCAATCGTTTCGCGCCGCCGGCAACGCCGCAACGCGCGTCGTGGAAAAATATCCGCAGGGGCCTCGGCATTCTCGGCCGCATTCTCTGGCATGTCGGCCTGCGCGGCGATTATCGCCGCCATTTCTGGGGCTTCGCGCTGCGCCGGGCGGCGCGCGGCGAGATCGAGAGCCTGATCAGCGTCGCCATTCTCGCGCACCACCTCATCCTGTTCGCGCGCGAGGCGAGCGCCGGCCGCAAGAACGCGTCGTATTATTCGGAGCGCTTGCGCGGCGAGGCGCTGGCGCCGGCTGAGTGACCGGCGCGCGCCGCTTGCGGCAAGCGTGCAATACCGCATTCGCGCCGCGGCCTTGGCGGCCCGAAGCCGATCCCCCGGTGGTCTGACCCTGCATCTGATTGCCAAATGTCGGGGCACGTCAGCCCTCGAAACTGCTCAATCCGTGGGGCAACTGGTCCAAAGCGATGAAGACCATCGCTTTGGGTCGCAGCATGAGTGGTCAGACCCCGACATTTGAATGCCAAATGTCGGGGCACGTCAGCCCTCGAAACTGCTCAATCCGTGGGGCGACTGATCCAAAGCGGTGAAGACCATCGCTTTGGGTCGCACCACGGCAACAGGATGCCGAAAAGCGGCAATCGGGTTTTTTGGAAAAGGTCGTGCACGAACCTAAGGGATGGAGCCGTCGCGCGTTGGAACCTGAAGCGATGCGGCTCTAGCCCGCCCGCGCGGAACCGGCTAGAACGTGTAAAAGGGGCGCCCCCGGGGACCAATCATGGCGATCAAGTTCGGCCGCCCGCTTGAACGTCGCGTGCGCAGCGTGCCGCTGAACGATGCCGCGCGCGAATCGGACGCCGCGCGCGAGGCATTCGCGCTCGACCTCGTGTGCCGCCCGCGCCGCAACCGGCGCGCGGAATGGACGCGGCGCATGGTGCGCGAATGCGTCCTCACCACCGACGACCTCATCTGGCCGATCTTCCTCACCGAGGGCAAGAACACGCGCACGCCCATTGCCTCGCTGCCGGGCGTCGAGCGGCTGTCGGTCGACGCGGCGGTGCGCGCGGCGGAACGTGCGGCGGAACTCTCGATCCCCTGCATCGCGCTGTTTCCCTATACCGATCCGAAACGGCGCGACGCCGACGGGCGCGAGGCACTCAATGCGGACAACCTCGTCTGCCGGGCGCTCCGCGCGATCAAGCGCGCGGTGCCCGATGTCGGTATTCTGTGCGATGTGGCGCTCGACCCCTATACAAGCCATGGCCATGACGGGCTCTTGCGCGGCGGCGAGATTGTTAATGACGAAACGGTGGCGGTGCTGGTGCGCCAGGCCGTGATACAGGCGCAAGCCGGCTGCGACATCATCTCACCGTCCGACATGATGGACGGCCGTGTCGGCGCCATCCGCAGGGGCCTCGACGAGGCTGGCTTCACGCAGGTGCAGATCATGGCCTATGCGGCCAAATACGCATCGGCATTCTATGGCCCGTTCCGCGAGGCCGTCGGCTCAGCCAAGGCGCTGACCGGCGACAAGCGCACCTACCAGATGGACCCAGGAAATTCGAATGAAGCCCTGCGCGAGGTCGCCCTCGACATCGCCGAGGGCGCCGACATGGTGATGGTCAAGCCGGGCCTGCCCTATCTCGACATTCTACGCCGTGTGAAAGACACATTCCTGATGCCAACCTTCGCCTATCAGGTGTCCGGCGAGTATGCGATGATTATGGCGGCGGCGGCCAATAAATGGCTCGACGCCGATAGTGCCATCGCCGAAAGCCTGATCGCATTCAAGCGTGCGGGGGCGGATGGTATTTTGACCTATTTCGCGCCGCTGGTGGCTGAACGCCTTAGGCGGGGCAATTGACGGCCAATTACCTAAACGCCAAGTACCTATGGCGAAGAGGCTAGCGGCATGTACGACAGTCGCAATGTCGAGGAAGAACTGCTGCATCGCCCGTCTCTGGCGTGGCGGGTCATGCTCGCCATCATGGCGGTCATCCCGGTGGCGCTCGCGGTGGTTGTCATCGCCTGGTTCATGCGCGCCTATATCGCGCCGCCGACGGTCAAGGCGACCGCCCTGCCTGCCGGCGCTCCGGCCGAACTGGCGTCGAGCGAAAAACCACGCGCTGTCGAACGCGCGGCCGTGCCGGCAAGCGCGCCGCCGGCGGCGGCCGCAGCCTCGCCATGGCCGGCGCCTGAGCCACGGGCAACCAGCGCCCCGGCATATGCCCCCGAACAGGACGCCCGCCCGGCCCCCGCCTCGCCCTGGCCGCAGACGCCGGCGCCACGGGTAGCCTCGCCGTGGCCCGATACGCCCGCGCCAGAGCCGCCGCCGGCGTCCGCGTCGTCGCCCTGGCCCGAAGCGCCGCGCGCTAGCATGGCCGCCCCTGGTCCGGCGGCACCGCCCGAGGCGACCGCTGTCGCATCCTTGTCCAACATTCCGTTGCCGCGACGGCGGCCGCCGTTTGCGGCAGTCGCCCCGGAGACCTTGCAACCCGCGCCGCCCGCGGCGTCGGTCGCCGGCGTGCCACTGCCGCTCAACCGACCGTCGGTGGCGCCGGAGCCGGAAGCGCCTCCGCCCGCGCCCGACCGGCGGCAACGTGCATTCGGTCCCGACGGCGGTTTCTGATTCGCCCACTTTGGGGCGAAGCCGAATTTAAGCGGCGCTTGGAGTGCGACGCCGAAAAGTGCACGGCGCTCTTCGGCGGGCATCATGCTCCAATGTATTTGAATCGTTCGCGCTTAGGATATTGGATCGACTCGGTCCAAAATCATCGATGTCTAGAACATGATCCCGATAAGTGGGAACCGCTTTTCGGAAAATTTCATGCGCGAACAAGGCTTAGGGCCATCGCACGATTCGACCTGAAGCGATAAGGCTCTAGTCAAGCGCGGACGCGGCATCGATCGCCGCCGGCCGGAAGCCGTCGGACGCCAACACCCGCTCGATTTCACCAGCATGCGCGGCATCGCGCACTTCGATCGTCACGTCCAACTTGGCGCCCTTGGCGGGGACGTCGAGAAATTTTCGACGGTGACCCACTTCGAGGATATTGGCGCCGGCCTGTCCCAGTCGCGTTGCGATCTGCCCGAGCACGCCGGGACGGTCGGGTATGGTCAGGCGGAACGAGACGATGCGGTTCTCGCGCTCCAGTTCGCGCACCATGACGGAGGCGAGAATTCGCGGATCGATATTGCCGCCGCACAGGATGAGACCGACGCGGCGCCCTGCAAACCGCTGCGGAAACGCCAGCAACGCGGCAAGACCGGCCGCGCCGGCGCCCTCGGCCATGGTTTTTTGCATGGTCAGGAAGGCGTTGACGGCACGCTCGAGGTGCGTCTCGTCGACCAGCAAGATGTCGGCCACCAGCGCGCGCACGATCGGCAATGTCAAGCGGCCGACATTCTTGACCGCGATTCCTTCCGCAAGCGTGGGACCGCCAATCGGCCGACGACCGTCATGCAACGCGTTCCACATCGACGGGTAGAGGTCGCTTTCGACGCCGATGACCTCGATCCCCGGCTTGACGGCGCGCGCGGCGATCGCGTTGCCGGATATCAGACCGCCACCGCCGACCGGCACCACGAGCACGTCGAGATCGGGCATTTCCTCGATCATTTCGAGCGCGATCGTGCCCTGGCCGGCGATGATGCGCGGATCATCATAAGGATGCACCAAGGTCAAGCCGCGTTCGCCGGCGATGATCTGCGCCCGCGTCTGCGCCTCGGCGAGCGTCTCGCCATCAAGCACGACTTCGGCGCCATAGCCCCTGGTCGCCGCAACTTTTACGAATGGCGTCGTCACCGGCATGACGATGGTCGCCGGGATCGCCA
>JACQAE010000021.1 GCA_016195095.1 Pseudomonadota bacterium
CGATGCGCTCGAGCATGCGCAGGACTTCCGGACGCTGGCCCTTGAAATGCGCCCAAAGCTCGTCCGCGTCGCCTTCGGTATTCCAGCCCTCGACATAACGATCGGAATGGAAAACAGCGACCAGATTGTAAAGTTCGCCGCGGCGCAACGGATAGTGGACGAAGTGCGTGCGCGGCCCGGCCCACAATACGACATCGGGACGCCACAGGTCGGCTGGGACGTCCTCGCGCTTGAGAACGGCGCGATAGGCGATATGGCCGGCGACGCGCGGGCGGCCATCGCCGACGATCTTTTCGCGCACCTGCGACCAGATGCCATCGCAGCCGATGAGGGCGCGGCCGCGAACCTCCTCGCCCGATTCCAGGCGCACGGCGATGTGATCGCCATGGTCGGTGAAATCGACAAGTCTGCGGTTGTTCTCAAGCGCGACGAGGTTGCTGCCCTGGCAGGCGCGCAGAAACAGACCATGAATGTCGGCGCGATGCGTGACCGCGTAGGGCTGTTGAAATTTCGCGATGAAACGCTCGTCGAGCGCGATATCCGTAATAATGTCGCCGTTGAGCGCGTCGCGCATCTCGATGCGCCCGGGCACCCAGGCGTCGGCCATCAGCCCGTCACGCAATCCGACCTGTTCGAGCACGCGGAATATGTTGGGCCCGAGCTGGATGCCGGCGCCGAGTTCGCGGAATTCAGACGTCTGCTCGAGGACGCGGACGGGAAGTCCGTTGTGCGCCAGCGCATAGGCGGTGATCAACCCGCCGATGCCGCCGCCGGCGACGATGAAGGGGAGGTCCGACCCGTTGCGTGCGGCCATGGTGTCACGTTCCACTTTCGACAATGCGTCGCCCGACGGTGCGGCGTCGATGCGCGGGATTTGCAAGTCAAGCGTCGGATCGCGGAAGCCTTGGCGCTGGACGCCAGGCTGATCCGCGCACGGTCTCGTAGCCGGGTAACCTATCGCGTGCGGGTAGTTTTCGAAAGCGCGCCGACATGATAGGACGCAGCCTAGCCCGATCGGCGCCGGCGGGCGCCGGCCGTGTCGGGGCCGGCGGCTTTGGATATGCCGGCGGGCAAGTGCCATGGGCCGCGCGCATGGCTGCCTTGCGCGCGCGCGTCCAGCATCGTGGCGGTGCTGCAATCGGGGTTTTAATGCACGATCTGATCCGTGACATCGCGCTGTGCATTCTCATGGCCTGGCTGTTTGGCGTCGCGGCCAATCTTTCGCGCCAGCCGCTGATTCTGGCCTATCTCGTCGCCGGATTCGTGCTCGGGCCCTCGGGTCTGCAATGGGTGACGTCGGCGCAATCCATCGCGTCGATATCCGAGCTCGGTTTGATTTTCCTGCTGTTCATGATCGGGCTTGAAATCGATCTCAAGAAGATCATCGGCGCCGGGCACGTGATCGTGTTGACGGCAGCGAGCCAGATCCTCTTTGGGTGGCTCCTGGCTTTTGCGTTCTTTTTCTCCATGCGCCCGCTGATCGGCGGCGACGCGATCGCGTGGATCTACCTCGCCGTGGCGGCCGTCCTCAGCAGTACGGTGATCATCGTCAAGACGCTTTACGAGAAACGCGAGCTTGACACGCTGCCGGGGCGGATCACGCTTGGCGTCCTTGTATTGCAGGATGTGTTTGCAATCCTGTTTCTGGCGATACAGCCGAGCCTCGATGACCTGCGACCGCTTCTGGTGGCCATTTCCATTGGCCAGGCGGCAGCGCTGGTGGCGGCTGCTTTGCTGGTGAGCCGCTTCATCCTGCCCTGGCTATTCCATCAGATCGCGCGCCTGCCGGAACTGGTCCTTGTCGGTGCAATTGCGTGGTGCTTCGCGGTGGGCGAACTAGCCGTGCATCTCAATCTGTCGCGCGAAATGGGCGCGCTTGTGGCTGGCGTCGCCCTGTCAACCTTTCCCTATGCGCTTGACGTGACCGCCAAGGTCACCGGATTGCGCGATTTCTTCGTCACGCTGTTCTTTGTCGGGCTAGGACTGGTGATGCCGCTACCGAATCTCGCTGTCATGACGATTGGGCTGATCGTGGCCGCCTTCGCGGTCGCGAGCCGCGTCGCCACGGTTTTCGTCCCCCTCTACGCCATGCGTCAGGGCATCAGAGCGAGCCTGCTGCCGGCGCTTAATCTGGCGCAACTGAGCGAATTCTCGCTTGTCGTCATGCAGCTTGGCGTGGCGGCGGGTCAGGTGGACGCGCGGAGCGCCAACGCCGTTTCGGTTGCCTTCGTCCTGCTCGCCGTGGTCAGCACCTATTGCATCACGCGCAGCGAGGGCGTGACGCGCTCGCTCGTCACGGTTCTCAAGCGCATGGGCGTGCGCGATCTTGACCATGGCCACGTGCCGCCAGCGCCGGCGCAGGAAGGTGCCGCGAGTACCAGCCCGATCGTGTTTCTTGGCTTCTACCGCGTGGCAAGCTCTATCCTGGCTGAACTTGAGCGGCAGAAGACGACACTCATCGACCAGATCTGCGTCATCGATTTCAACCCGCAGGTGCACAAGGCGTTGAGCCTACGCGGCGTCAACGTGCGCTATGGCGACGTTAGTCACCCCGAAATGCTCGCCCATGCCGGCCTCGGCAAGGCGAACATTGTTGTCTCGAGCGTGCCGGATTGGCTGCTCGCGGGCACGAGCAACGAGAAGCTGGTCAAGGATGTGCGCGCGCTCAATGCCGCGGCGATGATCATCGCGACCGCCGATGAGTTTCACAAAGTGACGAGGCTCTACGCCGCCGGTGCCGACTATGTCGTGGTCGCGCGCATCGACGAGGCGGACGATTTTCTCGACGCCATCAGCGCGGCGCAGGCCGGTCTTTTGGCCGACAAGCGCGCGCAGGTCGAGGCGCGGCTCGTGGCGCGCGACGAAGTCCTTCCCTGAGCGGGCGCCGGTCCCCTGGCGGGCGGCGACCGGCGCCGGAGCGACGGCGCTCGGTTGGCGTCTGCGGGCGCATTCGCGGCGCGCGGCAAGCGGTCATCCATTTCCGGCAATTGGTGAGCCCGCTGGGACTCGAACCCAGGACCACCTGATTAAAAGTCAGGTGCTCTACCATCTGAGCTACGGGCTCCGTGGCCGCGTGTGTAGTTGTGGCATGCCACGTGGTCAATAGCCGCGTTCCAGCCGCCTCGCGCGACGGTGGCGACGAACAGCGCGATAATTGCGCGTCCCGCGCGCGTCGACGCATGCTACAATGTCAGGGATTTCATGGCCGGTTTGTTGATCTTGAGGCCCGGAGGACACCCCATGCCGATCGTCAATCGCGTCGCCGACCTGCATGCCGAGATCACCGCCTGGCGGCGCGACCTGCACGCGCACCCGGAATTGCTTTTTGACGTGCATCGTACCGCCGGCGTGGTGGCCGAGAAGCTCAAGGCCTTCGGTTGCGATGAGATCGTCAGCGGGATCGGCCGCACCGGTGTCGTCGGCGTCATTCACGGTCGCCGCAAAGGCGCGGCCGGCGCGCGCAAGGTCATCGGGCTGCGCGCCGATATGGACGCGCTGCCGATCGAGGAGGCGACCGGCGCCGCCTACCGCTCGACGGTTGCCGGGAAAATGCATGCCTGCGGCCATGATGGGCACACGGCGATGTTGCTGGGCGCCGCGAAATACCTCGCCGACACACGCAACTTTTCCGGTTCGGCCGTCGTCATCTTCCAACCGGCGGAGGAGGGGGGCGCCGGCGGACTCGCCATGGTGCGCGACGGCGTGATGGACCGTTTCAATGTGTCGGAAGTCTATGGGATGCATAATTTCCCCGGGCTCCCCGTCGGCGAATTCGCCATTCGCTCGGGCCCCATCATGGCGGCGGCCGATCACCTGCGCATCGACATCGAAGGCGTCGGCGGGCATGCGGCGCGGCCGCACCTTTGCGTCGACACCGTGTTGGTCGGTGCGCAAATCATCAATCAGATGCAATCGATCGTCGCGCGCAACGTCGATCCGCTCAAATCGGCGGTGGTCTCGATCTGCGTGTTTCAGGCCGGACACACCGACAACGTCATCCCGCAGACAGCGACGCTGAGCGGCACCGCGCGCAGCCTTGACGCCGGCGTGCGCGACCTTCTTGAAAAGCGCCTCGGCGAGGTGGTCGAGGGCACAGCGCGGATGCTGGGCGCCAAGGCGAAATTGACCTATCGGCGGGGATATCCGGTATTGCGTAACCACGTCCGCGAGGCCGAATTCGCCGCGGGCGTCGCCGCCGAAATCGCCGGCGTGGACAAGGTGGATACCGAAATCGCGCCGGTCATGGGCGCCGAGGACTTCTCCTACATGCTCGAGGCGCGGCCGGGCGCGTTTATCTTTGTCGGCAATGGCGACAGCGCCGGGCTGCACCATCCAGCCTATGACTTCAATGACGCCGTTATTCCGCTCGGCGCCTCGTACTGGGTGCGGCTGGTGGAAACGGCGCTCGCCTGAACGCGCGCCGTGGATCGGGTTGGACGGTGCTACTGCGCCGCTTCGGCGCGGCGCTCCACCGGCGCCGGCGCATCGGCAAACTTGGCGATGGCGGCGCGGCGGGCGTGAACCTCAGCCGCGCGCGAGCGCAGCGCCTGCCAGAACGCCGGATCGTTGACGCGCGAGCCGTCGAGTAATCCGAACCCCACGGCGGCGAGGAATGGTAGGCTCTGCACCGCCAGCACCAGGGCGAAAAGGTTGACCTCGCGCACCTGCTCGTAATTTGTCGCGTAAACGACGATCGCGCCGATGACCAGCAATGCGCCGAGAACCGCCTCGTGGAAGGCCGGAAACAGCGGTCCCTTGCGCGTGCCGCCGCCCTTGGCCGTGCGCACGAAGGGTAGATGATCCTTGAACAGCGTCACGGCAACCGCGCGTGCCACCGCCCATTGCATGGACATGGCGGCGAACATCGCGCCGAGCGTTGCTCCTGGCGCGATGGCGACGCGGCGGCGATACAGCAGCACGAAATGCGCAATCGAAACAACGAATGTCGCCAGGATCGGCAATGTCAGCACCTTGTCGGGGACCGCGATGCCGACGAAGGCGACGATCGGCACCCAACCAATGTTGAGGATGGCGACGAGCACGCCGACGCTTTCCGCGCCGAGCCAACTCAGCCAGCCCATAGCGAATTCGCGCTTCTGGTCGCGCGACAAAGGGCTCGCGCCGGGCAGGAAATTCCGCCAATGCTTCTTGCAGATCTGCAATCCGCCGGCCGCCCAGCGGTGACGCTGTTGCTTGAACGCCTCGAACGTATCGGGCAACAGGCCATATCCATAGCGGCGGTTGGTGTAGTGCATCTGCCAACCGCGCGTGAGAATGCTCAGGCCGAGATCGGTGTCCTCGCAGATCGTGTCACTCGACCATCCGCCGGCGGCCTCGAGCGCGGCGCGGCGCACGAGGCACATGGTTCCATGCACGATAATGGCATTGGCCTCATTGCGCTGGACCATGCCGATATCGAAAAAGCCGGCATATTCCGCGTTCATCGCGCCATGCATGGGACTGCGGCCGGCGTCGCGATGATCCTGCTGCGCCTGGATCAAGCCAGTCCGCGGATCGGCGAAATATGGCACCAGGTCCTTGAGCCAGCCAGGTTCGGTCGCGTAGTCGGCGTCGAGGACGCCGATGATATCCGCGTCGGGCGCGCTATGCGCCAACGCCAGACGCAACGCGCCCGCCTTGTAGCCTTCGACATGCTGCGCATTGACGAATTTGAAGCGCTCGCCAAGCAGCCGGCAATGGTCCTCGATCGGCCGCCACAGGGCCGGGTCGGACGTGTTGTTGATGACGACGACGCATTCGAAATTGGGGTAGTCAAGACGCGAAACGGAATCGAGCGTCGCCTTGAGCATGTCCGGCGGTTCCCGATGCGCGGGGATGTGGATCGACACCTTGGGTGCGTAGCCGCTCGCGGGCAGCGCTTCGGATAACAGCAGGCGGCGTGGAGCGCGGCCAAAGATGATCGCGGCAATTTCATCGACTCTACTCAATGCGATGAGCAGCAGCGGAACCAACAGGAGCATGCCGAGCGCCAGCGCGAACGCGGCGCCGGGCACGAAGTAGTGCCCGTTCCAATAGGCAAAGACGGTCGCGCCCCAGGCCCCGACCGCGTGCGCGCAGAGCGCGAGAATGACCGCCTGCGGGAACGTCGCGCCGGCGATGGTGAGCATGGGCAGCGAGAGCAGGCACCCAAGCAACACCGCGATCGCGGCGAGTTTCCAATGGTCGGCGTTGGCGAGCGGTCCCGACCAGGCGAATTTCGCCTGCCGCTGCGTGTTGAACAGGCCCCAATATGGCCCGACGCTGCCTTCGAAGGTCTTCCACGGCTGATCGAATGCCTCGATGATATTGTAGTCGATGCCGAGCGCGTCGGCGCGTTGCGCGAATGTGCGCAGGACCTGCGCCTGCTCGATCCGTCCCGGCATCGCCGCCTGCCGGTTGTAGCCGGCGCTCGGCCAGCCGAATTCGGCAATGACGATCTTCTTGCCCGGATAGGCGTCGCGTAGTTTGCGATAGATGAGAATCGCCTGGTCGACGGCGCCGCTTGCGGGGAATCCCTCCCAATAGGGGAGAATATGGGCGGCGATGAAATCGACCGCGGATACAAGTTCGGGATGCTTGATCCATTCATGCCAGATTTCGCCGGTCGTCACCGCAACCGCGCCATTGGTTTCGCGCTTGACCTGATGGATCAGCTTGATCAGCTCGGGGACGCTTTTTTCGCCGCGGAAGATTGTCTCGTTGCCGACGACAATGGCGTTGATGTTGTGACTGCGTCGCGCAAGTTCGACGACCTTGGCGATCTCGCTTCTATTGCGGTTCTCGTTGCGGTCGATCCACGCGCCAATGGCGACGCGCAATCCGAATTCGGCGGCGATTTCCGGGACGATTTCGCTCCCGCCTGTCGATGAATAGGTGCGCACCGCGCGTGTATAGGCGGAGATCGCCTTGAGATCGGCGCGCACCTGCGCGGCGCTCGGCCGAAAGCCGGCCTGGTCCGGGTGCGCCACGCCCTCGAAGGGCGTGTACGATACGCTCGGCAATAGGCCATCGAATTCGACGGCAGGTGTGTGGCTTTGAGTGATGGCCCATAGGCCAGCATGCACGCACGCAACGAGCGCGACGGCGGCGGCGACGAAGCGCATGGAAGTCGGTACCAAACGGGGCGGGGTAGCGGTGGCCCGAGCCTGTCCCCTAGGCTCGATCCGGGCATTGACCGATAGAGAGCATATCCCGGTTGGTGGCGAGCGATCAATTAGGAATGTCGCATGGCGTTTTGAAGGCGCGCCGACCGCGCGCCGCGAAATATATTTTTTTCACACGGCGCCGCGGATCACGCGCGGCCGTGGGCCCTCAGCGTTTCGCCGGCGCTGCGGACGCTGGCGGCGGCGGCGCCGCCGCGGCAGCCTCGGTGGGCGCCGCAGAAGTTGGCTCGAGGGCCGGGTTGATCCAGCAGGCCTGAACGCGATTATTTAATGAATCCGGTGCTTTAGGGTCAATATCCCCATGCCTGACGAGGCAGCGGAACGTCGCCTGGATATGGCCGCCAGGGCAACCAAAGCGGTCATAGAGGTCAAGATGGCGAAAGGCGGTATCGAGATCGTCGCGCCACATCAGGCCGACGATGCGGCGTCCAAGCCAGACGCATTCGGGATTAGCCGCTGGCCCAACCAGGGACTTGGCAACCTCGGCGATTTCGTCGATGCGCCGGCGCGTTGGCCCAGCGCGGTCGCCCTGCTGCGCCGGGGCGGCCGCGGCGGGTGGGCGTTCGCCACTTTGCGCTCCCGCCGGTCCTGGCATCAGCAGCAGGGTAGTGGCAAAGCAGGCTGCGACAATCTGTATCACGAACGAGGACATGTCGGCTCGCGGCGGTTGGCGGCTTGCGCCGTTCGGGTTACGTCTCGCGGCAAGGATACGTCACGGGTAAGGCAACGCCCCAGGTCGGGCTCCAGATTGCCGAACGTGACCGGTTTGTCCAGCGTCGTGCGTGCGCCGGGCGGCGAGGGGCGACTTGGCACCGATCGACGTAATCGTTAAGCGGCGTTGTGGGCAAAATCGAAACGACCAATGAAACGCTTTCCGTTGGGATTGTTCCTGTGTTGCGCGACCGCGGTCGTGCTGGCGTGGTTCTGGCTTGGCCGTCCGGTGGCGATGCCGCCGCCGCCGCTGCCGGCGCACGCGCGGTTGTACTGCATTTCCTATGCCCCCTTTCGCGCCGAGCAAAATCCGCTGGTGGCAGGAACCTATATCGAACAGTGGCAAATCGACGAGGATCTGGCGCGCCTGAAGACGCTTAGCCGCTGTGTGCGGACCTACTCGGTCGAGCACGGGCTTGACCAGATCGCGCCTTTGGCGCGCCGGCACGGAATCAAGGTCCTGCAAGGACTTTGGCTCAGCAGCAACGCCGAAAAGAACCGGGTGCAGATCGACACCGTGATCCGGTTGGCGAACGACTACGCCGACGTGATCGAGGGTGTGGTAGTCGGCAACGAGGTTCTGCTGCGCGGCGAATTATCCGCCAAGGCGCTGGGGGAGATCATTGCGCAAGTCAAGGCCGCCGTACCGGTGCCGGTAACCTATGCCGACGTGTGGGAGTTTTGGCTTCGCAATAGCGAGCTTGCCGCGCTGGTGGATTTCGTGACCGTTCACATCCTGCCCTATTGGGAGGATGACCCGGTGCCGGCCGCCGCGGCGGCCGGCCATGTCGATGCGATCCGGCGCCTTGTGGCCGCGCGTTTCCCCGACAAGGACATTCTCATCGGCGAGGTCGGTTGGCCGAGCGCCGGGCGCATGCGCGCGGGCGCGCTGCCCTCGCCGTCGCAACAGGCATTGGTGCTGCATCACGTGCTCGCGGCGGCGGGGCGCGGCAACTACCACGTCAACATCATCGAGGCCTTCGACCAGCCGTGGAAGCGGCGGCTCGAAGGCAGCGTGGGCGGCCATTGGGGCCTTTTTGCCACGCAGTCGGCCGCGCCGAAATTTCATTGGGGTACTGCGCTCTCCGACCATCCGAGCTGGCGCTGGCAGGCGCTGGTCGGGACATTGATCGCGGCGGCGATCTTCGTCGTGGCCTGGTTCGCCCGCGCGCGCGGGACGGGTGAGCGGGGATATTTCATGGCTTGGTCGGGTGTTGCGGTTGCCGCCACGGCAGCGGGCGTACTCGCCGGAATCATTGCCGAAAAAGTGGCGATCGAGGGCCTTGGCCTCGGTGGCTGGGTGCAATCGTTGGCGTGGGCGGCGGTCGCGGCCGCTGCCGCCATCCTTGCGCCGATCGCGCGCATGCGCGGCGAGGCGATCGCGGGCTTTTCGCAGGTCCTTGGGCGTTCACGTGTGCTTGGGCGTTCACCACCACCGGCGCGCGCCGGCGCGCGGTTGGGCATCCCCTTGCCGGTCGCATTGGGGCTCGTCCTTGTCGCGCTGACCGTCCTTGCCCTGGCGAGCGCGCTGGCGCTGATATTCGATCCGCGCTATCGCGATTTTCCCTACGCGCCGTTGACGCTCGCGGTGGCCAGCCTTTTGCCGTTCGCGCCGCGGCAAATACCGTTTCGCCGGCCGACTGGCGCGGGGGCGGGCGAGAGCGAGAGCGAGGCCAATGCACGGCAGCCTTGGCGCCGCAACGGCACGCAAAGCCTGTGCGCCGTCATATTGACCATGGCCTCGGCTTTCATCGTGTGGAACGAGACGATCGCCAATTGGCAGGCGCTGTGGTTTGCCGGTGCCAACGTCGTGCTCGCGATTATTCTGCTGGCGCGCGCGGACGCGCGAAACTGACAACCAAAAGGGCGACGGCAAGCGCGGAAAGCGCGGTATTGTAAAGCACAATACCGAGCCCCGCCGCCGCCAGGGAAACGGCGAAATAGGCCAATGATGGCCGTATCAGATTGAGAATGGCGCCACCCAGCGCCACCATGCCGAAAAGCTGGAGGTTGAAGAAGCGCGTCACCACGCGCCGCGACAGGCACGTCCAGGTCTCGCCCCCTGTGTCGCACGCAATGCCAACGGCGGACTGCTCGATAATCCGGTAGCGCATATGAAAAGCGTAAGCGAGCGAGCCTATGGCGATCAGCGCGAGCAGGCTGGCGGGTGCGAAGCGCAAGGCGCGAACGCGCATCGTTTCCTCATGGGCGGCCGCGAGGCTGGACGTGGCACCGACCGGTACGGGTCGCGCCGGCCTGTATGTCCGGGTGGAAAGTCCGCCATCGGGTGGCGCAATAGGCGCCGATCAGTTTGCCGTCAACCGTTGGCCGTCGAAGACGGCTGGCTCGCACTGGCGGCCGGCGCTGGCAAAAGCGGCGCAGAGCCGCGCGGCAAGTGCCGCATTTGCCAACGGTCCGACGACTAGGCGCAATTCGACCGCATCGGACTTGTCGCGAACCGAAATCAACGGCTGCAGTCCGTCGACCAAAATATTCTGATTGGATTTGAGCGCCGTCCAAGCCACGCGCAGCGCGTCAATCGTCGTGGCACCGCCAAGGTCGACGGCGAAAACGGTCTTGGTGGCGACCGAGGATTCTGGACGCGACGCGGCTTTCTTGGTGACGCGCGCCGCGTGGCGCACGCGTGTTGCCCGCGCCGCGACCTTGGCCGGCGGCTGCGGTGATTTCGCGTCGAGGAGGGTTGCGGCAACGGTGCGCCTGGTCGCGGATGGCTCTCGCGGCGGCGGCGCCACGCGATCGGCCGACTTTGCCTTCGTTTGGGACTCGCGATCCGTCGGAGCTGCCATCGGCATGGGGATTGCCGCCGCCGGGGGCTCGTTCAATGGCATGCTCGTCGCCGTTGTCGATGCCTGCGCGGCCGAGTTGGCCGGGTCCGCAGGCGTCGCCGGCGCCAACGATGCGGCGGTGGACGGGGTCGCGTCGGCAGGCGGCCTATCCCGCACTGCGTGCACGACGTTTTTTTCAATCTTTTCAGTTTTTTCCAGGGATTTCCCAGAGATACTTGCCGTGGAAACAACCTCGCCGCCGGGCGAGCGTGTCGAGACTGTCCGCGCAACCGGCGCCGGCTTGCTGGCGGCAGGGCGCTCGGTTGTCGCCGGTGCGCCTGACGCCGCGAGCGTCGGCGGCATTGCCGACGGTACTGACGCCGATTGCGGCATTGCCGCAGGTTGTGGCTGCGTCGGCGAGGCCGGTTCGGCTTTCGCCGGCTTTGGCGCGGGGTAGTATACAACCAAGGCGGGTGGTGCCCTCGGCGCAGCCTCGCGCGGGATATCGGTCACGACGGGCGCGGAATCCGCAGGCCCGATCGATGGTAAATCGGCGCCCCGTGGAGCGGGCGACGTCATCGGTTCCTGTGCAATCTGGGCCGACGGCGGTGCCGATTTAAGCGCGGCTCCCGGTGCCGGCGCGATCTGGCCAGAACGGATCGAGCCCGTCGTCTCATCGAGATTGCGCTCAAGCGCAGCGAGCCGCGATGACAACCGGTCACGGTCGGTGGTGAGCAGGCGGACGGTTTCGGCCAAACGCCGCGCTTCGCCCTGCGCCGTATTGGCATCCGCCATCAAATCGGCGGCGCGCGGGCGCTGCGCCGGTGCCGGGCCCTGCGCGGCGGCAACATTGCGCAGGCGTTGATCGCCAAAATCGGATCGGCTGGCCAAGACGACCGCGGTCAGCGCAACTGCCGCGCAGGCGCCCCAGGCACCAAGGTGCAAGAGCGCGCGGGTGTCGAATTGCGCCTTTGCGCGCGTGGTCAAAGTCGTTGTCAGGCGGCGAAACACGGACGGGTCTCCGGGGCGCGAATCACCTTGTTGAAAACGTTAGCAGAATCCGTCAATCCTGGCGCGGGCCGGCGGCGGTGTTAATCACCGCTTCGCATTGGCGGCGCGGACAGCCGGGCACGGGCCCCATGGCAGGAGTGATGTCGCGATGCGCAAACGTTCGTGCCTGATCATCGTGCTTGCGGCGGGTGAGGGTTCGCGCATGCGCGCGCGCCGACCAAAGGCCCTGCATGCCCTGGCCGGGCGCTCCTTGCTCGCGCATGTGCTCACGACCGCCGCGGCGATCAGCCCGCATATCGCCCTTGTCGTCGGCCCGGGCCACAACGAACTCGTTGCCGAGGCGCGCCGCCATGTCGCTCGTGTCGCCTTCCACGTGCAGACGCGGCGGCGGGGCACGGCGCATGCCGTGCGCATGGCGCGCGACGCGATCGCGCGCGGCTATGACGATATTCTGGTGGTTTTCGCCGATACGCCCCTGGTGACCGCCCGGACGCTCGCGCGCCTGCGCCATGTTCTCGCCGAGGGCGCGGCGGTCGCCGTCCTTGGATTTGAGGCGCGCGATCCGCGCGGCTACGGGCGACTGATTGTGGAGAATGACACGCTGATCGCGATCCGCGAGGAGAAGGACGCGAGCGCCGCCGAATCCGCGATCACGCTATGCAATGGCGGCATCATGGCGTTGCGCGGCGAGCACGCCTTGCGCATCCTCGATCGCATCGGCAACGCCAATGCCAAGCGCGAATATTACCTGACCGATGCCGTGGCGATCGCGCGCGGGCACGGCCTTGACGCGCGCGCGCTCGCCGCCGACGAGGACGAGTTGCGTGGCGTCAATACGCAGGCGCAATTGGCGTTTGCCGAGGGCGTGCTGCAGGCGCGACTGCGCGCCGCCGCGCTCGACGCCGGCGTATGCATGGTGGCGCCGCCGACGGTGTTCCTCTCGTTCGATACGGTTTTCGGTCGCGACGTCACGATCGAGCCGTTCGTCGTGCTCGGGCCGGGCGTCATCGTTGACGACGGCGCGGTGATCAGGTCGTTTTCGCACCTGGAGGGCACGCGCGTCGGTTCCAACAATCGCATCGGGCCGTTCGCGCGATTGCGGCCGGGTGCGCGCCTCGGCGCCGAGGTGCGTATCGGCAATTTTGTCGAGGTCAAGAATTCGCGGATCGAGGCCAAGGCGCAGGCCAACCATCTCGCCTATATCGGCGACGCCAGCGTCGGACCGGCGACGAATATCGGCGCCGGCACCGTTACCTGCAATTATGATGGCCGCGAGAAGCACGAAACCAAGATCGGCGCCAAGGTCTTTATCGGCTCGAATTCGGCGCTGGTGGCGCCCGTGAGCATCGGCGACGGCGCCTATGTCGGCTCAGGATCGGTCGTGACCCATGACGTGCCAGCCAACGCGCTGGTCATTGCGCGCGCGCGCCAGGTGATCAAGGAGGACTGGACGGCGGCTCCGGCGCGCAAATCGCTGCCACGCCAGCGCGCCAAGACCGCGCGCCCATCGCGCAAGAAATGAGCGCGCGTTGCACGCCGTCGCAATGTGCGGCAACCTAAATTGATTTCGAATACGCGGTAATATTGCGTAAAGCCTCCATAACGAGGTGTGCGAATTTCAGGCGCGGGAGGCGGTAGGCTCTGGATGTGCGGGATCGTTGGCATTCTTGGGCGCGGGCCGGTCGCCGGCAATATTTTCGACGCGCTGCGGCGGCTCGAATATCGCGGATATGATTCCGCGGGCATCGCCACCCTTGAGCATGGACGCCTGGCGCGCCGGCGCGCCCAAGGCAAGCTCAAGAATCTCGAGGAGAGGCTGGCGCGCGAGCCGCTCGCCGGCGATATCGGCATTGGACATACGCGTTGGGCGACGCATGGAAAGCCGACGGAATCCAACGCCCATCCCCATGCCACCGACAAGGTAGCGGTCGTCCACAACGGCATTATCGAGAATTTTCGCGAATTGCGCGACGCGCTTGGCCAATCTGGCGCCGTTTTCGCAAGCGAGACCGATACCGAGGTCATCGCGCATCTGGTCAGCGCGGAATTGGCCGACGGCCGCTCGCCGCAGGAGGCGGTGGCGGCGGCGCTGCCCAAGCTCAAGGGCGCCTTTGCGCTGGCGTTTCTGTTCGCGGGCGAAGACGACCTCATGATCGGCGCGCGGCGCGGTTCGCCGCTTGCGGTCGGCTATGGAAGCGGCGAAATGTATGTCGGATCCGACGCCATCGCGCTGGCGCCGTTCACCGACACGATCAGCTACCTTGAGGACGGCGATTGGGTCGTTCTGCGCCGCTCTGGCGCGCAGATGCACGACGTAAACGATCGGCCGGTCAGCCGCCCGCTCATCAAGACCAGCGCTTCCGTGATGCTCGTCGATAAGGGCAACCACCGCCATTTCATGGCCAAGGAGATCCACGAGCAGCCGGAGGTCATCGGCCATACGCTGGCGCATTACATCGACATGGCGCGCGACCAGATCGTATTGCCGCACGCGCTTCCCTTCGACTTCCGTAGCATCGAGCGCATGGCGATTTCCGCCTGTGGTACCGCCTATTACGCGGGGCTCGTCGGCAAATACTGGTTCGAGCGCTTTGCCCGTCTGCCGGTCGAAATCGATGTGGCGTCGGAATTTCGCTATCGCGACGCTCCATTCACGCCGGGAAACCTGGCGCTTTTCGTCTCCCAGTCGGGCGAGACCGCCGACACGCTGGCGACGTTGCGCCACGCGCGCGAGCAGGGCCAGCACGTCCTGTCCGTGGTCAACGTGCCGACCTCCACGATCGCGCGCGAAAGCCATGTGGTGATGCCGACGCTGGCCGGCCCGGAAATCGGGGTGGCGTCGACCAAGGCCTTTACCTGCCAATTGGCGGTGTTGGCCTGCCTGGCGATTGCCGCCGGCCGCGCACGCGGCGTCTTGTCGGCGCTTGATGAGCAAAGGTTGGCGCGCGCGCTGATCGAGGTTCCGCGTCACATGGCGCAGGCGCTCGCGCTCGAAGGCCGCATCGAGCACCTCGCGCGCGACCTCGCCAAGTGCCGCGACGTTCTTTATCTCGGGCGCGGGACAAGTTTTCCCCTCGCGCTCGAAGGCGCGCTCAAGCTCAAGGAGATTTCGTATATTCACGCCGAGGGCTATGCGGCGGGCGAACTCAAGCACGGCCCAATCGCGCTCGTCGACGAGGATCTGCCGGTCATCGTCATCGCGCCTTACGATCGCGTGTTCGACAAGACCGTGTCGAACATGCAGGAGGTCGCGGCGCGTGGCGGCCGCATCATCCTGATCACCGATCCCAAGGGGGCGCAAGCGGTGACATTCGCACCCCTGGACGTACTCACCTTGCCGGAAATGCCGGCAACGGTCACGCCGCTCGTCTATGCCATACCTGCCCAATTAATCGCTTACCATACCGCCGTCGTCATGGGCACGGACGTGGATCAGCCGCGCAATCTCGCCAAATCCGTCACGGTCGAATGAGTGTGTTGCGCGCGGCGCGCGAAAAATAACGTTCGGCGGGCCAATTCGAGCGCATGGAAGCGTGCGAATTTCAACCCCGCACATTGTGCCCTGGTCGTGGCCGGCGCGGGACCCTATATTGCGTTTGCCTATCGCCGCCAGGCGCGGCGGCCGCGCCAAAATCAACGCAAGGACAAATCGGTCGATGGTCGTGACGCCGGACGATACTCCGCCAGGTTCGACGCTGGATGTGGTGGCAGGATCGGTTCCTCCGCCGCATCATACCGGGATAGCCGGGCGTATCCGCACCTATTTCCTCACCGGCCTGATCGTGACCGGGCCGGTCGCCATCACGCTTTATCTGGTGTGGTCGTTCGTCACCTGGGTCGACGACCTGGTGCGTCCGATCATGCCGGCCGTGTACCGCCCGGAGACCTATCTCCCATGGAAAATTCCCGGCACCGGGCTGGTCATCGCTTTCCTGACACTCACGCTTCTCGGTGCGCTCACCGCCAATCTCGTCGGGCGCACACTGGTCGAGGCGAGCGAGCGCCTGCTGGGGCGCATGCCGATTGTGCGCGCGCTTTACCGCGGGCTCAAGCAGGTCTTTGAGACGCTGTTTTCCAAGTCCGGCTCGACATTTCGCACGGTGGGGCTGGTGCAGTTTCCCGCGCCGGGCATGTGGTCGCTGGTATTTCTTTCCACCCCACCTGGGGCCGATATTGTCGAGCGGCTGCCGGGGGGCAGGGATGGCGCGGAACACGTGTCGGTGTTCATGCCGTGCACACCGAACCCGACGACGGGGTTTTTCTTTTACGTGCGGCGCAGCGAGATCGTTGAGCTTGATATTCCCGTCGAAGCGGCCGCCAAGCTGATCATGACCGCCGGCATGATTCAGCCGGGCGGCAATGCCCAACAAAAGAAGCTGGCCGGGCTCGCCGAGACGGCGCAATTGGCGCAAGCCGCGCGCCAGTTCCACCAAAAATCGCCGGCCGAGTGATCGGGTACCTGTTTTCTTCAGCCCGCCTGAAATAGCTTCGTCGCCGCGTCCTTCTCGAATAGATAGAGCAGCGTGCGCAGCGCCTCGCCGCGGGGCGAGGAGAGTTGCGGATCGCGCGCCAGGATGAGCGCCGCGTCGTCGCGCGCGGCCGTCAGGAGTTGCGCGTGCATATGCAGGCGTGCGATGCGCAAGCCCGGCATCCCGCTCTGCCGTACGCCGAGAACGTCGCCCTCGCCGCGCAGGCGCAGGTCCTCCTCCGCGATGCGAAAACCGTCCTGCGTCTCGCGCAGGATCGCCAACCGTGCCTTCGCCGCCTCGCCAAGCGGCGCCCGGTAGAGCAAGAGGCATATCGCGCGGTCGCTGCCGCGGCCGATGCGTCCACGCAATTGATGCAGTTGGGCAAGTCCGAAGCGTTCCGCGTGCTCGATGACCATGACGCTCGCCTGCGCCACATCGACGCCGACTTCGATCACCGTGGTCGCGACCAGAATGGGCGTTTCTCCCGAGGCGAAGCCGCGCATGGCGCGGTCCTTGTCGGCGCCGCGCATGCGTCCGTGCACGAGCCCGACGCGATCGCCAAAGCGTTCGCGCAGCGCCGCGTGGCGCTCCTGCGCCGCCGCGAGGTCGGACAGGGCCGATTCCTCGATCAGCGGACACACCCAATAGACCTGCCGCCTTTCGTCGAGCGCGCGTCCGATCGCGGCGACGACCTCGTCAAGCCGTTCGGCGGGCAGCGCGCGGGTATCCACAGGCTGGCGGCCGGCGGGCTTCTCGCGCAGCTCCGAAACGTCCATGTCGCCGAAACAGCTGAGCACCAGCGTGCGCGGTATCGGTGTCGCGGTCATGACCAGGATGTCCACCGCCTCGCCCTTGGTCGCGAGCGCCAGGCGCTGGTGCACGCCAAAACGATGCTGCTCGTCGACCACGGCAAGCGCGAGATCGTGATAGTGGACCTCGTCCTGAAACAGCGCATGCGTGCCGACAAGGAGATCGACCTCGCCGGCGGCAAGCGCCTGCAGGACCAAGGCGCGCTCGCGCCCGCGTTCGCGCCCGCTCAACAGCGCGACGCGCATGCCGGTGGCGGCGGCGAGCGGCGCGACGGTGGCAAGATGCTGGCGCGCGAGGATTTCCGTCGGCGCCATGATGACCGCCTGGCGGCCGGCCTCGATGGTGACCGCGCTGGCCAGGAGGGCGACGATGGTCTTGCCGGAGCCGACATCGCCCTGCAGCAGCCGCAGCATGCGCATTGGCCGAGCAAGATCGTCGACGATTTCGATGTACGCGTGCCGTTGCGACGGCGTCAACTCGAAGGCTAAGCGCGCCAAGATATCTTTTCTGAGCTCACCGCTGCCGACCGTGCTGCGCCCGCGCTGCCGGCGCAACCGCGCGCGCACGAGGACGAGCGCGAGCTGCCACGCCAGCAATTCGTCATAGGCCAAGCGCTGCCAGGCGGGCGAATCGGGGGCGACGTCGGCAAGATCGCGCGGCCGGTGCAGCCGTTCGAGCGCTTGCGCGAAGCTTGGAAAGCCGCGGCGCGCGATCCAGGCCGGATCTTGCCATTCCGGTAGCGGGCGAAGCCGCGCCAAGGCGGATTGCACGGCCTTGCGCACCTGGTTGGCGTATAAGCCCTCGGTCAGCGGATAGGTCGGCTCGACCAGCGGCAGGTCCGCGAGGCCAAGTTCGTCGACCACCTTGTCGGGGTGGACCATCTGCAACACGCCGTCGTAGTGCTTGGCGGTGCCGCTGACGTAGCGGCGCGCGCCGGGCGGGTAGAGCTTTTCAAGCTGTTCGGGCCTGGCGCTGAAATAGGTGATAACGATGTCGCCGGTCTCATCGCTGGCATGGATGATGTAGGGCGCGCGCGCGCGGCCCTTCGGCGGCGGGCGATGATGATCGACGGTCACGGCAATTGTGACGACCTGTCCGGCAATGACGTCGCGCAATTTTGGCCGCGTGCGCCGGTCGATGGCCCCGCTTGGCAGATGCAGGACGATATCGACCAGGCGCGCGCCGTCCGCCCGATCCACCAGCCGGCGAAAGAGTTTTTCGACCTTGGGCCCGATGCCGGGGAGGGCCGTCACCGGGGAAAACAGGTCGTTTAGAATCGCGGGTCGCATCGCGTCGGCCTGGAATATTCCCGTCGTGTCATGCGGTTATCCTGGTCCTGGGGAGAATCATCGCGCACGCGGACAAAATCCACGTCTTGGCGCTGGATGCACTGACATCGGCGCCGAGCATAGCTATATCAGACGCGCTCGGCACGTCCGGGCTATTGGCGTTCGGAGGCGGCAATGACCGGGAGCACGATTTCGAGCGCGGGCCTCGACGCGCGGCGGCGGCGCTTGCTCTACCGCGCATGGCACCGCGGAACGCGCGAAATGGACCTGATCATCGGCCGCTTCGCCGACGCATGCATTGCCGACCTGTCCGATGACGATCTTGACGCGTTCGAACGGCTGGCCGACGCGCCCGACCGTGACCTTTACGCCTGGATCAGCGGCGAATGGGAAATTCCAAACGAACATGACGGGCCGGTTTTCCAGCGCCTGCGCGCCTATCATTTCAGCGCCAAGGGCTGATCAGTGGAGCCGCGATCCCAGTTCACGCAGATTGCCGCCGGACGTCCCTTGACGATTTCCGGCGTCGCCGACGGCGCCGAGGGGTTGGTGCTTGCGGATCTCACACGCTTCCTGGCCGCTCGCCGCCCGGAAGCCGCGCCGGGCACAAGCGTCGTCGTCGTGTGCCGCGACGGGCAGCGCATGGCGCAGCTTTCGCGCGCATTTGCGTTCTTTGCGCCTGAAATCGCGGTGATGGAGTTTCCCGCCTGGGACTGTCAGCCGTACGATCGCGCCTCGCCGCATGCCGCGATCATGGCGCAGCGCATGACGGTGCTCTCGCGGCTGGCGCGATCAAATGGCCGCGAGCGCGCGCGTGTCGTGCTGACCACGGTCAATAGCGTGCTGCAACGCCTGCCGGCTCGGGCGCTGGTCGCGGTGCTGGCGCTGTCGGCCGCGCCCGGCAACATGCTGGCGATGGATACGGTCGTGGCCTGGCTTGACCTCAACGGCTTCATGCGTAGCTCGACGGTACGCGAGCCCGGCGAATATGCCGTGCGCGGCGGCATCATCGACTTGTTCGCCGCCGGCAGCGCGCAACCGCTGCGGCTTGATTTCTTCGGCAACACGCTGGAATCAATCCGCAGTTTCGACGCACAAACGCAGCGCACCAGCGACCAATTGCGCGCCGTCGACCTTATTCCCGCGGCCGAGTTCCAGTTGACCGCGCAATCGATCAGCCGCTTCCGCACCGGCTATGTCGCGGCGTTCGGCGCCCCGGCGGCCGATGACCAGCTCTACGCGGCGGTCAGCCAGGGGCGCCGGCATGTCGGCATGGAACATTGGCTGCCGCTGTTTCACGACGAACTCGATACGCTTTTCGATTATGCGACCGATGCCGCGATCGCGCTCGAGCCGCTGGCCGAGGACGCCATGCGCGAGCGCTGCGCGCAGATCGCGGATTATTTCACCGCGCGCCAGGATGCGCTCCGCGCCGCGGACACCGGCGTTGCCTATAAGCCCTTGCCGCCGGAACGCCTCTATCTCGCGGACAAGCAATGGCGCGAGCACCTTGAGCGCCGCGCGGTCATTCGCATCATGCCATTCGCGGTTCCCGAGGGCGGCGTCACCGTCACCGTCACCGACGCGGCAACGCGGCCCGGGCGCAACTTCGCGCCCGAGCGCGCTCTGCCCGATGCCAACGTGTTCGAGGCGGTGAAGACGCATATCGACGCGCTGCATTCGGGCGGCAAGCGCGTCGTCGTCGCCTTGTGGAGCGAGGGCAGTCGCGAGCGCATGGCGCATGTGCTGGCCGACCATGGCGTTGGCAATGTCGCGAGCGTGGCGTCGTGGTCGCAGGCCATGGGCCTGGCGCGCGGGCAGGTCGCGCTGGCGACGCTCGGGCTTGAAAGCGGATTTGAATCCGCGCACGCTGCCATGATCGCCGAGCAGGACATTCTCGGCGATCGGCTGGTGCGGCCGCGCCGCGCGTCGCGCCGCGCCGAGAATTTCATAACGGAAATCACCAGCCTGACCGTCGGCGACATCGTCGTGCATGTCGACCACGGCATCGGCCGGTTCGTCGGCCTGCGCACCATCGAGGCGGCGGGCGCGCCGCATGATTGCGTCGAATTGCATTATGCCGGCAAGGACCGGCTGTTCCTGCCGGTCGAAAATATCGAATTGCTCTCGCGCTATGGATCGGAAGAGGCGACCGTCGAACTCGATCGACTGGGCGGTGGAGCCTGGCAGGCGCGCAAGGCGCGCATGAAGGAGCGCATTCGCGAGATCGCGAGCGAACTGATCAGGACGGCCGCCGCGCGCCAGTTGCACGAGGCGCCACGCCTGGCGGCCGGGCCGGGCGCCTATGACGAGTTCGGCGCCGGCTTTCCCTATGACGAGACCGACGACCAGCGCGCCGCGATCGAGGCGGTGCTCGACGATCTTTCGACCGGCCGGCCGATGGACCGGCTCATTTGCGGCGATGTCGGTTTCGGCAAGACCGAGGTGGCGCTGCGCGCGGCATTCGCCTGCGTCATGAATGGCAAGCAGGTCGCCGTCACCGTGCCGACCACGTTGCTGGCGCGCCAGCATTTCAAGACGTTCGGCGAGCGCTTTCGCGGCTTTCCGGTGAACGTCGCGCAGATGTCGCGCCTCGTGGCCAAGGGCGACGCCGCCAAGGTGCGCGAGGGGCTCGCCAATGGCCAAGTCGATATCGTGATCGGCACCCACGCGTTGTTGGGCAAGGCCGTCAAGTTCAAGGATCTCGGCTTGCTGGTCGTTGACGAGGAGCAGCATTTCGGCGTTGCGCATAAGGAAAAACTCAAGGCGCTGCGCGCCGACGTACACGTTCTCACGCTGACGGCGACGCCGATACCGCGCACGTTGCAGCTTGCGCTCAGCGGCGTGCGCGAATTGTCCATCATCGCCTCGCCGCCGGTCGACCGGCTGGTGGTGCGTACTTTCGTCTCCCCATTCGATCCGCTGATCGTGCGCGAGGCGCTGCTGCGCGAGCGCTTTCGCGGCGGCCAGGCCTTCTACGTTTGTCCGCGCATCGAGGACTTGGCCGAGGCCAAGGCGTTTCTCGACCGCACCGTTCCCGAGGTAAACGTCGCCGTGGCGCACGGGCAGATGCAATCGGCCGTGCTCGAGGACATCATGTCGGCGTTCTATGACGGTAAGTTCGACGTGTTGCTCTCGACCACGATCGTGGAATCCGGCCTCGACATTCCCAACGCCAATACGCTGATCGTGCATCGCGCCGACATGTTCGGGCTGGCACAGCTCTACCAGTTGCGCGGCCGCGTTGGGCGCGCCAAGTCGCGCGCCTATGCGCTGTTCACGCTGCCGACCAACCGCAAAATCACGGCGCAGGCGGAACGCCGCCTGAAAGTCCTGCAATCGCTGGATTCTCTTGGCGCCGGCTTCCAGCTCGCTTCGCACGACCTCGACCTGCGCGGCGCCGGAAATCTTCTTGGCGAGGAGCAGTCGGGACACATCAAGGAAGTCGGCTACGAGCTCTATCAGCAGATGCTGGAAGAGGCGGTGCTGAGCCTCAAAGCCGGCGTCACGGCCCCAGCCAGCGAGCGGTGGTCGCCACAGATCACCATTGGTGCCCCCGTCCTCATCCCGGAGGATTACGTCGCCGATCTCGGCGTGCGGCTCGGCCTCTACCGCCGGCTCGCCGACCTCAACGACGAGCGCGAGATCGATTCATTCGCGGCCGAGCTTGCCGACCGCTTCGGCAAGCTGCCGGACGAGGTCGGGCATCTCTTGGAGATTGTCGGCATCAAGAACCTTTGCCGCCGTTCCAATGTCGAGAAGCTTGACGTCGGCCCAAAGGGTGTCGTGTTGGCGTTCCGCGACGGAAAATTCAACGATCCGGAGGCGCTTGTCGCCTTCATCCACGCGCAGGCGCCGCAGGCGCGCGTGCGCCCGGACATGAAGGTCGTTTTCATGGCCGATTGGGAAACGCCGGCGCAACGCCTTGGCGGTGTCGCAAGGCTCTTGCGGCGGATCGTCGCCCTCGCCGAGCATGCCAAGGCGGCGTGAGGATTGCAAAATAGGTTTTTGCCCCGACGCCGAGGCGCCGGGGCGAGCTAGATTGGCGCGATCGCCGACGCGCCGGCGCCGCTACCGGCAAGCTCGGTAGCGGCGCGGCTGATCGCGTCGGCGAGATATTCCGGTGCCTGGGCGCCCGATACGGCGAAGGCGCCGCCGAAGATGAAGCAGGGCACGCCGTCGATGCCGGCGTCAGTGGCCGATTTCGCCTCGCGCGTGACGCGATCGATATCGTGGTCGGACGCCAAGAGCGTGGCGACCTGCGCCGCGTCCAGGCCGCAATCGGCGGCGGCCTGCACCAGCACCTGGCGGTCGGACAGGTCGGCGCCCTCGCTGAAATAGACATCCATCAGCCGCTGCTTCATCTCGCCGGCCGCGCCGATGGCGTCGGCCCAGGCGATGAGGCGATGGCAGTCGATCGTGTTGGGCTGGCGCGACATTTTCTCGACCGCGTAGACGAGCCCGTCCGCCTCGGCGGCCATCGCCACGCGCCGCGCGATGCCGTCATACTTTGCGACCGAGCCGAATTTTTTCGTCAGGTAATCGGCGCGGCTCATGCCTTCGCGTGGCACCCAAGGATTGAGAAAATACGGCCGCCAATGGGTGACAATCGGAATATCGGGACGGAGTGCGGCGGCCTTTTCGAGCCGGCGCTTGCCGATGAAACACCAGGGACAAACGACGTCGGAAATGACGACAACGGGCAGCGGCGTGGCAGACGCAGGCATGGCGCGCTCCTTGTTGGCGCAAGCCTAGAGCATTTTCCGGCGCCATGGGAACCGGTTCGTCGCCGAAAATGCGACAGGATCAAGGAAAATTGAGCGCTATCCGGTTCGCACGAATCGCGATGCACTCCGGGGGAAATGGCGGCATGCATTTTTCGGGGGTTATGTCGTTGCGGTGCCCTGCGCCAGCTCGCCGCCTGCCTCAAGCTGGCGCAGCTCATGGCACCCATCCTCAGGAGCACGGCGCGCTCAAGGTCGTCGAGTGCTGGGGCGAGGACGTGCCCGGCGGCAATGTCACGTCCATTCCACTGGTGTCAAATGCGGCGCGGACGAGACGGTGGTATTTTCGTGGGTCGTGTGGCCCTCGCGCGTGGCGCGCGACGAGGGTTTCATGAAAGCGACGGCCGACCCGCGCATGCGGCCCGCCTTCAACGCCATGCCTATTGACGGCATGCGCATGATCTTTGGCGGATTTGCGGTGAAGCTGGACGTATGAATGCGTCTGGCGCGTCAGCCGGCCGCGACGGCGATCGAATCGTTCACCCGCACGATCAGCGATTCAATCGTGTCGTCGCCCTTGAGCGTCGCCAGCGTAATGGACGCCTGCGGCCTTGCCTCGGTTTCGGCCGCCGAGAGCATCGTGTGCTTGAGAACGCTGGCGATGCGGCGGGAAATCACGTGCGCGCTGGCGAGGCCGGTTTCCGCGAAGGCAACAAGGATCGAGCCGTCGGTGGTGGCGCAAGCGAAATCGGATCCGCGCACGAGCCGGCTGACCAGGCGGGCGGCGTCGGCGCGGCGTCGCCGGCCGAGCGACTGTGCAAACGAAAACCGCGCGATCGACAGGCCGCCGGCGCGCTCGCCGGCTTCGACGATCGCGCGGCGCAATTCACGCAGGAAATGCGCGGTCGTGAAGAGCCCGGTGCGCGTGTCGATCAAGCCGCGCGCCTCCGCCGCGGCAATGACGCGCGTGATCTGCGCGGCAAAGGCGTTCTGGCCGACCAGTGGCAGGAAATGCGCGACGACCTCGCGCGCCGATCCGGAAATGATTTCCATGTTGGCCAGGCGCGCAGGATCGCCGGCGCCATTGGCGCTGGCGACGACGGCGACCGGCAGGTCGCGAAACCGCGCATCGCTTGCCAGAACGGCGAAGAACGCGTCGAGCGCGCGCGCCGACAGGCCGTCGCCGATCATGACGCCGTTGACCTCGCGCGCGTTGAGGTGATTGACGGCGGATTCGAGGCTCAGCGCCCCGACGACGCCGGTGCGCTCCCCGACCGCCACGGAGAGATCGGGAAATATGCGACCGCGCCCAACGAGCAGGACGGTCGCGTCCTCGAGCGGATCGCCGAGCGCGTAGCAGGCGGTCTCCTCGCCGGCGGCGCGCAGCGTCTCGACACGGCGCGCGGCGGCGGCGGCGAGCGTGCGCACGCGCAGCGCGCTCGCCAGCCGCGCAATGATGCGCTCGGGCGTCGCGGTGTCGGATATGGGCAAAATGTTGGCCGCCAGGCAGTCGCTTGGCGACGGCGTCAGTGCCAGCACGGGTCGATAGGCGGGCGGCTGCGCGCCCGTGGCGTGGCAGCACGCGGCGAGGTCAAGGAGATTGCCCGTCTGCGCAAGCACGATCGCCGCCGGGTTGATGGTCTGGATCGCGTCTTGCGCGCCGATCGCGGGAGTTTCGACCACCGGAAACGCGCCGGCGCCTGACAGGGCGCCGACCAATGCGGGTACCGGCGTATCCGCGACGACGACGATGGGGCCCTGCAAGCTCATGGCGGCGCACGCGGATCGTTGGGAATTGTGACGCCGCCAGCCTAGCGCATCGACGTTAATGGCCGGTCAATGGCGCGCGCGCCAGCGCGGGGCGGACGGCAAATGAACTGCTCAGGCGGCGCTCGCGCGCTCCACGGCCACGTCGACTGTCCGGTGTTGCCGGAACGCCGCGATCACCAGCGGATTGGCGTCCGCTTGCGCCAAATGCGCGACCATACCCGCCATGTCGGCGGCGTTGCCCGTCAGCCGCTGGCCGAGGAGCGAATCGGGCAGCGCCGTCAACGTGCTGCCGGATTGGGCGCGCGCGATGATGGCTTGCAGGTCGCGCAAGTTGAAACGGTAGCCGCCGACACTGACCATGCCGACCGGGGGCCGCGTGACGGTGAGGATGCCGGTCGCTGCGTCGACGCGGCAGGCATAGCCGGTATCAACAAACCCGTCGGTTGCGACCTGAAGTCCGCCATTCGGCGCGCTCGCGCCGCCGATCGGAAACGCCGAGCGCGGCACCATGGGGCCGCGCAACGCCACCGTCCCGGCGGTGTTGCGGCGCACCTCGGCAACGCGCACCGCCGCGTTCGTTCCGCGTCCGGCGACCACCGGCCCAAGCCCGATCGCCGCCGGCGCGCCGGTCGGTCCGCGCCGCGCCGCCAGTAGGGCGATTTCGCCGAATACCTGGACATCGACAAGGTCAATGCCGCGGTCGCGCCAGATTGGGCTTCCGGCGACACGTTCCGGCGCGCGCCACACCGCCAGTACGCTGGCAAGGCCGTGTCCGGCGCCGATCAAGCCGGCGTCGGCGAGGCGCGCCACGACGGAACCGGGAAGCACGACGGCGGCGCAGCGTTCCCCGACACGCTGCGCCTTGAACATCGCGGCATCAAAGCGGTGTTGCAGCACCAGCGTTCCGCCGCTGATCAGCCAGGGAATGAGCGATACCGATATCGCGCCAAAAGACGCCATCGGCGGCGTCGAGAGGATCGACGCATCCTGGCCAAGGCCGCTTTCGAGCAGCACGGCGAGCCCGCCGGCCAGGAGTTCGCCGTGGTTGCGCGCCACCGGGACAAGTCCGCGCGTGTCAACGTCCCAGGTGATGACCGCGACATGCGCCGCCGCGTTACCGCGCCGCTCGAGCGGCGCGGCGCGTTCGGAACGACCGGCGAGGAACAATTCGTCGAGCGGCATGACGCCGTCGGGAATATCGGCGCCGAAGCTCGCCACGTGCCGAATGGTGAACACGTCCGCGGCGGTCTGCATCGCCAGTTCGCAATGATCGGTGCCGCCGACACGCGCACACACGATGATGGCGCGGGCGCTGACCTGTGTCAGGGCGGCGGCCAATTGCGCGCGGCGCCACAAGAGCGGCAGCGGCATGGCGATCATGCCGGCGCGCAGCACCGCGAGCAGCGTGAGCGCGCTCTCGACGGTGTTGGGCAATTGCAGGCCGACGATCGAGTCCGGCGCGAGATATCGCCGCAGCCGCGTGGCGATCGCCGACACGATGCGGTCCGCCGCCGCATAGGTGAGCATGCGCGGCAGCCGCCCGATCAGCGCCGCCGTGTCCGGCGGATCGATCAGGGCGGGCGCGTCCGGCCGGCGCACGCCGGCGCGGCGGAATAATTCGTCAAGCGTCGTGCGGTTGGCATCGTCGCCTGCGGCAAGTTCGGCTGGGCGTCCAAGGATCATGGCATCGCTCATGGCTGTTGTGGTTGGCGCCACCACGCTTCCGGCAAATAGCCCGAGAGCGAGGTTCGTGCGGGCCGGCCGATACGCGCCCAGCGCGCGACCCACTGCGCGGGCAAGTGAAACAACGGCACGACATAGAACCCCGACAGCAGCACGCGATCGAGCGCGTGCACCGCCGCGACAAGGTCGGCGCGCGTGCGCGCCTTGAGGATGGCCTCGATCATGGCGTCGACGGCGTTGCTGCGCACGCCCATGTAGTTGCGCGTGCCCTGCGCCGCCGCCGCCGCCGAGCCCCAGTAGAACGCCTGTTCGTTGCCGGGCGATAGCGAGGCGTCCCAGGTGTTCTGGATGACGTCGAAATCATAGGTGAGGCGTCGGCGGTCATATTGCACGGCGTCGACGATACGCACGCGCGCGGCGATTCCGGCGCGCTTGAGATTGTGCGAATAGGCGAGCGCCAGCCGCTCCTGGTCCTTGGTCGTGACCAGGATCTCGAAAGCAAACGCGCGCCCGCTCGCGCGCTCGCGCAACACGGTATCGTGAAGCTCGAAGCCGGCCCCCTCGAGCAACACGAGCGCGCGGCGCAGAACGTCGCGGTCGCGGCCCGAGCCGTCGCTCACCTGTGGCGACCAGGTTCCCGCCATGATGTCGGTGCGCACGGCGTCGGGAAAGGGCGCGAGGAGCGCGCGCTCGCGCGTGTCCGCGGCCTTTCCATTGGCGGCAAGCTCGCTGTCGGCGAAGTAGCTCGCGCTGCGCCGGTAGAGGCCATGAAAGAGGTTGCGATTGATCCATTCGAAGTCGAACAGGAGCGAAAGCGCCTCACGTACGCGAATATCGGAAAAGGCCGGCCGGCGAGTATTCAAGGCATAGGCGGTCATGCCTTTTGGCAGCCCGTTGGGCAGTGCCTCCTTGACGACGCGGCCATCGCGAAATGCCGGGAAATCATAGGCGGTCTGCCAGCGGCCGGGGTCATGTTCGGAACGAAAATCGTAAAGCCCCTTCTTGAACGCCTCGAAATGAGCGTTGGCGTCGCGGTAAAAATCAATGCGGATTTCATCAAAGTTCCACATCCCGCGATTGACCGCGCGGGCATTGCCCCAATAGGCCGGATTGCGTTTGAGGGTGAGGCTCTGCCCGGGGTCGACCGCGGCGACCACATAGGGACCGCTGCCGAGCGGGGCCGTGAAACTCGTCTTGTCGAACGTCTCGGGGTCGGTCGCGTGTTTGGCCAGCACCGGCATCAGGCCAAGGATCAATGGCAGCTCGCGGTCCTCGCTGCCCGACAGATCGAAGCGCACCGCGTCCGCGCCGACGCGTTCGGCCTTGGCGACTTTGGAATAGTACGTGCGGTGATTGGGGCGCCCCTTGTCGCGCAGAAGTTGCCAGGAGAAGACGACGTCCTCGGGCGTGACGCGCCGGCCGTCGGAAAACGCCGCCGCCGGATCGAGCGTGAAGGTGACGAAGGAACGCGCCCGGTCGGTCTCGACCGAGCGCGCGATCAGCCCATAAAGCGTAAACGGTTCGTCATAGCCGCGCGTCATCAGGCTTTCGATGACATAGCCGCGGATGGACTGAACCGTCAGGCCGTGGACGATCAGGGGATTGAGGCTGTCAAAGGTGCCAAGCTGACCCTCGACCAGGCGCCCGCCACGTGGCGCGCGGGCGTTGACATAAGGAAAGGCCGTGAAATCCGCGGGTAGGGCAGGCTCGCCATGCATGGCAATGGCATGGGTCGGACCGGCAGCCTGCGCTGACCTTGGCGCCAGGCAGGCAACGGACATCGCGAAAGCCCCGGCAACGGCCCATGCCCTCGCGCGTCGGCGGCGCGGCGGGTTCGAAGGGGCGCGGGGGCGACCACGTTTGCGGGTGGCGTTCACGTGCAAGCTTGATTCGTCGCGAAATTGCGCGATCTTATAGCACAAGGCCGTCATTGCGGCCGCGCCAGTGCGCCAATAAGCGGCGGCTCGCGGTGTCGGATGGCTTTATCGGTAGCGCAAATTGCGTTATGCAGGCGCGCTGCCGCGTCACGCTCCTGCCGCATTTGCCGCCGAGAGAGCCTGCAAATGGGGCGAATTGGCTGGAGCCGGGCCAAAGGCGTTGGCGCGAAAAGCCGTGCTGGCGCGAGAAATTAAAATAGAGGACAACGTACTCATGGACCGTCGGATCATGCACGCCCGCGCCGCGACAATGCGCAACGCTGTGTTGGCGACCGTGGCAGGCGCGCTCGTGTGGTCGGGCATGGACGCGTCGGCGCTGGCGCAGCAGCCCCAACCCCAGCAGCGGCCGGCGCCTCGCGCCAAGCCGGCGCAGGCGCAGCAACGCCCCGCCCAGCCCCCGGCGGCGGCGCCGGCGGCGGCGGCGGATCAACCGCAGCTCATCTATTCGCCATGGACGAAATTCTGCCTCAAGGGCAAGGAGGCCAACGCCAAGCAGGTGTGCTTCACCGGCAAGGATGGCCGTATTGAATCCGGCATGCCGGTTGTGGCGGCGGTGCTCATTGAGCCGGAAGGCGACCCCAAGAAGGTGATGCGGGTGACGCTACCGCTGGGGATGCAATTGGCGCATGGAACGCGCGTGCTGATCGACCAAGGACAGCCGGCCAACGGACCCTATGTGATCTGTTTCACCAATGGCTGCATGGCAGACTACGAAGTGCCCGCCGACATGGTCACGCGGCTCAAGAAGGGGCAATCGCTGATCATCCAGGCGATCAACGCCACCGGCCAGCCGATCAGCCTGCCGCTGCCCTTGGCGGAATTCGCCAAGGCCTATGACGGTCCGCCGACGGACCCCAAGGAGTTCGAGGCGCAGCAGAAAAAATTGCAGGACGAACTGCAAAAGCGCGCCGAGGAAGCGCGCAAGACTCTGGAATCGCAGCAGGCGCAGCCGCAGACGCCAAACAAGACGCAATAGTTGCGCGGTGCGCGCGCGGCGCCGGCATCGACCCGTTCGCGCGCGCCGGCACGCATTGGCGAGAGCCCTATCGCTTCAGGTTGAGTCGTACGATTGCTGTAACCCATTGTTCGCGCATGTTTTATGCGAAAAATGGTTTTTGCTTTTCAGTGGTCATCCGCTCATGCGCGAAGTAAAAATCAATTGATGACGCTATTGCGCAGCCGGTAGCCGCCGTCCTTGCCGCGCTCGAATATCTCGGCGATCTGCGGGTGGCGAACGGGCTCGCGCGACGTGTCCGGCAGCAGATTTTGCTCGGAGACATAAGCGACGTATTCGGTCTCCGCGTTCTCCGCCAATAGGTGATAAAACGGTTGATCCTTGCGCGGCCGGATATCGGCGGGAATTGATTGGTACCAATCTTCGGTATTGTTGAACTCGGGATCGACATCGAATACCACGCCGCGAAACGAATAGACGCGGTGTTTCACAACTTGGCCCAGCGTATACTTTGCCATCTTGGTCTTGTGCATGATGGTCATCTGCTTGCGATTTACAATTGACCTTGTTTGGCCGACCCCCGCGATCAATATCAGAGCTGGTAGCGTGGCGCCATATCCCCGTCCCGCGCGGCCACAAGGCGGGCAAGATCGACGATCACCTTGGCCTGTTTCCAGGTGGCGTCATCCTGCATCTTGCCGTCGATCATGACGGCGCCCCCGCCGTCGGGCATGGCGTCGAGAATGCGCTTGGCGAAGGTCACCTCGGCGGGGTCGGGTGAAAATACACGTTTTGCGATATCGATCTGCGATGGATGCAATGTCCAGGCACCGGCGCATCCCATCAGGAACGCGTTGCGGAACTGCGCCTCGCAGGCTTGCGGGTCGGCGAAATCGCCAAACGGGCCGTAAAACGGCTTGATGCCGGCGGCGGCGCAGGCGTCGACCATACGCGCGATCGTATAATGCCATAGATCCTGTTGAAAACTGGCGCGCGTGTCCGCGCGCGGCGCGCCCTTGGCGTCGCCGGCGGCAGCGCCAAGGGTAGCGCCGTGAGCATCGCCAAGAACCCGGTAGCCGGGATGGCCGCCGCCGACGCGCGTCGTCTTCATGGCGCGCGAGGCCGCGAGGTCGGCGGGACCAAGGCTCAAACCGTGCATGCGCGGCGACGACGCGGCGATCGCCTCTACGTTGCGCATCCCCTCCGCGGTTTCGAGAATTGCGTGTATGCGGATCGGCTTGCGCAGGCCGTGCTTGCCTTCAAGCTGCGCTAAGAGCTGGTCGAGATAGTGGATGTCCCAGTCGCCCTCGACTTTCGGCAACATGATGCAGTCGAGCCTGTCGCCGACCGCGCCGACGATGGCGAGGATGTCATCGAGCGCCCACGGTGAATCAAGCGCGTTGACGCGCGTCCACAGGCCGGTCGCTTTGAAATCATTGGCGCGCGCCATGGTGATGAAGCCCGCGCGCGCCGCCTCCTTAGCCTCGGCCGGCACCGCGTCTTCCAGATTGCCGAGCACGACATCGACGGTGCCAATGAGGCCGGCCACCTTTTCCCGCATTTTTTCCACATGGGGTGGCACGAAATGGATCATGCGCTCGAGCGCGACCTCGGGTTCGCGCGCGGGCGCGGGAGCGCCGATGGCGAGCGGCCGGTAAAAATTGCGTGGCTGTTTCATGGGGCTGGCTTCCTGGCCTGTCGAGGGTCCTCGGCGCGGCGCGCGGTTCGCGCGCGCGGTCGCCACGCGCGCGAGCGCAATATGTTACGCTGCGCCATCGGCCGCGCGGCACGTGCGCGACCGGCGGCAGGTTTGGCGAAATCCGTGACCATGCTCGACATTCTCAACCTGGCGCTGCCGTTCTTCGGATTGATTTTTCTCGGGCTTGCCGCCGGCAAGATCAAGCGGATCGACGACAGCGGCTTGCGATGGATGAATTTCTTCATCTTGTACATCGCCTTGCCGGCGCTGTTCTACCGCATATTGGCGCGCACCCCGCTCGATGAATTGCGCCAGTATGGGTTTATCGGCGCCACCACATTGGCGACCTATTCGGCGTTTGCCCTCGCTTTCTCCTTCGCGACCATCATCCGCGACGGCCGCCTCGACGAATCCGCGATCGCCGGGCTGGCCGGGGGATATGGCAATATCGGCTACATGGGACCCGGTATCGCGCTTGCCGCCCTTGGGGAGGCGGCGGCGGCGCCGGTGGCATTGATTTTCTGCTTCGACACGCTGCTCTTGTTTTCCATGGTACCGCTGCTGATGGCCTTGGCGGCGCCGCAACGGCGCAAATTCGGCACGGTGGCGCTTGGCGTCGCGCGTCAGATCCTGCTGCATCCGTTGGTCATTGCAAGCGCGCTGGGCATTGCCAGCGCCGCGCTGCGCCTCGAACTGCCGGTGGCGCTCGATCGCTCGCTGCGCCTGCTCGAGGCGGCGGCGGCGCCGAGCGCCTTATTCACGCTCGGGGTGACCGTTGCATTGCGGCGCGTCGACAGCCTGGCCTGGGAAGTCCCGCTCATGGTGGTCATCAAGCTTGTGCTCCACCCGCTGCTGGCGCTGCTGTTCCTTCACCTGCTCGGTCCCTTCGACGCGGCCTGGGTCAACGCGGCGGTTCTGATGGCGTCGCTGCCGCCGGCGCTCAACGTCTTCGTCTTCGCGCGCCAATATGACGTCTGGGTCGCGCAGGCCTCGTCCGCCGTTCTGGTCGGCACGGCGGCGTCGATCGTCACGCTGACGACAATCATGTGGCTGGTGCGGGCCGGATACGTGGCTAACCTTGCAAATTGACCGGAGACGCCATGGCACAGCCGCTCGACGGCATTCGCGTCATCGATTTCACGACGCTGCTGCCGGGACCGCTGGCGACGCTGATCCTCGCGGAAGCGGGCGCGCAGGTGACCAAGATCGAGCGTCCCGGCGGCGAGGACATGCGCCGCTATGCGCCGCGATTTTCCGATAGCGGCGCGGCCTTCGCCATGCTCAACCGCGGCAAGGCAAGCCTCGTCGTCGATCTCAAGGACACGGCCGCGCTCGCACCATTGCTTGAGCGGATTGCCAAAGCCGACGTGCTCGTCGAGCAGTTCCGCCCCGGCGTCATGCGCCGGCTCGGCCTCGACCATGCGACGCTCACCGCGATCAATCCGCGCCTCGTCTATTGCTCGATTTCCGGCTATGGGCAGACTGGGCGGCGGCGCGCGGAGGCCGGCCATGATCTCAACTATATCGGGGCCGCCGGCCTGCTTTCGCTACAGCCGGGGCCGCTCGACCGTCCGGTCGTTCCCCCCGCCCTCGTCGCCGATATCGGCGGCGGGGCATTCGCGCCGGTCATCAACATCTTGCTGGCGCTGCGCCAGCGCGACGCCAGCGGGCGCGGCGCCTATCTCGATATCGCCATGAGCGAGGGCGTGTTCACCTTTGCCTGGCTGGCGCTGGCCACGGGGTTCGCGGCGGGCCGCTTTCCGCGCGCGGGGGAAATGCTGCTGACCGGCGGCTCGCCGCGTTACAATTTATACCCGACAAGCGACGGCCGGCTCGTGGCCTGTGCCGCGCTCGAGCAGAAATTCTGGGCGGCGTTCTGCGACGTCATAGCGCTGGAGCCGGGGCTGCGCGCCGACGGCGCCGACCGGCAGGCGGCTATTGCCGCGGTCGCGGCGATCATCGTGCGGCAGCCCGCTGATTATTGGCGCGCGCGTTTTGCCGCCGCCGATTGCTGCGCGACCATCGTGGCGTCGATCGAGGAGGCCGTGCGCGACCCGCATTTCGCCGAGCGCGGTCTTTGGGACCATTATATCGCCGGCGCGCAAGGCGCGCGCATGCCGGCATTGCCGGTACCCGTGGCGCACAATTTTCGCGAGCCGGCGGGCACCGCCAAGGCGGCGCCTGCCTTGGACGACGCCTCCGCCATGCGCAACGGCTAGGGGAGGCGCTCAGCGATGCGCCAGGGCGAGATGCGCGCCGAGGGCGAACATGGCGATGAAAAAGCAAAGGCGGAACGTCGCCGGCCTGACGTAATGGCGCAGTATTTGGCCGATTGCCATGCCGGCGACCGCGGGCGCAACCGCGGCAGCCGATACCGGCACGTTTCCCAGATTGAGCACGCCGTCAATGGCCAGGATGGCCGCGAGCGCCAGTGTGGCGACGGTAAAGCCCAGGCCCTGCGCCTGAACCAGGTCGTCCTTGTCGAGGCCGATGGCCTGAAAGTAGGGCACAAGCGGGATGACGAACACGCTTGTCGCCGCCGATATGACACCCGTCGCAAAGCCGGCAAGCGGTCCAAGCCAGGATTCATCGCCGCTGCGAACGGCGATGTGGACGCGCGCAAGTCCGATGGCCGCATAAAGCATGAGGACGATGCCGAGCGCGACGGTTGCGCGCGCCGCCGCCGCCGGCGTCAGCAGGCTGACGCCCGCCAGGCGCGCGAGCCACGTGCCAACACAGATCGCCGCCATGGTCGGCCATAATCGGCGCAGGATCTGGCCCGCCCGTGGTCCGGCGAGAAATTGCCAGATATTAGTCACGACCGAGGGAATGACCAGCAGCGCCGCCGCCTCCGCCGGTGACACCACCAAGCTCATGATGCCGACCGAAACCGTCGGCAGTCCCATGCCGATGACGCCCTTGACCGCGCCCGCAAGCAGGAACGCCGACGCAATGGCGATCACCACGGTCGCGGAAAGTGTCATGAGACCATTAGCCCCAACACCAAGCCATGCACAATTCGCCTTTGGTGAAAGCACTCACGGCGTTGACGGACGTCACGCGAAAGCCGCGCCATGGCGATGGGTCAAACCGGCAGCCCCAAGGTCAGGCGCGGTTCGAAATACGCCGGCGCCAGGCCCGCGCGCATCACCGATCGGCGCAGGGGTGCTATGCGATCGAGCAGATATAGGCCAAGCCCGCGCGCGCCCTGGACGGGAATGAAGTCGGTGAGCAGGGAGCGATTGAGGAGATCGACGGCGAGGACACGCGAAAAGACGTCGCCTTGCCGCGCCCGCTCGTAATCGCGCAGGGTCTCGGCGCCACCGCAATCGCCGCCCTTGCGGCAGGCCGAGGCGGCCAGTTCCGCGATCGTCGCCGCGTCGCGAATGCCCAGATTAAGGCCTTGCGCGCCGATTGGCGGCAGCACGTGCGCAGCTTCCCCGACCAG
>JACQAE010000116.1 GCA_016195095.1 Pseudomonadota bacterium
CGCGCGCGGCCTCATCCACTATGAAAAGGGCGAGCGCGAGCCCGCCATGGCCGATTTCAACGAAGCACTGCGCGTCGATCCGCGCCTCACCGCCGCCTATGTCAACCGAGCCAATGCCTGGCGCGCCGCGGGCGACGGCACGCGCGCGATCGCCGACTACGATCGCGCGCTTGCCCTCGACCCTGGCATGGCTGCCGCGCATAATAATCGCGGCCTTGTCCGCCACGACCAAAAGGAATTTGATCGCGCGATCGCCGATTTCGACCGCGCCGTCAGGCTCGATCCGCGCTATGCCGCCGCATATAACAATCGCGGCGGCGCCTATGAGCAAAAAGGCGAACAAGAACTCGCACGCGCCGATTTCAGTCAGGCCATCGGCCTGGACGCTCAATTCGCGGCCGCCTATTTCAATCGTGCCAGCCTATCGCTACGCGCCGGACAATTTGACGCCGCGATTTCCGATTTTGACGTCGTCATCCGGCTTGAGCCGAAAAATGCGCGCGCCTATGGCCAGCGCGGCCTCGCCCGGTACCGCCTCAAGCAATATGACCGCGCCATTGCCGATTACGATCAGGCGCTGCGCATCAATGCCACGACGGCACCGGTCTATATCGATCGCGCCAATGCGCTTGACGATCAGGGCGAGACGGATCGCGCGATCGTGGACTATGGCGAAGCGCTGCGGCTCGAGCCGGGCAATGCCGTCGCGTTGTTCAATCGCGGCATTGCATGGCGGCGCAAAGGCGATTTTGACCGCGCCATCGCCGACTACAGCAATGCGATCCACGTCAAATCCGATTACGTGGGCGCCCTTGTCAATCGTGGCATCGTGTTCGCGGATAAGAAGGATTTCGACCGCGCGATTGCGGATTACGATGCCGCGATCGCGCTCAACGCGGAGAACGCGACCGCCTTCAACAATCGCGGTACCGCCTATCGCCGCAAGCACGACCTCGCACGCGCGCTCGCCGACTATGACCGGGCGGTTGAACTGCGTCCAGATTATACGCTTGCCTATTACAACCGCGCGCTCCTCCATCGTTTGGCCGGCCGCCTTGCACCCGCACTGGTCGACATCGATAAGGCGATCGCAGCCGACGCGCGCTACGCGCCAGCAAGGCAGTTGCGCGCGCAACTCTTCGAGCAACGCGGCGAGCGTGAGAAGGCAATCGCGGACTACCGAATTGCGCTGGAACTCGACCCCGCATCGCGCGTCGCCGCAGACGCATTGCGGCGGCTCGTGTCGCCCTGATCGTGCTTGATATCGGTCCGTGACAATGCCGCGCGAGCGCATCGTTCCGCTCATCGTGGCGGTCGCCCTATTCATGGAGAACATGGATTCGACCGTCATCGCCACTGCGTTGCCGGCCATAGCCGAGGCGATCGGCGCGAGCCCGCTGGCGTTGAAGCTGGCGATTACGTCTTACCTGTTGGCACTGGCAATTTTCATTCCTGCGAGTGGCTGGATCGCCGACCGCTTTGGCGCCCGCACGATTTTTCGTGTCGCGATCGCCGTCTTCGTCGCCGGATCGATTGGATGCGCGATGGCCGATTCGCTCTTTCATTTCATCGTCGCGCGTTTCGTGCAGGGGATGGGCGGCGCGCTGATGACCCCGGTCGGTCGTCTCGTCCTGGTACGCAGCATCGAAAAGCGCGACCTCGTCGCGGCGATGACCTGGGTTACCATGCCTGCGCTGGTCGGCCCGATGATTGGCCCGCCGCTCGGTGGATTCATCACCACCTACGCGTCCTGGCACTGGATCTTTATCATTAATGTGCCAATGGGGCTCGTCGGAATCGTCCTCGCCACGCGCTATATCGAGAACGTCCGCGCCGAACAGCCTGACCCATTCGACCTCAGGGGCATGATCCTCTCGGGACTTGGCTTCGGCGGAATTGTTTTTGGAACCAACCTTGTCGGATTAAGTTTCGCGCCCTGGCCGCTTGTCGCCGCGCTGATCGCGGCTGGGGCGATGGCGCTTGCCACTTATGTTCTACATGCCCGTCGCACGCCGGTTCCCATCCTCGATCTTGGTTTATTCCGCTTGCCGACGTTTCGCGCCAGCGTACTCGGTGGGTTTATCTTTCGCACCGGGATTGGCGCGCTGCCGTTTTTACTGCCACTGATGCTGCAACTCGGTTTTCATAGAAACCCATTTGAATCGGGATTGATCACGTTCTCCACCGCGCTCGGTGCGATGACCATGAAGATGGCCGTGCCGCATATTCTGCGCCGCTACGGATTCCGCACGACAATGACGATCAATTCGGTGATGAGCGCCGCGCTTCTGGCCGCCTGCGCCGGTTTCGCGCCTTCCACCCCCGTCGGCGTCATGGTGATGGTCCTCGTCGTCGGCGGCTTCTTCCGATCCTTGCAATTCACCAGCATCAACACGCTCGCCTACGCGGATGTCGACCACGCCCGCGTGAGCCGCGCGACGGCGATCGTTAGCGTTGCCCAACAATTGGCGATTTCGACCGGTGTTGCGCTCGGCGCGTTCGCGGTGGAAATTTCGCTTCAGGTGAGCCATAAGGCAGCGCTGAGCGCCGACGAATTTCCGCCCGCATTTCTGTTTGTCGCCGCAATATCCGCCGCATCAATTCTGGTTTTCGCGCAATTGCCGCGGGATGCCGGCGCGGAATTGGCCAATCGCCTCCCTGGCTCGGCCAAACAAGCCGATCCACCCGATCAGCGCCCCGGTTGACGAAATCCTTGCGCTAGCACGTAAAGCTCCGCGGATTCCGCGCGACTGGCCGCCGGCTTGATATGTTTCACGCTGGTGAAATGGCGCTTGAGGCGCGCCAGCAATTCGCTTTCCGTACCCCCCTGCAAGACCTTGCACAGAAATGTGCCTCCGGGTTTGAGCACGTCGCAGGCAAGCGCGGCCGCGGCCTGCGCCAGCGCCATGATCTTGAGATGGTCGGTCTTGCGATGGCCGCTGGCATTGGCCGCCATATCGGACATGACGACATTGGCCTGTCCACCAAGCGCCGCGCCGATCCATGCCGCCGTCGATTCCTGGGTGAAGTCGAGCTCGGCAAACGTGACGCCGGTGACGGCAGGCATGGCGAGGATATCGATCGCGACCACACGCCCTCCACCCGACACAGCGCCGACCCGTTCGGCGGCGACTTGACTCCATCCTCCCGGCGCCGCGCCAAGATCGACTATTCGCCCGCCCGGCCGCAGAAACCGATAACGGTCGTCAAGCTCGATGAGCTTATAGGCCGCGCGCGAGCGGAAGCCTTCACGTTTGGCGCGCGCGACGTAGGGATCGTTGATCTGGCGTTCAAGCCATTGCCGCGACGACGCGGTTCGCCGCTTCGAGGATTGGATCCTCGCTTTGGCGTTGCGTCCGCCGCGCCGGCCACCCGCGGTCACGACAGTCTCGAGCCGCCACTGCGGCCTGCGCGCATGTCGGTTTTGTCCATATCCCATAATCCGGTGCCGCACGGCACGTCGCGTAATGAACAGCGCATGATTGCAAAAAATTGCGCCAGTTTCGAAAAAGGGTCGCGCCCGCGACCGACACGTCGGCGAGCCCGGGCAACATGACCCGGCCGGCTTTCGCCCTAGGCGGGCGCGGCACTCCCCCATACGCCGTCCTCGCGCATCATTGTCACCAGCATTCCCTCGCGCAGCCCGCGGTCGGCCACGCGCAATCGCGCAAAGGGAAAATAACGACGAATCGCCTCCAGAATCGCGCACCCGGCCAACACAAGGTCCGCGCGCTCAGCGCCGATGCAAGGATTGGCCACGCGCTCATCATAACTTGTGGCAATGAGCCGGTCGATTGCGATCGTCACTTCGCTGTCGCTCATCCAGCAGCCGTCCACGCGTTGCCGATCATATCTTGGGAGGTCGAGGTGGACGCCCGCGATTGTCGTCACCGTTCCCGATGTGCCGAGCAGATGCATCCCCTCCAAATTCTGGCCATGCGCCTGGGCAAATCCGCAGACAAAGTCGCCGACATAGGCGACCATGGACTCAAATTGCGCACGATCGACGCTCACGCCACCGAAACGCTCCGCCAGCGTGACGACACCGACCGGCAATGAGGCCCAACCACGAATCGCCGGTGTCGGTGGCCCGCGACCCGCGCCATCGCGCCGGTCAAGGCGCACGATCTCCGATGAACCACCGCCTATGTCGAACAGGATGACGCCCGCTGCGCTTGGATCGATCAAAGGTGTGCATCCGGTCGCCGCCAATAGGGCCTCCGTCTCGCGATCGACGACTTCCAGGTCAATTCCAACTTCGGCACTGATGCGCTGGCGAAAATCAGCGCCATTCTGCGCGATGCGGCAGGCTTCCGTTGCGATCAGCCGCGCGCGCGTCACCTGACAGGTCGCCATCTTGTCGCGACAAACGCTCAGCGCGGCAACCGCGCGCGTGATGGCCGCCTCGGCAATGCGCCCACTTCGCGATACGCCCTCGCCTAGGCGAATGATGCGCGAGAACGCATCGATGACACGAAAGCTGTCGCCGGCTGGGCGGGCGACGAGAAGTCGGCAATTGTTGGTTCCGAGGTCGAGTGCGGCATAAATGGGCCCGCTGCATTCGGCGTCATGATCCCTTCGACGCCGCCAATAGGGCGAGCGCCGACCGCGTGGCGGTCGGCCGTGCCGCCCCGAATCCGGTGCAGAGCTTGGGCCACCGGCCAGGCGGGCCACGTCGTCCATCAAATACCTTCCCGCACCGCTGAGACGCACGCGCCGGCGCGATAGCGGCGGCAATGATCGCCCAGTGTGACCAAAGTGTAGCAGCCGACGCCATTCCCGCAACTCGGTCCAAGTTGCATTCGGCGCGAACGGAAACGCGTTCTTGCGGTGATCGGCCGGCTCCGATATCTCAACATCGTTCCCTGAAACAATCGGATCATGATCAAAATGGATCACGGCCATATCCAACACCGGCGCTCGCATGAATCTTCACAATGACCCCGCCGCGACAGCCATCTCCCTGCATGCCGTCGGGCAATCCGCGTTGCGTAAGGAAGACGCCACGCTTCTGACCGGCGGCGGAAAATTCACAGATGACATCAGCCTGCCCGGCCAAGCGCATGCCGTTATCGTCCGCAGCAGCCACGCGCATGGCATCATTCGCGGGATTGACGTGCAGATCGCCCGCGGCATGCCTGGCGTTCTGGCGGTGTACACAGGCGCCGATGTCGCCGCCTATGGTCCGATGCGCAGCAACTTGCCATTCAAGAACCGTGATGGTTCGGACATGCGCGTGGTGCTACGCCCGGCCCTTCCAACCGACAAGGTCCGTTTTGTTGGCGATCCGGTCGCCTGCGTCGTTGCCGAGACGTTGCTGCAAGCGCGCGACGCCGCGGAGGCCGTCACGCTCACGATCGATCCTCTTCCGGCCGTCATCGACCCGCGTGCCGCCCTGCGCGCAGACGCGCCGCAACTCGACGACGCCGCGCCGGGCAATCTCGTGCTCGATTACCACTTTGGCGATTCCGAAGCGGTGGCGCGGGCCTTCGGGCAGGCCGCCCACGTCACGCGGCTTGAAATCGTCAACAGCCGCGTGATCGTCAACGCAATGGAGCCGCGCTCAGCGATTGGGGAATACGACGCGCATGGCGAGCGCTGGACCCTTTACGCCGGCAGCCAGGGCGTCATGGGAATGCGCGCTCAGCTCGCCGCAATCCTGCGGACGGTGGCAGAAAAAGTGCGCATATCCACCGGCAATGTCGGCGGGTCCTTTGGGATGAAGGCGGCGGTCTATCCCGAATATGTCTGCGTTTTGCATGCCGCACGCACGCTCGGCCGTCCGGTTAAATGGACTGACGAACGGTCGAGCAGCTTCCTTTCCGATAATCACGGGCGTGACCATCTTCAGTCCGCGGAACTGGCGCTTGATGCAAACGGGCGTTTCTTGGCGCTACGCCTGACCGGATTCGGCAACCTCGGCGCTTATGTCGGCACCATGGCGCCGCAACCGGCGACCCTCAACACCGTACGCAATGTCGCCAGCATGTATCGTACGCCGCACATCGAGGTATCGGTGCGCTGCGTGCTCACCAACACGACATTCATTAATCCCTATCGCGGCGCAGGCCGACCGGAGGGCAACTATTACATGGAGCGCGTCATTGACGTCGCCGCAGCCGAGATGGGAATTGACCGCGTCGAACTACGGCGGCGAAATCAGATTGGGCCAAAGGAGATTCCTTTCAAGGCGGCATCGGGCCAGATCTATGATTCCGGCGATTTTCCGGCGTTGCTTGCGCGCGCGCTCGAGGCTGCCGACTGGAAGGGGCTGGCGAGACGCAAGCGCGAAGCGCGCAAACGCGGACTGCTGCGTGGCGCTGGCGTCGGCTGCTATCTCGAAGTGACGGCACCCGCCGGCCGCGAAATGGGCGGCATTCGCTTTAACGCCGATGCGACGGTGACCATCCTGACTGGCACCCTCGATTACGGCCAGGGACACGCGACGCCTTTTGCGCAGATACTCGGCACCCATCTCGGAATACCCTTCGAGCGCATCCACCTCTTGCAAGGCGACAGCGATCAATTGCTTGCGGGTGGAGGAACCGGCGGCTCGCGCTCGGCCATGAACAGCGGTGCCGCGATTGTGCAAGCCGCGACGATGGTCATTGCAAAGGGCAAGGCCATCGCGGCGTGCGCGCTGGAAGCCGCGGCGGCCGATATCGAATTTTCCGCCGGTCGATTTAGGATCGCGGGGACCGACCGCTCAATCGGCATCATGGAACTTGCCGAGCGGCTGCGCACGGGCCTGCAGCTCAGGCCCGACATTGTCCCTTCACTTGACGTCATGCATGTCAGCGAGGGCGTGCCTTGCACTTATCCAAACGGCTGCCATGTTGCGGAGGTCGAAATCGATCCAATGACCGGCGTCGTGAACGTCGTGACATATTTGTCAGTCAATGATTTTGGCAACCTGATCAACCCCTTGCTGGTCGATGGCCAGGTCCATGGCGGCGTTGTGCAGGGTATCGGCCAGGCGCTTTTGGAGAACACCGCGTATGATTTCGAGGGCCAAATATTGTCAGGCTCGTTCATGGATTATGCTCTGCCACGCGCCGTCGATGCGCCGGAATTCGTCACGCTGCATAATTCTGTTCCGGCAAAGACCAACCCGCTCGGCGTCAAGGGCTGCGGCGAGGCCGGCTGCGCCGGCGCGCTGACTTCGGTCATGAATGCGGTTGCGGATGCGCTCAGCGAGTACGGTATAACGCATATCGACATGCCGGCAACGCCGCTGCGCGTTTGGCAGGCGATCCGGTCCGCTACTGCGGACCGACAGGGGTAATTCTTGCTTATCTGGTTGGTCGGTGACCATAATCTGCGGGAGGCGGCGCGATCAGCCACTGCTTGCAAGCGGGCGGCTGGATCAGGTAAGAGCCGCTTAACCGCCGGCGCGACCGAGCTCGCGAAGACGATAGGGTTGCGATCGTTGGGGGATAGTTCAACGGTAGAACAGCGGACTCTGACTCCGTTAATCTAGGTTCGAATCCTAGTCCCCCAGCCAACACATCGCTCCCCTATGGCCCGGCCAATGATCACCGCCGACCGCACAGAGCTCAAGGCCTCGCCACGAGGCCGTCCGCCATAAGGATATCGAACAAGCGGCTTGCAATCTCCGCATTCGCGCGGTGGTTGACATGGACCCAGTCAAGAAATAGCGGTTGGGGAATGGCGTCAAAGGCATCGGCGACATCGTGGGCGCGTATGCGAGCGCGGCGCAGGTCGTTCGTCAATTGTTTCATTTCGGCGTAGCCCATCCGAAACGCCAGCTCGATGCCTTGCGGCGTCAGAAAATGGTTGTCGGTCAGTGGGGCCGCCTCTTGCCGCGACTTGCCGGAATAGAGGTGCGGCTGAAGGACATGCACAAACGTGCCGCCAGCGCGCCGTACAACGGCATCCGATTCGACCAGTGCCATGTACGTTTTGCTTCGCGTCTCGACGGCGAGCAAAGAGATTTTTGCTGGGCTCTTGAGATGCTCGGGCAAGTAATCTGTACTGCGATGGTAGAGCCAGTTGAAGAAGCGGCTCTTTTTTCCAAGCCATTCAAGCGCTGCACGATTGCGGTTGATTAAACTATCGAGGCGCTTGCGGTTCTCGCCAACGATCCAGCCGTCGAAATTGGCATAGAAAACGCCCTGCATAACGTCGTTCACGCCGCCATAAAAAACGACGATATCGTCCGCTTTCAATCCGAGAATAGGCAGACGCTCAAGTTGCTGCGCGCTGCTCGTGCCCGATGCTCCGTAATTGTGAACGCTCCATGTTCCAGTGGCGCGGGCGTTGAGCAAGGACTGCAGATGGCTTGCGATCGTTTGCTCGTCGGGCACCTCCGCATCGTATGTTGTCGAGCCTCCGACGAGAAGCAGTCGGCGCGAAGGCGGTGGCGGATGGCCAACCGTGCGGCGCACACCTTCCTTGACGTTGAACCAGCGGCCCGCGTAACCACCAGGCAGGATCACGCGCGTGTTAGGCGGATTGATCCAATTCTGATGTACGCGTGATTCGCGAATGAATTCCGCCGAGTAATACTGGGCGGCTTGGTATGCAGGAGGCCTGCTCGCCCTGTAATCCCAGGAACTGACCGCACGGTATGGTAAGGATAGCCTAAACCCGGCCTCTACGACGAGGCAGAATCCTGCCCCGACGATTACCCAAACGACCAAGAGAATGACCAAGCGGCGGGCGAGGCCAAGCAGACCCCACCCTGCGCGATCGGCACCAACCTGGCGGTCAACGCGAATCGCAGCTTTTGGATTTCTGTCCGCCACGGCGGCTCAATCGGGCTCGACAGAATTGCGGTAGTCAAGCGCCAGCGACGTCGGCTGGAACTCCTTGCGCAACAGACAATTTCCAATCGACAGCACATCGATTTCACTCCCCATAAAACAACGGAAAGCGTCCTCGGGCGTGTTGACGATCGGTTCGCCTCGGATATTAAAGCTTGTATTCACAAGTACGGGACATCCCGTCGCGCGCTTGAAGGCCGTGAGAAGCGCATGGAAACGCGGGTTTGTCTCCCGATGCACCGTCTGGACACGCGACGAATAATCGACGTGCGTCACTGCCGGAATTTCAGACCTCGCGACGTTGAGCTTGTCGATGCCAAATAGAGCCTGCTCCTCAGCCGACATGCGGCGGCGCCGCTCGGCTTTCACCGGCGCCACCAGCAACATATAGGGCGAGGCGCGATCGAGTTCGAACCAATTCGCCACGTCCTCGCCAAGCACCGCCGGCGCGAATGGCCGGAAGCTCTCACGGTACTTGACCTTCAGGTTAAGCATCTTCTGCATGGTCGGTGAGCGCGGATCGCCAAGAATCGAACGGCCGCCAAGAGCCCGCGGGCCGAATTCCATGCGGCCACTCATCCACCCCACAGCCTGCTGGTCAGCCAGCGCCCGTGCGATCGCGGCTATCAGCGTGTCCTCATCCAGCACTTCGAACTTTGCCCCGACCGCAGCGAGCCTCCGCTCGATTTCCGATTGCGCATACCAAGGCCCGAGAAATGAACCGTGCATGGAATCCATACCACTGGTGCGCGGCGTTCGAGGTTGCCGTAAATGCAGGTGGTGAGCGGCAAGTGCCGCGCCCAACGCGCCTCCCGCGTCGCCTGCCGCAGGCTGCACCCATAAATCCTCGAAAATTCCCTCGCGCAGCAAGCGGCCGTTGGCGACGCAGTTCAGGGCAACCCCGCCCGCAAGGCAAAGGTTGCGCAACCCGGTTTCCTTACGCGTCGATCGGGCAAGGCGCACCACAATCTCTTCCGTAACGGTCTGCACCGAGGCGGCGATATCCATGTGGAACTGAGTCAGCTGCTCATCGGGTTTGCGCACCGGCTGGCCAAAAAGGTCGGCGAACCGATCATTGGTCATCGTCAGCCCAGTGCAATAATTGAAGTAGGACTGATCCAGCCACAGCGAACCGTCCGGTTTCAAATCGACAAGTTTATCGAGGATTAGTTTTGCATAACGCGGCTCGCCATAGGGCGCGAGGCCCATCAGTTTGTACTCACCTGAGTTTACCTTGAAGCCGGCGTAATAGGTAAAGGCCGAGTAAAGGAGCCCCAGCGAATGCGGGAAACGCAGCTCCCTTTGGAGTTCGAGCGTCGAGCCATGTCCGACACCCATCGACATGGTCGCCCATTCGCCGACGCCGTCCATGGTCAAAATGGCCGCCTCGTCGAAGGGAGATGGGAAGAATGCCGACGCAGCATGCGAGACGTGGTGCTCGCTGAACAACAAGCGATCGGCGATTTCCACGTCGGGTGCCAGCGCGCCAAACGCCTTGCACAAGAGATCCTTCTGGAAAAGCTTCTCGCGCAACCAGACCGGCATCGCCATGCGAAACGAGGTGAACCCGCGCGGCGCGAAAGCGAGATAAGTCTCCAGGAGACGCTCGAATTTCAGGAAAGGTTTTTCATAAAACACGACATGGTCGATGTCGCCGAGCGTGCAACCCGTTTCGTCGAGACAGTAGTTCACGGCAAACTCTGGAAAACCGGAATCATGCTTGCGCCGGGTAAAACGTTCCTCCTGCGCCGCTGCCCGAATTTTGCCGTCGATAAGGATCGCGGCCGCGCTGTCGTGATAAAAAGCCGAAATACCGAGGATGCGCATGTCAACGTATGGATAATCAGAAAATTGTGTAGATAAACGGCGCGACAGCGCTGCCCTGTACAAGGACGAGCAGCCCGCCGATGAGCACTAATACAAACAGGATGGGAACCAACCAGAACTTCTTGCGCACCCTGAGGTAGCGCCAGAACTCCGCAAGAATCGACACGGATCCGTCTCCTAGAATTGCTGCTTCATCGAGGACTCGATTGCCTCATCCTGACGGCGCTCGATCCAGTAGGTTGGCGCTGCTGGATTGCGCGTAAGGCCGAGGAAGTCCTTTCGGAAAATTCGCGCCACGACCGCCGTCGGCAATACGACCGCCAAGAACACGATCCCCAGCAAAATCGGGTTCACGATTTTCCCAAGCAGTAGGCCGAACCAAGTCCAAAGTCGATTGAGCGGCGAAAGCGTGGACGGACGCAGGAGCGCCAGACCCAGGAACACCGCGCCGGCGAGCACGAGCGCCCGCCAGTAGGGCGAAGCCGTCCACCAGTAGTAGAGGGCAGCAATCAGGGAGACACAAGTGAAAACGAGTCCAAACGCCCGATCGCTCGACGCCGCCTCTGCGCGCTGGCGGTGACCAAACTCGTGATGATCGGCCGCGCCTGCCATGCCAAACTCCCGCCTTCTCAGCAACACGGATAATTGTACGGCACCGTCGCACTTTTGCAAAACCCGCTCTTAACGTTCATTTTTCATCATGGCAATCGCGATCCTCCACCCCGGCGCAGCTAGGGCGCGAGTGGCGCAGTCGCACAGGAATTCGACGGCGCTCAACGCCGTGGCGTTTGAACCCACCTCCTCGCGCGGCGGCTTGCAGCGTGATGCGACAAATGGCCTCTAACGCCTGTCCAAGGGAACGCAACTCAAGCTGAGTCGAGCGAAGCACGGCTGCATGAAGCGTCTTGGTTGCACCAACAGTTTGGGCTGCGATTTGCGCCCGCTCAAGCCCCGACATTGCCGCAAGGATCGATCGCAAAAGGCCTTGTGCGACACCCGTGGTCACGGGCGATACATCGCAGCTTTGGACCGCGACGGTCTTACCCCAACGGCCGACATGAATTTCCCGCCGGCCAAACGTCAACTTAATTCCCGGTCAGTTTGGAAAAGAGGGCGCGTATCCTGCTCCACAACGCGGCGCGCGCCAGCGAGGCCGCATCCAGCACTGCACTCGCATCTTTGGGTATTGGCTTGCCGGACAATGAAGTCTCAAGGTTGACGGCAAACATCGCTGTAAGATGGCTGACGACGTCTCTCACCAGACCGCTCCTACCGAATTGAGCCAACGCCCCGGTGAGCAAGAATTTCACCGAAACATCGACTCGTGACGTTGCTTCGCCCAAGGCGTGCACGTGGTAGCTGATGACGGCGTGAGCATTTGAACCACTTCTCGCGTCGCGCCCCGCGCAACGCACGACGCCGCCGAAACGCCGATCATCGCGCTCGACTTCAAGCGCGCCGGCAAAAGCGCCCACAATCGGTCCGAGCTTGACACCGACTTCACCTTCGGCGCGGCCGTTCAATGGCGGCGTCGTTAGTCGCGCGCCAGGCATGCAGCGCGCAACTTGCTCGAGATCCGCAAAAAATTCCCACACCCGCTCTCGAGGAAATGGCACACGAAATGTTTGCGCGAGCTCGACGCCCCGCGTATCGACCGCGCGCCATTGCTCTGCGCCAAGCGTGTCGCGGATTGCCGATCGCGGAATATTGCCGTCCGTTACCGGCCTGCGGACAGTACGTTGGCCGAGTTGGCTTGCGGCCGGTGCGCGCGCGCCAACGGGCCCAAGCTCGGTCCGCGGGTTGGCCGGCCGCGCATCGGACATTCCACGTTTTTCCAGGACTTCTTTGACCGCAGCGACAATGCCAACATACCCGGTGCAGCGACAAAGGTTACCTGACAGCTCCAGACGGACGCGCGGCTCGTCGGCGTCCGGCAGACGCATGACGATATCGCGGCAGGCTATGAGCATCGCCGGCGTGCAATAACCACATTGCAAGGCGTGATGGGCGGAAAACGCCGCGCGTAGATTCGCCATGATCGGATCGTCGCGCAGCCCTTCGATGGTGGTGACCTTGGCACCATCGCAGGCGACGGCAAAAGTAATGCAGGAGCGCGCCAGACAACCGTCGATCAGCACGGTGCAGGCACCGCACACACCGTGTTCGCAGCCGATATGGGTGCCGGTGAGAAACCGTTCGCCGCGCAAGAAATCGGCGAGCTGCGTGCGCGCCTCCACCTCCGCCGTGGCAATAGCGCCGTTGATCTCAATGCTGATTTTTCTCATGCGGCCCCCGCCTGGCGAGCCGCCCGTTTGAGCGCAACCAATGCAATCTGACGGTTGTATTGGTCCTTCACGCCCTTGGCGTCCAGAGTTTCGCTCACCGCATGTTCATCCAAACGATCGGCGATATCGTGGCTAAACGGCCCACCGAACAGCTTGGCGGCGTCAGGCACGACAATGGGCGTGGTCTCGATGGCACCAATCACGGCGCGGAAACGGGCGTCCTGCGGGTCGTACAGCACGGCGCCGATGGCATGCGCGAATTCGCCGGCCTTTTGATTGAGTTTGCAGAACCCCCAGCGGGCATGCGCCGAAAGTTTCGGCACCCGCACCGCGCGGATGAGTTCGTCGGGCGCCAGCACGGTGATAAACGACGATACCATCAGGTTTTCCGCGCTGATCGTACGCGTGCCCCGGCGTGAACACGCGATGACCTCGGCGCCGAGCAGCGGAAACGTTGATATCCATTCGGCGGCGGGATCAGCGTGCGCCAAACTACCGCCGATCGTGCCGCGGTTACGCACTGCCCGATAAGCGATCCGGCCGGCCACGAAGCGAAGCAACCCGCGCGCGACATCGGGGATCCGCCCGTCTTCGATGTCGGCATGAGTGACGCAGGCACCGATCTCGACATGCAGGCGCTGGTCCGCGACCGCGCGCAATTCGGCGATTGCCGTGATATCGACCAGAAGTTCCGGCTGAGCGAGCCGTAGATTGAGCATTGGCCCAAGCGATTGGCTACCGGCGACGGCCTTGGAAAAAATCCCAGGCACAGCGAGCAGCCGCGTTGCCTCCTCGAGACTGCCGGGGCGCTCATAATCAAAGGCAGCTGGCTTCATTGCGCATTATCCGCCGAATAAGAACCAAACATTCAACTGGCGTCGTGGACGGCATCAGGTAGCACCGCCAACTCGTCCAATTCCGACCTCGGCATGGTGCGAATGCGTTCCCACGCCACGGCAAGATCGCCGGCGGCGCGGGATGCGCCGACCTTGCTCCACGTCAATTCCTCGCGTTCGGTCAAAATATGTGGCGGCAACGGGACATTCGCGGCGGCTATGCCGCGTGACTTGGCGCGCCGAATATCGTCAAGCTGCCTCGCCCCCGCCGACCATGACATCTGTTTCCAGGGCGGTTGTGTCTCCAATTCAATTATCCTTGGACACCCGCCGAATCCAATTTGGCTCCGGCGGCCGCACGCGTCGACAAAGCTCGCAAGATACGTCGCGGCGTGATGGGAATTTCGCAGATCTCGACTCCGAACTGCTTCAGCGCATCGTTGACCGCGTTCGCGATTGCCGCCCCTGGCCCGATCGCACCGCCCTCGCCTACGCCCTTGATTCCGAATTCCGTATAGGGCGAGGGTGTTTGCATGTGGAACACTCGGATATTGGGTACCTCCGGGCACCCCGGTAACAGGTAATCCGCGAGCGTCGACGCCAGGGGCTGACCTTGTAGATCAAACACCATTTCCTCGAAAAGCGCGCTGCCAATGCCTTGCGCGGTTCCACCCATGATTTGGCCTTCGACAATCATCGGGTTGACCAGAGTGCCAGCGTCTTCCGCCACGACATAGTCGAGGATTTCGACGCCACCGACTTCCGGATCGACGGCAACGACACATGCATGGGCCGCGCCAGTATGGATGCCGGTGAGACGCGTTGGAGTAAATCCGCCAGTGACTTCAAGCCCGTGCGCGTCGATATCGCCCGGTAGTTCGTTGGGCGCGAGATAATATGCGCGCGCAATGTCGCGCAGCGACACATTGCCATTTGGCCCATAAACACCGTTGTCGCGCACGGTCACTGATTTAACGTCGGATTGCAGCAGCGCCGCGCCGATGCGCGCTACCCGCTCGGCCAGTTCCTTGCAGGCGCGCGCCGTGGCCCCGCCTGCCCAGATCATCCCGCGCGACCCCCAGGCACCGCTTGAATAGGGCGAAATCTCGGTATCGCCAAGCCTGACCTGGATGTCGTCGATGTCGATGCCGAGACATTCGCTGCCAATCTGCGCCAAGGTGGTCTCAAGACCTTGACCGATACTCTGGATGCCCGCGCGAATATCGAGCCGGCCGTCGGGCGTCAGGCGGGCAAAGGTTTGCTCGTAAAGAACCCGCCGCTTCCCATCGGCGGTCATGCCATGTCCGGTCTGCTCAGAAAAGATTGACATCCCAAGCCCGATTAATCGACCGTCCTTCTCGCCCCGATCTTGCCGCGCACGCACCGCGTTCACGTCAATGGCGTCGATCACCATACGCAAAAGCCGCGGATAATCACCGCTGTCAAAATGCTTGTCGGTGATGTTATCGAACGGCATCTGATCGGCGCGCACGAGATTGACCGCGCGGACCTCGTGCGGCTCCCTGCCGACCGCCCGAGCGATTGCATCGATCATCAATTCCATGGCGTAGCACACGCCGGGACGCGCGACCCCGCGATAAGGCAATTGCGGCGCCTTGTTCGTGGCCACCGCCGCCGTGCTGCATCGGTAAACCGGGATTGCATAGGGGCCAGGAAGAATGGCGCTGACCTGCGACGCCTCGATCGCCGCGGTGAACGGATATGCCGAATAGGCGCCCGTATCGACCGCCGCCTTGGCGTCGAACGCCAATATTTTCCCCGCCCTATCGGCGTAGGCGGTCAAGCTGTAGTGATGCTCGCGGCAGTTCGCATTGGCGACCAGCATTTCCCGGCGATCTTCCAGCCAGCGCAAGGGATAATCGACTCGCATGGCCAGCCAACACAAACAGACCTCTTCGCCGGCCAGGATCGCCTTGTAGCCGAAGCCGCCGCCGACATCGGGCGATATGACGCGAATTTGTATCTCCGGAATCTGCAATACCTGGGCTAAGCCCGTTCGCACCACATGCGGAAATTGAGTGGCACCATGGACGATCAACTGATTCAGCCGGGAATCCCACTGCGCAATGAATCCACGACATTCGATCGGTGACATTACCTGGCGTGCCGTACGCAACTCGCGGCTGATCTTGATCGGCGCCGTCTTCGCGACCGGCTCAATATCTCCGTCATAACTCACCGTAACGTAAACATTGCCTTTGACCGTATCGTGGACCAGCACGCTGCCGGGTCTTTGCGCGTCCAGCATGTCGACAACGGCCGGCAATTCCTCATACTCCAGTGATATCTGCGCCGCGATGTCTTCCGCCTGCGCGCGTGTGTCGGCAACGCACATGGCAATCAACTCGCCAACCTGGCGAATTTTGTCAGTGACCAAAGGCGGTTGCTCAGACACTTGGAACCCGGGCAGCGGCGAGATCGCCCTGAGTGGAAGCACGCCTTTGAGATCGTGTGCGGTAAAAACCGAGGAGCGCAAATTTTCGGGTATCACGACGGCCTTAAGGCGCGCGTGCGCAACCGGACTTCGCACGAAGGCGACCTCGCGCATTCTGGAAAATCGCAGATCGCCAATATATTGACCGCGGCCAAAGAGAAACCGCTCGTCTTCTTTTCGTTTCGCTCGGGCACCGACGCCGTTTTTTGCCATGGCCTTGGTTCACGATTCCAGACGCTGTTTCCATTCCATTGCTCGCTTCCGCAAATCCGCGGAACCAGTCATATCGCGCCACGGGTAGCAC
>JACQAE010000130.1 GCA_016195095.1 Pseudomonadota bacterium
GACCCTCGCCTTGGTCGGCGAATCCGGCTCCGGCAAGTCGGTAACCGCGCTCTCCATCATGAAGCTCCTGCCCTACCCGACGGCGCGACACCCGTCCGGGAGCCTCATGTTCAAGGGCAAGGACCTGATGCCTCTGACGGAAAGCGAGATGCGGCACGTGCGCGGCAACGACATCTCGATCATCTTCCAGGAGCCGATGACGTCGCTCAATCCGCTGCACATGATCGAGAAACAAATCGGCGAGATCTTGCTGCTGCACAAGGGGCTCGCCGGCGCGCAGGCACGCCAGCGCAGCATTGAACTTCTGACCCAGGTCGGCATTCCCGATCCCGCGAGCCGGCTCGCCAGCTATCCGCATCAGCTCTCCGGCGGCCAGCGCCAGCGCGTGATGATCGCCATGGCGCTCGCCAACGAGCCCGACTTGCTCATCGCCGACGAGCCGACGACTGCGCTCGACGTCACCGTGCAGGCGCAGATCCTCACGTTGCTCAAGGAACTCCAGACGCGGCTCGGCATGGCCATGTTGTTCATCACCCATGACCTCGGCATCGTGCGCAAGCTCGCCGACCGGGTCTGCGTGATGAAGGAAGGGTGCATCGTCGAACATGGCGACGTGGCGCGCATCTTCACGGCGCCCGAGCACCCCTATACCCGCGCGCTGCTCGCCGCCGAGCCCAAGCCCAACCCGGCGCCGCTCAACCCCGAGGGCGACGTCGTGGTGCGCACCGACAACCTCAAGATCTGGTTTCCCGTGCGCCGCGGCGTCCTGCGCAAGGTGGTCGATCACATCAAGGCGGTGGACGGCATCAGCATCGCGGTGCGCAAGGGCGAGACGCTCGGCATCGTCGGCGAATCCGGTTCGGGAAAGACGACGCTCGGGCTCGCCATCTTGCGGCTAATTTCCTCCGACGGCTCGATCGTCTATCTCGGCGACGAAATCCAGGGCCTGCGCTTCAAGGAAATGCGGCCCTACCGACGCGAAATGCAGGTCGTGTTCCAGGATCCATTCGGCTCGCTGTCGCCGCGCATGTCGATCGCCGACATTATCGAGGAAGGGTTGTGGGTGCACCACCCGACGCTGAGTGCGGACGAGCGCGAGCAACGTGTGATCCGCGCCCTCGGCGACGTTGGCCTCGATCCGCAATCGCGCTTCCGCTACCCGCATGAATATTCCGGCGGCCAGCGCCAACGCATCGCCATCGCGCGCGCGATCGTGCTGGAACCGTCATTCGTCGTGCTCGACGAGCCGACGAGTGCGCTCGACATGCTGATCCAGTCGCAGATCGTCGATCTGCTGCGCGACCTGCAGCGGCGCCGGCACCTCACCTACATGTTCATCTCGCACGATTTGCGCGTCGTCGCCGCGCTCGCCAGCCGTCTCATCGTCATGCGCCACGGCAGGATCGTCGAGGAAGGCGTCGCCGCCGACGTGTTCGCCAACCCGCGCCACGACTATACGCGTGCGCTGTTCGCCGCCGCGTTCAACCTGGATACCGCGCCGGCCGACGTTGTCGCGCAATAGAACCGCGCGGCGGGACGGCGAACAGGTTGCCGCATTTGCCGGAAATGCCCTGTGTCCCGCGCGACGTCACGCTAACGTGATGGCGATTTGCGCGCCCGGGCTGGCGCGAGGTGTGGAAATTTCGCGCGGCGGCTGGCAAAGACGCACATGCGCATTCTCGTCGCCATCGTCGTCGCCCTGTTCGCCACCGCAGCGCCCGTCGCCGGCCAACAGGCATGGTATCCCCTCCGCGGCGACGACGGATCGGCGCTCGCCAATCATCGCGTTCCGACCGAACTCACGAGCGAGATCGAGCGGCTGCCGGGGGTGGTGGTCGCCGGCAACCCGAAGGGCGACGTCACGCTCGTCGAATTCTACGATCTCAATTGTCCCTATTGCCGCAAGGCGGCGGCTGACGTTGCCGCGCTGATCGACGAGGACAAGGAGCTGCGCCTGGTGCTGGTGGCGTTTCCGGTGCTGGGCGTGCCGTCGATCGAGGCCAGCCGCGTCGAACTCGCGATCGCCAAGATCGGCACGCCGCAGCAGTTCGTGCAATTCCACCACAAGGTCTATGCCGGCCGCGGCGTCGTCGATGGAAGGCGCGCGCTCGCGGTCGCGGCCGAACTCGGATTTTCCGCCGACAAGCTGCTCCCGATCGCCAATGACGACGCCATCACGGAAACGATGAAGGCGCACGTGCGGCTTGGCAGCGCGCTCGAACTCAATGCCACGCCCGCCTTCGTGATCAAGGGCGTCGGCATACTCGGCCATCCCGGCCGCAAATCTCTGCGCGGCATCATCGCCGCGGTGCGCCGCTGCGACAACGTGGTGTGTTAATCCGCTCCAGCCGGCGGTAGTCGCCTGAGCGCGCGCACGTTGCCGCCCGCCTGCGCGATCCGCCGCACCGCCTCGACAATCGGTTCGATGGCGACCGCCATGTGGAACGCATTGGCGTGCAAGAGGTGGCGCGCGTCCCAGGCGATGCCGACATGGCCCGCCCAGAACACAAGATCGCCGCGCCGCAGGTTGGCCAGATCGGGCGCGCCTTCGACCGCCATGCCGAGCGCGCGCTCCTGCATGTCGCTGTCGCGTGGGCAATCCATGCCGGCGGCGTTGAGCGCGACCTGCACCAGACCTGAGCAATCGAGGCCAAGACTGGTCTTGCCGCCCCACAGATAGGGTTGGCCGAGAAACCGCCCGGCGACGGCCACGAAATCGGGCTCGACATGGTCAAGCGCGCCAAGGTGGCTTGCCGGCACGTGGCCCGACGCGGTTGCCGCCAACTCGCCCTCGATGCGGCTCACCGCCAGCCGGCAGCCGAGCGACAGCGCCTCGCGCGGCGGCAGCTTGATCGAGGGCCCCGGAAACACCAAGGTGCGCAGCGCCGTGACCTTGTGCGTCGGCGCGGGCCCCGGCTCAGCGAGCGCATTCGCGGACAGCCAGCCGACATAGCCGTCGGCCGCGAGCTGACCCCAGCACCAGCCCTCGTCGTTTGTTTCGTAGACCGTGACGCGCTCGCCCTTGAGCGCCTCGGTATCGAGCGGCGCGTCATGCGCCGGCGCGCGGCGCAGCGGCGCCTGGGCCTCCACCACCTCGCGTTGCCATCCTTGCACGAAACGCGCCGCCACGACCTTGCCGCGCAGGTGCGCGGCGGCGAGGTCGGCGCGCGCCGGCGTCACGCGCGGGTCAAGCACGCCGGCCGCGCCGGCGGACGCATCCTCAGCGCCCATAGCGTTCCTTAAGCAAGGCATAGACGGCGCGCGCCGCCTGGCATTCGCCGCCCTCCGGCCGTCCCGGCCGCGCGCCTGGCGTCCAGGCATAGATATCGACATGCAGCCACGCGCGCGCATACTCGACAAAGCGGCTCAAGAACAGGGCGCAAGTGATCGATCCGGCGAACGTGCCCGATGACACGTTGTTGATGTCGGCGGTTTTCGATTCCAGCATGGCGCTATAGGGACGCCACAATGGCAATCGCCACAGCGGGTCGTTCTCGGCCGCGGCGTGGCGCGCGAGGTCGGCGGCGAGTTTCTCGTCGTCGGTATAGAACGGCGGCAGGTCGGGACCGAGCGCGACACGCGCCGCGCCGGTCAGCGTGCCCATGTCGAGCAGCAGATCGGGCTTCTCCTCGTCGGCGAGCGCCAGCGCATCGGCGAGGACGAGGCGGCCTTCCGCGTCGGTATTGCCGATCTCGACGCTTGGTCCCTTGCGCGAGGGGTAAACGTCGAGCGGGCGCATGGCGCCGCCCGATACCGCGTTCTCCACCGCCGGGATGAGTACGCGCAGGCGCAGCCGCAGGCCGCGATCCATGATCATATGCGCCAGCGCCAGGACGCAGGCCGCGCCGCCCATGTCCTTCTTCATCATCAGCATGGCGCTCGACGGCTTGAGGTCGAGGCCGCCGGTATCGAAACACACGCCCTTGCCGACCAGCGTCACCTTGGGGTCGCCGGCGCGTCCCCAGGTGAGATCGATAAGGCGCGGCGGCCGCGCGGCGGCGCGGCCAACGGCATGGATGAGCGGAAAATTCCGCCGCAGCAGATCCTCGCCGCTGACGACGCGCAGGCGCGCGCCGTGGCGGCGGGCAAGCGCGCGCGCGGCCGATTGCAGCTCCGCCGGCCCCATGTCATTGGCCGGCGTGTTGATGAGATCGCGCGCCAGCGTGACCGCCGCCGCGATGCGGCTCAGGTCGGCCACATCGACGCCCGCCGGCGATACCAGGCGTGCCGCGTTTTTCGCGCCGTCGCGGTAGCGGCCAAAACGATAGGTGCCGAGCGCGAAGGCGAGCGCCGCAAGGCGCGCATCGTGCGGCGCGTTGGCGAAGCGATAGGTTCCCGTCGGCAGGAATTCGGCGAGCCGGCCGGGCAGGAAGCGGTCGTTCGCCGCGGCGTCGGCGGCATCGAGGCCGAATAGAATTCCACCGAGCGTGCCGTTCTCCCCCGGCAGCAAGGCGTACTTGCCCGCGCGCGGTTCAAAACCGGATGCCTGCGCGAACCGGAGCGCCTTGGCGTCGAGTGCGCGGCGCAGCTTCGCCCAGTTGGCCGCGGTCGCGAACCAGATGGGCACGGATCGAGTGCCCTTGCGCGCCGTCGTGAATGCTGGATGCATGAATGTCGTCCGCCTCAAGCGCGCGTTTTGCGCAGACGCTCCCCAATTGCCGTATGACGCGCAGCGCCGCTCCCGCCCTGCTTTAGCCGCAAACTCCGCGGCAACGCGGCGCCCGCGTCACCCACGAATGTTCATGTGCTGCGAACCAAAGCGACGGTCCCTGCCGCTTTGGATCGGTCGCCCCACGGAATCATAACGTCAGTGGGCCCACTTGCCCGACATTTGGCAATCAAATCTCGGGGCAGAGCATTAGCACGGCCGCGAATCGCGGAGAAGCACCGCCGCGCGCGGGCCGCGTCGCGTTTACCGCCCGTTAGGGTTAACGCCCTATTACTGGGCCTCCGACGAGACCGTTCGCCAGCGCGCAACAGAGGGCCGCATGTTCCAGCGTCGCCGTCCGCTCGATGTCCGACGAATAGTGCCGCCGCTGACCGCGCTATGCCTTGCCACGTTTGCCGCCGGCTGCGCCACGCGCGCGCCCGCCGACCTTACCGGCGCGATCGCGCGCGAAGCGCCGCCACAATCGGCGAGCGATTGGCGGCGCGAGAGCGAGGCGTGGGCGGCCCGTTACGCCGCCGATCAGAAGGACCCGGTCGCCGCCTTCAATTACGCGCGCGCGCTGCGCGCCGGCGGCCAGCACGCGCAGGCAACCGCCGTGCTCGAACAGACGCTGCTGCACAACCCGCGCGACACGAAGCTGCTCGGCGCCTATGGCCGCGCGCTGGCGGATACCGGTCATTACAAACAGTCGCTGGACGTGTTCAGTCGCGCGCACGCGCCCGACCAGCCGGACTGGCGCATCCTTTCCGCGCAGGGCGCCGTGCTCGACCAGATGGGCCGCCATGGCGAGGCGCAGCGATATTATGCGAGCGCGCTGAAGATCGTACCCAACGAGGCCTCGGTCCTGTCCAATCTTGGCCTCTCCTATGCGCTGGCGAAAAACCTGCCGCTGGCGGAAAAGACGCTGCGCACCGCCGTCGCGCAGCGCGACGCCGATCAGCGCGTGCGGCAAAATCTGGCGCTGGTCGTCGGCCTGCAAGGACGCTTCGCCGAGGCCGAGACGATCGCGCGCGCCGATCTGCCGCCGGAGACGGCGGCGGCCAACGCCGCCTATCTCAAGCAGATGCTGGCCAAGCCCAATGACTGGAAAAAGCGCCGCCACCCGACCGTGAGCGAGGCGCCATCCGGCGCCTGAGCGCGCGGCGCCGCCAGTGGCGCCAGCCAGCGCCGACACGCGTCGCGTCCACCTTGCCTGAGTTCTTGCCCGAATTATCGCGGCCCATGCCGGTCGTATTCGCCGTGGCGCAGCGCCGCCCGCCGCGCCGCGAAACGCCTCGCGGCTACTGCATCGCCATGACGCGGATCGCCGCCGGCCCGAGAATGACGACAAACAGCACCGGCAGGAAGAATAGGATCATCGGCACCGTCAGCTTGGGCGGCAACGCCGCCGCCCGCTTCTCGGCTTCCGACATGCGCATGTCGCGATTTTCCTGCGCCATGACGCGCAGCGTCTGACCGAGCGGCGTGCCGTAGCGCTCGGCCTGCTGCAGCGCCAGGCAGACTGACTTCACGCCGTCAAGGTCGGTGCGCCGCGCCAGGTTCTCGTAGGCCTGCTTTCGATCCTGCAGGTAGGACAGTTCCGCCGTCGTCAAGGTAAGCTCCTCGGCCAGCGCCACCGACTGCGCGCCGATCTGCTGGCTCACCTTCTTGAACGCCGCCTCCACCGACATGCCCGATTCCACGCAGATCAGCAGCAGGTCGAGCGCGTCGGGAAACGCGCGCCTGATCCCGATCTGGCGATGCTGGATCTTGTTCTTGAGATAGAGCCAGGGCAATTGCATGCCGACATAGGTGGCGATAATGCAGATACCGAGCTTGATCATCGGCGGCTGGCCGATATCGACGATCGCGAACAGGTAGACGAGCGACGCGACCATCATCGCCAGCGGGGCGATAAGGCGGAAGAACAGGTAGGCGACATAGGGCGCCTGACCACGATAGCCGGCCTGCAGCAACTTCTCGCGCGCCTCCTCCTGGCCGAGATGCTTGGTCAGATTGAAGCGATCGACAACCGCCTTCATGTATTGCCGCGGCGATTGGCGCAAGGACAGTTTCTCGCCGCGCGCCATCCGTTCGCGCTCGCGCTGGCGAATGCGCTCGCGCTCGATGGCGACCGCCTTCATGCGCCGCGTCAGCGAATCCGTGGATATCAGCGGCATGGTCAGCGTGATGACGGTCGCGCTCGCCGCGATCGCCGCGAGCAGCGCCGCCAGGAAGCGCGTGTCGTGAAGCTTTTGCACGATGAAATCGAGCACGTCCGCCTCAGAAGTCGAAATTGATCATCTTGCGCATCACCAGCACGCCCATCATCATCCAGACCGCGCTGCCGGCAAGCATCAGGTGGCCAAGCGAGTGGCTGAACAAGAGCATGATGTAGTCCGGGCTGGAAATGTAGACGAGCCCCATCACCGCGATCGGCAGCGACGCGATGATCGACGCCGAGGCCTTGGCCTCCATCGACATGGCCTGGATCTTGGCCTTCATCTTCTTGCGCTCGCGCAGCACGCGCGAGAGGTTGCCGAGCGCTTCCGACAGGTTGCCGCCCGACTTCTGCTGGATGGCGATGACAATGCCAAAAAAGCTCGCCTCCGCCAGCGGCACGCGCTCGTAGAGCTTGCCGCAGGCCTCGCCGAGCGGGATGCCAACCGCCTGCGTCTCGACGATGGCGCGGAACTCGCTGCGCACCGGCTCCGGCGAATCATTGACGATCACCTTGATGGAATCGAGCAGCGGCAGGCCCGCCTTGATGCCGCGCACGATGATATCGACGGCATCGGGAAATCGCTCGATGAACTGGTTTTCGCGCCGCTTGGCGAGAAAGCGCAACGCCCATAGCGGCACCCCCACCGAAGCCGCGAAACCCAGGCCGAGAATCACCGGCGGGCTGGCGCCGAAGGCAAACAGCAATGTCACGCTCAGGAGGCCGAGCGCGGCGCAGGTCAGGTAGAAGCGCTGTTTCGACCAGCGCAACCCGGCGCGCGTAATGCGCACGCCAAGCGAAACGCGCTTGGCCTTGCGGTTGCGCTCCTCCAGTTCCGAAAGCGATTCCTCGACCTGTTCGCGCCGTGACTTGCTCGATCCACGCGCGCTGGCACGCCGCGCCGTCGGCGCGACGCTGGCGCGGCGCTGCGCGGCGTTGCGCTCGCCCGACAGGATCGGAAACAGAAATACCCATGCGACGCCGGCCACGGCGGCGCTGACCAGGAAGAAAACCGCGATCATCTGCAGGTTCATGCGGTCCTCGCGGTCACGACGCCTCGCCGCCCACGGCCTCGGCGGCGTCCAGGGCCGCCGCCAGGCGCTGCTCCTCGCCATAGTAGCGCGCCCGCTCCCAGAAGCGCGGCCGGCCGATGCCCGTCGAGCGATGGCGTCCGATCAGACGGCCATTGGCGTCCTCGCCGATCATGTCGTAGAGGAACAGGTCCTGGGTGATGATGACGTCGCCCTCCATGCCCAGAACCTCGGTGATATGGGTGATCTTGCGCGAGCCGTCGCGCAGGCGCGCCGCCTGGATGACGACATCGACCGAGGCGCAGATCATCTCGCGGATGGTGCGCGATGGCAGCGAGAAGCCGCCCATGGTGATCATCGATTCCAGGCGCGAGAGCGCCTCGCGCGGATTGTTAGCGTGCAGCGTGCCCATCGAGCCGTCATGGCCGGTGTTCATCGCCTGCAGCAGGTCGAACGCCTCGGGGCCGCGCACCTCGCCCACGATGATGCGTTCCGGGCGCATGCGCAGGCAATTGCGCACGAGATCGCGCATCGTGACCTGGCCTTCACCTTCGAGGTTGGGCGGCCGTGTTTCCAGGCGCACGACGTGCGGCTGCTGCAATTGCAGTTCGGCGGCGTCCTCGCAGGTGACGATGCGCTCGTCGTCATCGATATGCAGCGTGAGGCAGTTGAGCAGCGTGGTCTTGCCGGAACCGGTTCCCCCCGATACCAGCGCGTTGACGCGGCAGCGCCCGATCACCTTGAGCACCTCCGAACCCTGCGCCGTGATCGAGCCGAACCTCACCAATTGCTCGAGCGTGAGCTTGTCCTTCTTGAATTTGCGGATGGTCAGCGCCGGGCCGTCGATGGCCAGCGGCGGCACGATGACGTTGACGCGCGAGCCGTCGGGCAGGCGGGCGTCGCAGATCGGCGAGGATTCGTCGACGCGCCGCCCGATCTGGCTGACGATGCGCTGGCAGATGTTGAGCAATTGCTGGTTATCGCGAAAGCGGATGCCGGTTTTCTGAATCTTGCCCTGCACCTCGATATAGGTCATGCCCGAACCGTTGACCATGATGTCGGCGATGTCGTCGCGCGCGAGCAGCGGCTCGAGCGGGCCGTAGCCGAGAACGTCGTTGCAGATATCGTCGAGCAGTTCCTCCTGCTCGGCGATCGACATCACCACGTTCTTGATGGCGATGATCTCGTTGACGATATCGCGGATTTCCTCGCGCGCGGCGTCGGCGTCGAGCCGCGCCAGCTGGGCGAGGTCGATGGCCTCGATCAGCGCGCCGAAGATCGTTCCCTTGACCTCGTAATATTTCTCCGAATGGCGCACCTCTTGCGCAACCGCCGCGCGCGGCGGCGGCGGCGCCAGCGGCGGCGACCCGACGCGGCCGCCGCGCGTGACCGGCGCGGGCACGATCGGCGCGGCGAGGCCGGCCGAGGGAAACGGCTTGCGGCCGCCCTCGTCGTTCGCGTCGACGGACACGGGCACCGGCGCCGCCGCCGGCGCCACGACGGGCGCCGAGGACGGCAGTTCCGCGCCGCCAATTCCCGAGGATGTACGCTTGCCAAACACGCCCGTGTTCTCCGCTCGGGGCTTAACTCTTGCGCAGCATGTTGAGCTTGCCCAGCAACGGGCTGAGCAGGCCGCCGCGCGGCTTGCGCACTTGCGTGCGGCGCGCGAGTAGCTGGGCAAGTTGGCGGAACGTCTCCGCGTGGCGGCTGCCGGCGGCGACCTCGGCGATCATCTGGCCATTGTTGGAGGCCGCGCCGAACACCTGCGGCTCAAAGGCGATGATCGCGCTCGGCTGGTCCTCGAGCGCCTTGGCGAAATCCGCCGGCTTGATTTCCGGCCGCTTGGGAACGCCGACCTGATTGAGGCAGTAGAACGGGCGTTGATCATTGGGCCTGGCCGCGCGCAGGAAATCGAGCATGTTCTTGGCGTTGCGCAAATTCGCGAGATCGGGGCCGGCGACGATGAGAATGTCGTCGGCGGCGACCAGCACGCGCCGCGTCCAGCCGGTCCACTGATGCGGAAGGTCGACGATGATGCAGGGAACCGTGGCGCGCAGCGAGTCCATGATCGGATCGAACGCGTCGGTCGCCATGTCGTAGACGCGATCGAGCGTCGCGGGGGCGGCGAGCAGGCTGAGATTATCGGTGCACTTGGACAACAGCCGGTCGATGAAGCCAGAATCGATGCGCTCGGGCGAGAACACGGCGTCGGCGATGCCTTGCGGCGGATCCTGATTATAGTCGAGCGCGGCGGTGCCAAAGGCCAGGTCGAGATCGGTGACCACGGAATCGAGCATCAAATCGCGCGCGATCGCCCACGCAATATTGTGCGCGATGGTCGATGCCCCGACGCCGCCCTTGGCGCCGGCGACGGCGATGATGCGGCCGACCGGCTTGGCGTCCGCCGCGGAGAACAGGCCGCAAATCGCGCGCACCGCATCGAGCGTGCCGACCGGCGCGATGAGGTATTCGCTCACCCCGCGGCGCACCAGTTCGCGGTAGAGAACGATGTCGTTGGCGCGCCCGATCACCACCACGCGCGTGCCCGGATCGCACACATCCGACAGCCGTTCGAGATCGGTGAGAATTTCGTTACCGCCCGATTGCGATTCAAGAATGATCACGTTGGGGGTCGGCGATCCGCGATAGGCCTCGACGGCGGCGACGGCGCCGCCCATCTGGATCTTGACATGCGCCTTGGCCAGCCGGCGGTCTTCCGCGGCGGCCTGCACCGCCGCAGCGGTTTCCACGGTTTCGCAGAACGCCTGGATCGACACGCGCGGCGCCGGAGCGATGTGCTCCTCGGCGGCCAGCGCGTCGGCGCCCGCGGCGTCCGCTTCGGAGGTTTGCTGGGCGTATCGTATCATTGGCCGACGTCGCTGATCTTGCCCTTGTTTTCGTTCGGGTAGGTGGTCGCGGGGCTTTCGCCCTTGCGATATTTCTCGAGCACGGTGGTGCGGCGGGCGCGGTAGGCGTCGGCCTCGCCGCGCGGCTGCACGAGGTCGGCCGGATTTTCGACCATGGCGGCAAGATTGCGCTGCGAGGCGCAGCCCAGATTCCAATACGGTCGATTCTTGAAATCGTCGCGCATGGAGGACGGTCCGAGATCGTGCGGCCATAACCCGCAAGGCCCGGCGCTGGCCGCGACGCGCGGATAGTTGAGGCGCAACGTCGCGAATGTGGAAGCGTCGGCCGGGCTATAGGGCTGGATGCGGATGCCATGCGCGGGAATTCCGCCGGCGATGAGCAGCGAGCGCACCTGATGCGTCGCGTCGTGCGCGGCGCGCGCGTTGCGCGTCGCCGTCGGCACCTCGATCACGACCCCACCGGTCGATTCGCGCCGCCAGGCGCCGGCGAAGGAAAGAACGTCGGCGCGCTGCGCCGCGTTGATCTCGCCGCGGCCGGATCCCACGAATAGCTCGACGGTGCGCGCGGCCTCCTGCACGACGATGGGATGGCGCTGGCGATAGTCCTGCGGGACGCTGGCGAATGAATCAGGCAAGCGCTCGCGCGTGGTATTGCAGCCGGCGAGCATGACCGCGAGCGCGCCAAGCGCGAGCGCGCGCAGGCGCGCGGCCAGCGGGCCGCCCCTCCCACCCTGTCTCGGTCGCCTGGCGCTCATCGATCGTCTCCTGCACGCGGACAGTCAGTCCAGAATGAAGCCAAAGCGGCCACGATAGGATTCCCCTGGATGACCCTGGCGGGGGACGCCATAGATGCGGTTAAGCCTGCCAAGCAGGATGCCGGCGGGATCGGCGGCGTCGGCATAGCCGTCGTCGGGACGCGAGAGGTCCTTCTGCGCGACGGCGCGCACGACGAAGGGCGTCACCAAAACCATCAACTCGGTCTGGCGGTTGACATAGTCGCGGCTGCGAAACATCGGCCCCAGAACCGGCAATTGCATCAGTCCTGGAATACCGTTGATTTGCTGCTTGGTCTGCTCCTGGATCATGCCGGCCATGGCCAGCGCGCCGCCGGAGGGGATCTCGACGGTGCTGTCGGCGCGGCGTACGCGAATGGATGGCACCGTCAGCGTCGTCGTCGTTCCCGGCAGCGAGAAGGTCATGGCATTGTCGTTCGACAGGTCGGACACTTCCGTCACGACCTTGAGACTGATGCGGCCCTCGGCGAGGACGACCGGCGTGAAATTGAGGCTGACGCCGAACTTCTTGAAGCTGATCGAGGGTTGGCAGATCGGCGGCGACTTGGTCGTGTCGCAGGATAGGCCGCTCGGAATCGGAAACTCGCCGCCGGCGAGGAACGTCGCCGTCTCGCCGGAAATCGACGTCAAGGTGGGCTCGGCAAGCGTGCGGATGACGCCGGCGCGTTCCATCGCGCGCAAGGTCGCCGTCACCGACTTGAAGGTCAGGGCCGTGTTCGAGCTGCTCAGCGCCTGGCCAAAGGCGGAAAACGGATTGACCGAGGCGAAGTTGACGACGGCGTTGCCGGAGCCGAGCGAGCCGTTGAGATCGATGCCGAGCTGCTTGATGATATCGCGCTGCACTTCCGCGACCGTCACCTTGAGCATCACCTGGTCCGGCCCCTTCACGGCGACCGTGTTGACGACCTTGGCGCCGTCGCCGACCAGGCGGGCGGCGATGTCATAGGCCTGCTGCGCCTGGGTGGCGTTCTCCGCCTGGCCGCTGAGGACGACGCCGTCGCCGACGCCGTCGAGGCGCAGGTCCGCATGCGGAAACATCTGCCGCAGCGCCGCGCGCACGCCGTTGAGATTGCGCGTGACCGCGATGTCGAAGCCGGCGAGCTGGCGGCCCTCGGCGTCGAAAAAGAAGACGTTCGCTTGCCCCACCGCCACGCCGATCAGATAGGCGCGGCGCGAGGAGCGAACGACGGCGTTGGCGACCTTGGGGTCGGAGACGAGCACGTCCTTAATATCGCCAGGCAGATCGATGACCACCGACTTGCCGACGCCGAGCGGCAGGAAGCGCGCGTTCGATTCACCCTGCGGCGCGGCGTTGGCCGGTGCCTGCGGCGCCGCCGCCCGATCCGCCGCCCGATCCGCCGCTTGGGCCACGGCGATCGACCCCGCGACGGCGGCCATGAACGCGACAATCCGTCCACCACGCCTGAGCAATCCGTTCGCCATGCCGCCATACGCCATGTCGCCATTCGCCATGTCGCCATTCGCCATGTCGCCATTCGCCATGCCGCCATTCGCCATGTCGCTGGCCCCTTTTTGCGCCTGGCGCGGCCGCGCCGCCGCGACGGACGAGGCATGGGTGGACGCGCTTTCGCGCCAAAGCGATCCGCGACGCCATGCGGCGCCGATGCGCGCAAGCAAAATGCCGCCCGGCTGGCGATTGTCCTGGTGCTGACACGCGGCTTGCATACGCTTGACTTTCCACTCGACGCCTTGAGCGAAGCGATTGTCGAAGCGGCATTTCACCAGCCAAAGGTCAATTCATGGTTAATGAGCCGTATCCAAAACGCCATTGCCGCATTGCCGTCGGGCGGCGCGACGTTGCGTGCCGCGCCAGGGTCGGCGCATTTCTCGACGAAATGGGATCAGCGTCGCCACGGGAAATGCGTCTGGGCCAAGGCTTATCGGTCGGCGGCGCGGGCCGGGCGGCCCGGATCGCGAGCGTTTCCCGCTTCAATGGAACCGCGAAGCGCTCAATATTTTTTCGCTTGGTCGCGTTTTCCGCGGCGAACCGGTTCCCACTTCGCCGGAAAATGCCCTAGAAGCCGACCGCGCGCATCCACGCGGTCTGCGGGTAGACGAGGAGCGCGGCAGCGGCGAGGGCGATGCCGTAGGGAATGCCGGCATCGCTGCGATGCAGCCGCGCGAGCCAGGCTTGGCCGGCAAGCGGCGCCGGCAGCAGCGAGAAGCGAAAGCCAATAAGCAGGAGCGTGAGCGCGCCGCCCAGGAGCGAGGCATAAAGCGCGTAATCGAGAAGATGCTCGAAGCCGAACCAAAGCGCCGTAGCGGCGGCAAGCTTGGCGTCGCCGCCGCCGATCCAGCCGCGCGCGAAAAAGGCGAATGTCACGGCGAGAACCAAGGCACCTGCCGCCAGGTGCCATCCGATGTCGGCCATGCCCATCTTCAGCACGATGGCCAGCGCGAAAAATCCAGCGACCAGCGCCAGCGAGATCCGGTTGGATATCGTCATGGTGAGAAGATCGCTTGCCGCCGCGAACGCCATCATCGCCGGAAACAGCAGCAATATCGTGGCATCGACAAGCATTGACAGAAGGCCTGTATCACAATGACTCTGGATCGGCGGATCGGCGCGATGCAAAATCAGCGACGTGATCGGTTGTCGTCGTTCGCAGCGCGATGTTGTCGCGATACCGCTTGGCGCATTTCGCCGTCATGCTTGCGCGAATATCGCCGCTCGCGCGTAGCGGCCGGCGGCGCCGCGCAAGCGCGTCCACGATTTTCGGGCGCGATGCGCATTGGGTGCCCGCCATGGCGCCCAACGCGCGTCGCGGTCGTGTCAGTTGAGCGCGCTTTGCACGGAAGTGAACGTGCTGTTGAGCTTGGAACCCAGGCCCTGCACCACGGCAATGATGGCGACGGAAATGCCGGCGGCGATGAGGCCGTATTCGATGGCGGTCGCGCCGGAATCATCGACGAGGAACTTCTTCAGCGTGTACATGCTCGAGTCTCCGTTCGTGTCGGTTGCTTGACGCCCGATTGGACGCCGCCGACATCACTGGCGGTCGGCGTTTAACATGGCGTATCGCGGCGTGGTCGAATTGTCCGCATCGCGAAAATATCAAGGCCCCGATGACGTTCTGGACCTTGATCGACATTTGTAATATGACGTCAATTCAGCGCGCTTTTGACGGCCGTGAACGTCGAATTGAGCTTGGATCCGAGACCCTGCACGACGGCGATGATGGCGACGGAGATGCCCGCCGCGATCAAACCATATTCGATCGCCGTCGCGCCGGACTCGTTCCTGAGGAACGAGAAAAGGATTTTCATGTCAGGCTCCTAGGTCCACGTGGCTGTTTGTGCATGATCGCAGCGCGATCATTTTTGGATCTGCGCCGACCATGCGTGACGCTAGCGACGCCGACTTGCGCCACGGTTAATTTCATCGCAGAAACCCCGTGCTGGCGGGCATTTTTGCGATTTAGTTAACCGATCGCCAATGCCCGCGCACAGGCCGCGCGCGTGTCGGCGGGCACGGCGCGGCTTTCCCGCGCCGGCGGCGCGGTGAGGCGCGGCCGATTTCGAGTTCATTCACCATTTTGCGTTCAACTAGGCGACAAAGCGGACAATCGGTCGGTAGCCACCGCAAGCGGACAAGGAGGCAGCATGCGCAACAGCAAACGCGGCGCGCGCGGGGCGCGGATGCGGGTGGTGGCTTTAGGCCTCGCCGGCCTCATGGCCTACGGCGCTACGGCGGCGGCACAGGATGCGCTCGGCGTCAATCTCGATCGGGCCACGATCACCAAGCTTCCCGATCGCGTGGCCACCATTGTCGTCGGCAACCCGCTGATCGCCGACGTCTCGATCCAATCCGGCGGCCTGTTGGTCGTGACCGGCAAGGGATATGGAGTCACCAACCTGGTGGCGTTCGATCGCGGCGGCAATATCCTCATGGATACGACGGTCACGGTACGCGGGCCGACGGCGGACGTCGTCGTGGTCTATCGCGGCGTCGAGCGCGAGTCCTATAGTTGTTCGCCGACCTGCGAGCGCCGCGTAACGCTCGGCGACACGCCAGAATTTTTCAACGCGGCATTGGCTCAATCCGGCAGCCGCATCGGCCAGGCCCAGGGCGGCGCCGGGCAGTCGACACAACGTTGACCGGCGCCGCGCGCGCGGCCTTGGTTAGCATCGCGTGAACGCGCCGCGCCGCGCCTGCGCCGACGCTCTAACACTTCGACAACCGAATTCGGCTATCACCGATAAGGCGATGGCCCGGGCGCGACGCGGCGGTCGCATTGCAAGCGACGCCAGCGTCGCAAGAAGGTTGAGACGCCATGCACGAAAATCCGACACGCCGATTGATCGCCCCGCTGGCGCGCGGCCTGCGCCGCTGCGCGGCCTGGCACCGTGGCAAGGCGCGCCAACTCGCCGGCCGCCAAGACGGCGCGGCGGCGGTCGAATTCGCCATTGTCATGGCGCCGTTCCTGGCGCTGGTTTTCGCTATCATGGAATCGGCGATCGTGTTCTTCGCCGGCCAGACGCTGGAGACGGCGGTGGCGGATTCAGCGCGGCTGATCATGACCGGGCAGGCGCAAACCGGGGGCTTCAACCAGGCCAAGTTCAAGGACGAGGCCTGCAAGCGCATCTTCGCGCTGTTCAACTGCAGCACCGGCATGTATGTCGACGTGCGCACTTACAACACGTTCTCGAGCATCAGCAGCGCGCTGCCGATCGACGCCAACGGCAACCTGGTCAATAATTTCACCTATAGTCCGGGCGGGCCGGGCGACATTGTCGTCGTGCGGCTGATGTACCAGTGGCCGGTCTATGTGTCGCTGCTGGGCCTCAATCTTTCCGACATGGCCGGCGGCAAGCGGCTCCTGGTCGCCACCGCCGCGTTCCGCAACGAACCCTATTGATGGATTGGCGCGCCATGGGCACACATCCTCTATTCGCAATGCTGGCGCGGCGACTTCGTCGTTTCACCGGCGACGAGCGCGCGATTTCCGCGGTGGAATTCGCCATGCTGCTGCCGGTGATGCTCATGCTTTACCTCGGCGGCATCGAGGTGTCGCAGGCGGTGAGCGCCGATCGCAAGATGACGCTCGTCGCGCGCACGGTGGGCGACCTCGTCTCGCAGGTGGCGAGCGTGAGCAACGCGGATATGGCCAATATCCTCAACGCCACCTCCGCCGTGGCGACGCCATTCCCTTCCGCCAACCTTAAGGTGCGCGTTTCAAGCGTGACCATCGACAGCACCGGCAAGGCGATGATCGCCTGGAGCGACCATCTCAACTGGTCGGCGCGATCGGGCGATGTGTCGACGCTGATCCCCCTCGCCCTCAAGATCCCCAGCACGTCGCTGATCTGGTCGGAATCGAGCTACAATTACAAGCCGACCATCGGCTACGTGATCACCGGCACGCTCACCCTCACCGACCGCTTGTTCCTGCGCCCGCGCCTGACCACGTCGGTCGCGCGCACGCCCTGAGCGGCGGCGCGCTTCAGGCGATCGCGAGCGCCGTCGTGAGCTTTATCTTTTCCATGGCAAAACGCGACGTGACGTTCTTGAGCGCGACGGCGCCGATCAGCGTCTTGTAGAAGCGGTCGTAGCCGGCAATGTCGGCGACCACGACCCGCAGCATGTAATCGACATCGCCAGCCATGCGGTAGAATTCCATGACTTCCGGCATGGCCGCGACGACGCGGGCGAAATTGCCCAGCCATTCCTCGGAATGGTCGCCGGTCTCGATCGACACGAAAACGTTCACCCCAAGGCCGACCTTGTCCTGATCGACGAGCGCGACGCGCTTGACGATGACCCCTTGCGCCTCCAGCCGCTGAATGCGCTTCCAACACGGCGTCGACGACAACCCGACACGGTGGCCGATCTCCGCTACCGGGAGCGAGGCGTCCTCCTGCAGCACCGTCAGTATTTTCCGGTCGATTGCATCCATGCCCGCGATCCTCTATTTCTTGGAATAATTACACCAATTGTCAGGAAGATAGATAATTATATTCTTTTTTTCTCCAGACTATTGTGATTATAGAGAAAATTCTTTTATTTCAAGCAATGTTCAAGACCCGCGGCAACGCCGCCGGTCGAGCGCCGAAAGGTGACCCATGCATACCCCGCACGTTTATCTCCCACGCCTCGGCATTGTTCGCGCCGTTTCTGCGCTCGTCGTGGCGCTGGCGCTTATTTTCGCGGCGCTCGCCCCCGCCGGCGCGCAAACGCCGGCGGCGCTCGTGTCGGCAGGCTGGCTGCGCGCCAA
>JACQAE010000005.1 GCA_016195095.1 Pseudomonadota bacterium
CGCCGCCGTCCGCCGCGGCGCCGGCGCCACCCTCGCCCGCCGTGCCGGCGCGCGAGCCCGATCTTGCCTTCGGCGCCTTCCAGCGCGGCTATTATGCGCTCGCCTTCGCGCGCGCCACCGAACGCGTGCAGCAGCACGGCGACATGCAGGCGATGACGCTCTTGGGCGAGCTTTATGCGCAGGGTCTCGGCGTGCCCGCCGACGACGTCAAGGCGGCGGAATGGTACACGTTCGCGGCCGATCGCGGCGACCGCAACGCGATGTTTGCGCTGGCGATGTTTCGCTATGCCGGTCGCGGCGGCGCGACCGACCGCTCCGAGGCCGCGCGTCTGCTCGCCGCCGCCGCCAAGCTCGGCCATCCGCAGGCGGCCTATAATCTTGGTCTCCTCTACCTCGAGGGCCAGCAGTTTCCGCGCGACCTGGTGCGCGCGGCCGAACTGTTCCGTATTGCCGCCGACGCCGGGCTGGCCGACGCGCAATTCACCCTCGCCACGCTTTATAAGGACGGCAACGGCGTGCCCAAGGACGCCCGCCAAGCGGCACAGCTGCTCGGCGCGGCGGCGCAGGCCGATCACATCGACGCCATGGTCGAATACGCGATCGCGCTGTTCAACGGCAATGGCATCGCCAAGGACGAGGGCGCCGGCGCGGCGCTATTCCTCAAGGCCGCCCGCAGGGGCAGTCCGATCGCGCAGAACCGTCTCGCGCGCGTCTTGTCCGCCGGCCGTGGCCTGCCGGCCGACAATGTCGAGGCGATGAAATGGCACCTCATCGCCAAGGCGGGTGGCGCCGGCGACGCCTTTCTCGACGATTTCCTGCGCCGCCAGAAACCCGACGAACGCGCCGCCGCGCAGAAGGCCGCAATGCCGTGGATCGACGCCCTCGCGCGCGCGCGCTCGTGATGCGATGGCGCAGACGCTTGGCGTCACGCGCGTTGCGTTGGCGGCTCGGCGCGCGTATCTGACCCTGCCGGCGGTGCGCGCCGGCACCGCCCGCGGCGATCGTCGGCGTTGCCGCAACCGTCCACGATACGAGTGCCATGGTCCATTCAGCGCTGATCAATGTCATGGTGGCGGCCGCGCGCAAGGCCGGCCGCAGCCTTATCCGCGATTTTGGCGAGATCGAGAACCTGCAGGTGTCGGTCAAGGGCCCGGCGAATTTCGCCACCGCCGCCGACCGGCGCGCCGAGGAAATCATCCGCCAGGAACTGGCCAAGGCGCGTCCGGGCTACGGCTTTCTTGGCGAGGAGGGCGGCATTATCGAGGGGCCGGACAAGACCCATACCTGGATTGTCGATCCGCTCGACGGCACGACCAATTTTTTGCACGGAATTCCGCAATTCGCGGTCTCGATCGCGCTCGAACGCGACGGCGCAATCGTCGCCGGCATCGTGCTCAATCCGGTCGCCGACGAATTGTTCGTCGCCGAGCGCGGCAAGGGGGCGTATCTCAATGACCGGCGCATTCGCGTGGCGGCGCGGCGGCAATTGGCGGACGCCGTCGTGTGTTGCGGGCTTCCGCATCGTGGCCGCGGCGATCTCGCGCTGTTTCGCCGCGAGATATCCGCGATTCAGGAGCGCGTCGCCGGATTGCGCCGCTTCGGCGCCGCCGCCCTCGGATTGATCATTGTGCGCGAGAGCGGCGGCATCATCAGCGACCTCGACGGCGACGACGCCATGATGACGAAAGGCAGCGTGCTGGCTGGCAACGAGGTCATGCACCGCGAGATGCTGGCGCTGATCAAGGCCGGCGCGGCCGCGGTCTGACGCGGCGGACGCGCGCAATTTCCGGCAAGGCGGCGTGCCCCATCGCGGGTGGAAATCGGTCGGCGTGCCCTTTCGCCGTGCCTGTGCCATATTGTGGCGTCACCCGTGCGGCGGGAATTCATGCAATGGCGCAGCCGGACTTCGACCCGTTTAAACTATCCTCGCCCCGGATTTTCCTCGTCCGGATGGTGGTTTTTTTGATTCTTTGCGGGCTGATCCTGTCCGTCATCTTCGCGCAGGTTCTGGTGGCGTTTCGCGCCAACCCGCCGCTCAACGCGTTGATCATCGGGGTATTCCTCATCGGCATCGTGCTGGCCTTCCGCCAGGTCTTGCGGCTTTTTCCCGAGGTCGCCTGGGTCAACGGTTTCCGCGTCGCCGACCCTGGGATCGCGCTTGAGCGCGCGCCGGTGCTCTTGGCGCCGATGGCGGCCATTCTCGGCGATCGCGCGGGCCACATGACGATTTCGCCGCAGACCATGCGCGGCCTGCTTGAATCAATTGCCACGCGCCTCGACGAGGCGCGCGACATCTCGCGCTATATGACCGGGCTCCTGATCTTTCTCGGCCTCCTTGGCACGTTCTGGGGCCTCATCGACACCGTCAGCTCGGTCGGCAAGGTCATCGAGGGGCTTAAGGTCGGCGGCGACGCCGGCGCGGTTTTCGATACGCTCAAGGAAGGGCTCGCGGCGCCGCTCGGCGGCATGGGCATTTCCTTCTCCTCCTCGTTGTTTGGCCTTGCCGGCTCGCTGGTGCTTGGATTTCTCGATTTGCAGACGAGCCAGGCGCAGAACCGTTTCTACACCGAACTGGAAGATTGGCTGGCGACCGCGGTGCGCGAATTGACCACGGAACCGGGCGCGCCGCGAACCAGCGCGGGAATTCCCGGCCTCGAACTGCGTGCCACCATCGAGCGGCTGCGCGAGACGGTGGCCGATCTCGGCACCTCCAAGCCCGCGACGGACGCCATGGCCAACCTCGCCGAGGCGATCCAGGGCCTGGTGCAGCACATGCGCGCCGAGCAGCAGATGATCCGCCAATGGGCGGATTCGCAGGCCGAGCAGCAGCGCGAGATCCGCCGCCTGCTTGAGAATCTCACCCACGACAACGTGCGCAGGAGTTCGTGATGGCGCTTGCGCGCGGCCGCCGCGACCGGACGATCGACTATTGGCCGGGCTTCGTCGATGCCCTCTCGACGTTGGTGCTCAGCGTGATTTTTCTTTTGAGCATTTTCATGATCGTTCAGTTTTTCCTCTCGCAGGAAGTCGCCGGCAAGGACACCGCGCTGGCGCGCCTCAACGCCCAGCTCCAGCAACTGACCGAAATGCTGGCGTTGGAGAAATCGGGCAAAGTTTCGCTCGAGGATGAGATGGCGCGTTTGCGCGCGAGCCTCTCGGTCGCCGAGCTCGAACGCGACCGCGTCCGCAACCCGGGCGCCGGCGCGGGGTCCGACCCCGCCGCCGCGCAGGGGCGCGTTAATGAATTGTCGAGCGCGTTGGTCGACGAACGCAAACTCTCCGCGCGCGCGCTCGCGCAGGTCGAGATCCTCAATCAGCAGATCGCGGCGCTGCGCCGCCAGCTCGGCGCTCTCGAAGCCGCGCTCGAAACGTCGGAGAAGCGCGACCGTGACGCGCAGGCGCGCATCGAGAACCTTGGGCAGCGGCTCAACGTCGCCCTCGCGCAGCGCGTGCGCGAATTATCGCGTTACCGATCCGATTTCTTCGGCCGCCTGCGCGAAATTCTCGGCAACCGCACGGATATCCGCGAAGTCGGCGACCGCTTCGTGTTCCAGTCGGAGATATTCTTCGATACCGCCTCCGCCGTGCTGCGCCCCGAGGGGCGCGCCGAGCTCGACAAGCTCGCGGAGGCATTGATCGAGCTCGAATCGAAAATCCCAACGGAAATCGCCTGGGTCCTGCGCATCGACGGTCACACCGACGTGCGCCCGATCGTGCGCTCGGTCTATCCTTCGAACTGGGAATTGTCGGCGGCGCGCGCCATTTCCGTCGTGCAATATCTCATCAGCAAGGGCGTCTCGCCGGCGCGCCTCGTGGCCGCCGGCTTTGGCGAGTTCCAGCCGCTCGATACCGAGCGCACCGAGGACGCCTTTCGCCGTAATCGGCGCATCGAGCTCAAGCTGACGGAGCGATGAGCGCGCCGGCGATCAGATTGCGCCCCTATTGCGCGGCCGACGAGGGCGCGGCGATCGAACTGTGGCGACGCGCCTGGCAGGTCGCCTATCCGGCGATCGATTTTTCCGCGCGCCTTTCGTGGTGGCGCGCGTATTGGCGCGACAATCTCGCCGGCGCGCATGTCGTTCTCGCCGAGCGCGACGGCGAGTTGGTCGGTCTCGTCACCGTCGACGCGCGCGGCTGTATCGACCAGTTGCTGGCGGCGCCGGAATGTTGGGGAGCTGGCGTTGCCGCCATGCTCATGGGCGCGGCCAAGGAGCGCGCGCCTGCCGGCCTGCATCTCGAGGTCAATTGCGACAATATTCGCGCCGAGCGCTTTTATCGCAAGCATGGATTTTCGGTCGTCGGCGAGGGCAGGAACCCGCGTTCCGGCGCCGCCACGTGGCGCATGCGCTGGCCGCCCGATCAGGTGCCGGCGAACTGAAGCCGGGCCAGGCGCGCATAGAGCCCGCCTTTGGCGACCAGGAGGTCGTGCGTGCCTTCCTCGACGATGCGTCCCTGATCCACCACCAGGATGCGGTCGCATTTGAGCACGGTCGCCAGGCGGTGCGCGATGACGATGGTCGTGCGCTCCTGCATCAAGCGGTCGAGCGCTGCCTGCACCAGCCGCTCGCTTTCCGCGTCGAGCGAGGACGTGGCCTCGTCGAGCAGCAGCAAGGGCGCCGCGCGCAGGATGGCGCGCGCGATGGCGATGCGTTGACGCTGGCCGCCGGAGAGCATCACGCCGCGCTCGCCGATCGGCGTGTCGTAGCCTTGCGGCAGCCGGGCGATGAATTCCGCCGCCGCCGCCTGCTCGGCGGCCCGCACGATGTCGGCGTCGCTCGCGTCCGGGCGCCCGAAGCGAATGTTTTCCGCGATGCTGGCGGAAAACACCACCACGTCCTGGGGCACCAGCGCGGCGCGCGCGCGTGCCGCGCGCGGGTCGGTATGCGCGATGTCGATGCCATCGAGCGTCACGCGCCCCTCGATGGGATCGTAGAAGCGTTGGATGAGGTGCAAGATCGTGCTCTTGCCGGCGCCCGACGGCCCGACGATGGCGAGCTTTTCGCCGCGGCGCACGTGAAATGTCACGCCATCGAGCGCTGGCGTCTGCGCCCGCGTCGGATAGGCGAAGCGCACATTCTCGAAACCGACCTCGCCGCGCGGCGGCTGCGGCAGTGCCACGGGATCTTGCGGCGCGCGGATCGCCGGCTCGATGACGAGGAGTTCGCCCAGCCGCTCCGCCGAGCCGGCCGCCTGCGCGAGCTCGCCCCACACCTCGCTGAGTTGGCCAAGTCCGCTCGCGGCGAATACGGCGAACAGCACGAATTGCCCGAGCCGGCCCGGCGTGATCGCGCCGGCGAGCACGTCCTGCGCGCCGAGCCAGAGAACGATCACAACGCTGCCGGCGGCAAGAAAAATGACGATCGCGGTCAAAACCGCGCGCGCGCGCGTCGAATGGATGGCGGCGCGATAGGCGCGCTCCACGGTGGCGGCAAAGCGCTCGCTGGCGAGGTGCTCATTGGTGAAGGCCTGCAAGGTGCGGATGGCGCCAAGCAGTTCGGCGGCGTAGGCGGAGGCGTCGGCGAGCGTATCCTGCGCCACGCGGGTGCGCCGGCGCACCTGCCGCCCGAAGCCAACGAGCGGCAGCACGATGATGGGGATTGCCGCCAGGACGAGGAGCGACAGGCGCGGGCTGGTGACCACCATCATGCCCACGGAGCCGAGAAACAGCACGATATTGCGCAGCGCCACGGAGAGCGTCGCGCCGACCGCCGACTTGATCTGCGTCGTGTCCGCCGTCAGCCGCGAAATGAGCTCGCCGCTCCTCGCGCCGTCGAAGAATGCCGCGGAGAGGCCGCTGACATGGGCGAAGACGCTGGCGCGGATATCGGCGACGACGCGTTCGCCCAGCGTGGTAACGAGGTAGTAGCGCGCCGCGCTGGCCACCGCGAGGATCGCGACAACGGCGACCATCACCATGAAGTACTGGTCGATCAACTCGACGCGCTCGACCGTGAAGCCGAAGTCGATCATGCGGCGCACCGCGATCGGCACTGCGAGCGTCGCCAGCGAGGCGACCAGCAAGGCCAGAACCGCGGCCGCAGCGCGCAGCCGATAGCGCGCGATATGCGGCAGCAACGAGAGCAGCGGCCCGAGGTTGCGGCGACGCACGGCCGTTCCGACCGGCAGTGCGCCGCTCGCGCCCGTCCCTGCCACGGCATCGCCGTTCGCCGGTACCACGCTCATGTCCCAACCTTGCTCTTGGCGCACCCGCCCCGTGGCGCGGACAATGCCCCGCCGTCCGGTCGCTGACAATCGTCTCAATCTTGCGCATGACATTTCTTGCGCATGACATTTGCCGTCCAGGCGCCAGGACGCCGCCTGCCACTGCGCGACGCCGGCAGCGAGCTCGATGAGGCGTCTTGTCTCGCCGCGGGCGGTGCGCTATGAGACACGCAATCCTTTCAGTGTCCCCCAATTGGCGCTGCTGCGCGGCGCGGAGATGCGGTCATGAAGCCCGATATCCACCCCAACTATCATTCGATCAAGGTCGTCATGACCGACGGTACCGAATTCACCACGCGCACGACCTGGGGAAAGGCCGGCGATACGCTGAATCTCGACATCGATCCGAAATCGCATCCGGCATGGACTGGCGGGCAGCAGCAATTGCTCGACCGCGGCGGCCGGCTGTCGCGATTTCAGAAGAAATTCTCCGGCTTTCTCAAGACCGAGTGAGGTGCGCGTTTTCGGCGCGGACCACGTGACCCCGACAGGGGTCAGCTGGCGTCGCCCTTTTCGTCGCTCGGTTCGAATGCCGCCTTGATCAGGCCGAGCTGGGATGCGAGCGGGTTGCCCGCCGATTTCGGCTCCTGCGCGCTGGCGTGAATGGTCGCGTCGACCCGGCGCACATTGGCCTGTAGCAGCTTGGATCGATCGATGAGGCCGCGCAGCCGTTCCGGCAACAGCGCCATCGCATCCTCGTCGGCGGAATCGACGGCGACGAGCCTGACCTTGTTCTTTTCGCGGTTGGCGTTGGCAAGCGACATTTCGCCCTCGTTGACGGCGCGGTGCAGCAGGAGCCAAGAGGCAAGCTGCATCAGGCGCGTCGTCAAGCGCATGCTTTCGGTCGTATAGACCAGCGCGGAGGCGCGCTCGAGCAGTTTTGCCTCCTGGCGGCCGGGTCCGTCGAGATAGGCCGCGGTCTCCTCGACGAGAGCCATTCCCTCGCGGAATAGCGAGCTGAACGCCTGCGATTTCGCCAAACGTTGGCCGAACGATACCGGTCGGGCCTCGTCCGTCGAGCTGTCTGACATCGGATACGCCTCACATGGTCCCAAATCTATGCCGGGCGGCGGCGCGTGTGTAAAGCGTTCGCCGGTAAAACATCGCGGCATGGTTTTCGCGCGCGCGCGGCGCGCGGCGCCGGCATTGCGGCAAAAAAAGAGCCGCCGTTGCCGGCGGCTGAAAGTGATAACAGGGAGGCGTCAAACAGAGTGGACAGGAGCCACTCAATGTCCAGAAGTAGGACATTCCCAGTAATAAAGGGGAAAGCTTAACGTTTGGTTAATGCGTGAAGCGCGGGGCGATTTTTCCCTTCGCGGGGGCGGCAGGGCGCCGCCTGCGCGGCGGATGCGCGTCTCCATGGGGCGCGACTTAATCCAAAGCGATGGGGACCGCCGCTTTGCGTCGCGCCGCTAGCGCCTGAAGAACTGGTCGGCGGCCGCGCGCGAGTCCTGCTTGCCGGCGATATCGGCCTCAAGCCGGCGGATCTCCCCTTGCAGCAGCGCGATGCGCTCGCGCAATTCCACGACCGAAAGCAACGTCAATGGTTGCCCGATATCGTGAACGGGCTTGCGTTTCGCGTGGTCATCGTCGTCGATTGCGGTCATTGCTCTGCGCGTCGCCACCTCGCGTGACCCGGCACCGAAATTGGCGCCACGTTCCCGTGGCAATTTTAGCGAAATTCGGATCGGAACGCACACTCGAAAACCGTGGTTTGCCTGTGGCATCGGTTCACGCGCCCGCCGCCGGAGCAGCGGCTGGCAAAATGCGAAATCCGCGACAGGACGCCGGCGAGGCAATAACTTTGCCGGTTTCGCCATGGTTGTCAGCGGCCGTGGCGTCCACTACAGCAGGGGCGGGTGCAACGAAAAGCGGCGAATTCGCCGGTTGGCACGGCCTGACGTGCGCAGGCTCGCGCAGGGTGCGGCGGGCAGACATCCGTGTCCGTGCGGTCGCGGCAGGAATGCCGCCGGAGGTGTGAGAAATGCCAGTGCCTGCCCATATGACCGCGATTGCGATCCGCGCGCCGGGCGGACCGGAAATGCTCGTGCCGCAAGAGCGTCCCGTACCGCAACCGGGGGCGGGGGAGATTCTCGTCAAGGTGCATGCCGCGGGCGTCAACCGACCCGACATCTTGCAGCGCAACGGCCTCTATCCGCCGCCCAAGGGCGCGTCGGATATTCCGGGCCTGGAGATCGCCGGCCGCATTGTTGCGTGTGGCGCCGGCGTCGCGCGCTGGCGCGAAGGCGACGCGGTCGCGGCGCTCGTGTCCGGCGGCGGCTACGCGCAATATTGCCTGGCGCATGCCACGCACGCGCTGCCGATCCCCGCCGGCCTTGATATTGTCGAGGCGGCGGCGCTGCCGGAGACCGTTTTCACCGTCTGGCACAATGTGTTCGAGCGCGGCGGCCTCAAGCCGGGCGAAACGCTGCTTGTCCACGGCGGATCGTCGGGCATTGGCACGGTGGCGATCCAGCTCGCCAAGTGTTTTGGCGCGCGCGTCATTGTCACGGCCGGCAGCGAGGAGAAGTGCGAGGCCTGCCGGCACCTCGGCGCCGACGTTGCGATTAACTATAAGACCGAAGACTTTGTCGCGGCCATGAAAACCGCAACAAACGGCGGCGGTGCCGAGGTAATTCTCGACATGGTCGGCGGCGAATATATCGAGCGCAATTATGAGGCGGCCGCGGTGGAAGGCCGCATCGTGCAGATTGCGTTCCAGGATTCGGCACGCGCAACCGTCGATTTCCGCCGCATCATGCTCAAGCGCCTGCATCATACCGGGTCAACCTTGCGTGCGCGCTCGGTGGAGGACAAGGCCGCCATCGCGCGCGCGGTCGAGGGCGGCGTCTGGCCGTTGATTGCCGCGCGACGTCTGCGCCCGGTCATGGACCAGCGTTTCGCGCTCGCCGCCGCCGCTGATGCCCATGCACGCATGGAAACCAGCGCGCATATCGGCAAAATCGTGCTGACCGTCTGACCGGTGGCGATCTTGTTCCTGCCGCATCGCCCCGATACTCCGTTACGCCCGGCATCGGGTTTGGCCTGGCCAGGGGGTCGTTGCTTGCGCCTTATGCATGCGTTCAGGGCTTTGCCGATTGTCGCCGGCCTCCTCTGCGGCGTGACACAGGCGCGCGCGCTCGAAGTCGTCAACGTGCGCTTGGACGTTGCCGCGATCGATCTCACCGAGGCCACTGAGCGCCACAAGACGGAAAACGACCGCATCCAGATTTCCACGGCGCCGGGACCGGACGGCATCGTGCGCCGCATTGAGGTGCGCGGCCGTGAAGCCGGCAACAGCTGGGCGGTCTTCGCGCTGGCCAATTCCAGCGACGAACAGATCGACCGGCTTATCGTTGCGCCGCATTACCGGCTGGTCGGCTCGGGGGTGCTGTGGCCGGACCTCGGCCTTTCGCGCGTCGTCAACATCACGCCGAGTTCGGGCGACCGGCCGGACCGCCAGGACAGTGCCACGGCGGACATCTTCCGCGTCACGCTCGATCCCGGCGCGGTGATCACCTTCGTCCTCGAATTGCGCGGCGAAAACCTGCCGCAGCTTTATCTGTGGGAGCCCGACGCCTATAAGGACAAGATCAATTCCTTCACCTTCTATCACGGCATCGTCATCGGCATCGCCGGGCTCCTGGCGCTGTTCCTGACCATCCTGTTCGTGGTCAAGGGCAGCGTCATGTTCCCGGCCGCGGCGGCGCTCGGATGGGCGGTGCTGGTCTATATCGGCGTCGATTTCGGATTCTGGGGCAAGGTCTTCGATATGTCGGCGGGCGCCGAGCGGGTTTGGCGCGCGTCCGGAGAGGCGATCCTGGCGGCGACGCTGCTCGTGTTTCTGTTCGCCTATCTCAACCTCAATCGCTGGCATGTGCGCTATTCGCACATCACGGTGAGCTGGCTTGCCTTCCTGGGCTTTCTCGTCGCCGTCGCACTGTTCGATCCCGCGGTCGCTTCCGGCATCGCGCGCATATCCCTGCTGCTGGTGGCCTTCGCCGGATTCGGCCTGGTGCTGTTCCTGTCCGCGCACGGGTTCGACCGCGCCGTTCTGCTCATCCCGACCTGGTTCCTGCTCGTCGCCTGGGTCGTCGCGGCGGCGATGGCGGTGTCCGGGCAGGTGACCAATGACATCGTGGCGCCGGCACTGCTTGGCGGCCTCGAGCTGATTGTCATGCTGATCGGCTTCACGGTCATGCAGCACGCTTTTTCCGGCGGCAGCGCCGTGGGCGTCGTCGCCGATGTCGAGCGCCGCGCGCTGGCGCTCACCGGCGCCGGCGACATGATCTGGGACTGGGACGTCGCCAATGATCGCGTCTTCACCAGCCCGGAGACCGAGCACCTCTTGGGTCTGCGCCGCGGAACGCTCGAGGGCCCGGCGGCGCATTGGCTCGAAGTGCTGCATCCGCTCGACTGCGACCGCTTCCGCGCCTCGCTTGACGGCGTCCTCGAGCAGCGGCGCGGCCGCCTGGTGCAGGATTTCCGCCTGCGCACGCCCGACGGCCATTACCTCTGGTTCACGCTCAAGGCGCGGCCGGTCGTGGGCACCGACGGCGAGGTTGTCCGCCTCGTCGGCACGCTGACCGACGTCACCGAATTCAAAACCGCGGAAGAACGCCTGCTGCACGACGCCGTGCACGACAACCTCACCGGCCTTCCCAACCGGCAGCTTTTCCTCGACCGGCTGGAATCGGTCATGGCCTTCGCCAAGGCCGACAACGCCATCCGCCCGACCGTGATCGTGATCGACCTCGACCGCTTCAAGCAGGTCAATGATTCCGTCGGCATCGCGGTCGGCGATTCCATCCTGCTCACTATCGCGCGCCGGCTCGGGCGGCTGCTCAAGCCGCAAGATACGTTCGCGCGCATCGCTGGCGACCAGTTCGGGCTCATTCTTCTCTCCGAGCGCGAGCCTGGCCGCATCATTGCGTTCGCCGAGACGCTGCGCAAAGCGCTCAAGGCCCCGATCACGTTCAACGACCGCGAAATCCTGCTGACCGCATCGACCGGCCTCGCGCTCACCGACGGCCAGCCCAACCGCACCGACGAGGTGCTCAAGGACGCCGAACTCGCGATGTATCACGCCAAGCGCATTGGCGGCGACCGCATCGAAGTGTTCAAGCCGGCGATGCGCTCGCGCAAGACCGACCGGCTCACGCTGGAATCGGACTTGCGGCGCGCGCTCGAGCGCGAGGAGATCACGCTCCTCTATCAGCCGATTGTGCGCTTGGAGGACCGTTCGGTCGCCGGCTTCGAGGCGCTCGCGCGCTGGGACCATCCGAAGCTGGGGCGGCTGTCGCCGTCGGAATTCATCGCCATCGCCGAGGAGATCGGCCTCATCGTCGATCTCGGCCTGTTCGCGCTCGAGCGCACGGCGCGGCAACTCGCGATTTGGCAACGCCTGTCGCGCGGCCGCGAGCCGCTATTCGCCAGCGTCAACGTCTCCTCGCGCCAGTTGTTGCGCCATGATCTCATTCACGACGTGCGCACCGTGCTGGCGCGCTCGGGGCTCGCGCGCGGCACGCTCAAGCTCGAGCTCACCGAATCGCTGATCATGGAAAATCCCGAACATGCAGCGCAGATGCTGCATCGCATGCGTGAACTCGGTGCCGGGCTGTCGCTCGACGATTTCGGAACCGGGCATTCCTCGCTGGCCTACCTGCAACGCTTTCCTTTCGACACGATCAAGATCGACCAATCATTCGTGCGCACGACCAGCAAGGGCAAGCGCCCGGTGATCCTGCGATCGATCATCGGGCTGGCGCATGATTTGGGGATGGAGGTGGTGGCGGAGGGCGCGGAAACCGATTCCGACGCCATCGAGCTCTACCAGCTCGGCTGCGAATACGCGCAGGGCTATGCCTTCGGCGAGCCGATGAGCGCCGAGCAGGCGCGCCTGCTATTGGCCAGCGATCGCGTCGCCGCCGTCCGATAGCGCACCTGCGACACATTGGCGCGCGTGCGGCAAAATCATGCCCCGGCCGTGACGCTCGCGTACGGGTCAGGCGTGCCCGACGTCGCTCGATAGTTTTCCCGGGTCAACGCCGATCTTGCTCAACGCGTGCTGGTATTTGCCATTGGTGTCATTGCCGAACACCAGTGTTGCGTCCGCAGTGCAATGCAGCCAGCCATTGGCGTGAATTTCCGTCTCCAACTGTCCCGCGGCCCAGCCGGCATATCCAAGCGCCAGCACGGCGCTTTCCGGGCCCTTGCCGCGCGCGATCGCCTTGAGAATGTCGAGCGTCGCGGTGAGGCAGATGCCGTCGTCGATGGGAAGCGTCGAGTTCTCGATGAAATAATCGGCGGAATGCAGGACGAAGCCGCGCCCGGATTCAACCGGCCCACCCTTGAGCACGGGCACCGTTTCCGCCTGCGGCGGTAACTGGATGACTTCCGTGGCGGGAATGACCTGGAGCTGGACCAGGAGGTCGGGAAACTTGACCGCGGCGGCCGGCTGATTGACGACGATGCCCATCGCGCCTTCCGCCGAGTGGGCACAGACGTAGATGACGCTGCGGCAAAAACGCTCGTCGCGCATGCTCGGCATGGCAATGAGCATCTGCCCGTCGAGATAGCCTCGCCGGGCGCCCTTGCTGGCGGCGGTCCTGCGCACAATTCTCATAGCTGCAAAATTACTCCGATACGCGACGGTTTCAAACGTTTAGTTGCCGCCATCAATTACCGCTCACGCGCATTTTAATGGCGCGAATGCCGCGCTTGCCTTATTTGACTCCCATGACCGCGATAAATCTGACGCGACTCGTTCTCGTGACCGGGGCGGCACTGCTCGCCCAGCCCGGCATCGTTCCGGCACACGCGGCCGATGCGTCGGCGTGGGACGAGGATATTCGCTCCGCCGTCCGGTTGATCGGCGGCGAGCAGAACGGCGCGGCCGCGACGCGGCGGGCGGGCGTGCAGTTTCGCATCACCCGCGGGTGGAAAACCTATTGGCGCTATCCCGGCGACGCCGGCGTGCCGCCGCGCTTCGATTTTTCCCGCTCCGAAAACGTCAAGGCCGTCGCGGTGCGCTTCCCGGCGCCGCGGCGCTTCGCCGAAAGTGACGGCCAAACAATCGGTTATTCCGGGGACGTGGTGCTGCCACTGGCCGTCGAGGCGCAAGATGCCGCCAAGCCCGTGACGCTGCGTCTCGATCTCGACTATGCCGTGTGCGAGAAGGTCTGCATTCCCGCCAAGGGCAAGGCTGAACTCGTCCTCGCGGCGGGTTCCTCCGCGCATGAAGCGGCGCTGGCCGCGGCGGAAGCAACCGTGCCGGTGCCGGCAAAGCTTGGTGAATTCGCGCCATTCTACATCCGCGCGGTGCGCCAGGAGGCCGACGCCAAGACCGTCATCGTTGACGTCATGGCGCCGGAGCATTTCAAGGTCGATCTGTTTGTCGAGGGCCCGACGCCCGATTGGGCCCTGCCCCTGCCCGAGCTCGTCCCCGGCGCGCCGGCGGGAGCGCGGCGCTTCGCCTTCAAGCTCGAAGGACTTCCGGCCGCCGTTTCGCCAAAGGGGGCGATCCTCAAGCTGACAGCGGTTGCGGGCGCGCGCGCGATTGAAGTCGACGCCGCGCTCGACTGACGCTGCCCAATTCATCGATCTTGCGCAACGTCGGCGCTTTCACGACAGCCGCAGCTTGCGCCCTTGCGCCGGCCGCGGCCATTTGTCAGAAAGCGCCGGCACGCTATTTTGTCGTCGCGCGCCAACCGGCGCGGTGACCGGCGCGCGATCCGTCGCGGCCTTTGCCGGCCGCCGCCAAAGCGCGAAATAGGAAGGACATCAGCATCATGGCTATCAAGGTCGGAGACCGGCTGCCCGCCGCCACGTTCACCGTGATGACCGCGGACGGGCCCAAGCCGCGCACGATCGACGAACTGTGCAAAGGCAAGAAGGTCGTGCTGTTCGCGGTGCCGGGGGCGTTCACGCCGACCTGCCACAAGAACCACCTGCCGGGCTTCCTCAAGAACGCCGCCGCCATCAAGGCCAAGGGCGTGGAAGCCATCGCGGTAACCGGTGTGAACGATGTTTTCGTGATGGAGGCGTGGAAGAAGGACACCGGCGCGGGGGGACAGATCGAGTTCCTCGCCGACGGCAGCGCCGACTTCGCGCGTGCGATCGACCTGACGGTCGATCTTGGCCCGCGTGGCCTCGGCACGCGCTCGCAGCGCTACGCGATGCTGGTCGAGGACGGCGTCGTCAAGAAGCTCAACATCGAGGATTCGCCAGGCAAGGCCGATATTTCCGGCGCCGAGGCCCTACTCAAGCAATTATAGGACGGCGCGCAGATCGGCGATCGCCTCGCGCGCCAATGCATCGGCGCGCTCGTTGCGCGCGTGCCCGGAATGCCCGCGCACCCAGTGCCACGTCACCTCATGGCGGGCGAGCGCGGTTTCGAGCCGCTGCCACAGGTCGATATTCTTCACCGCCTTGCGGTTGGCGGTTTTCCAGCCGTTGCGCTTCCACGCCTTGATCCACGCGGTAATGCCGTTGCGCAGGTACTGGCTGTCGGTATGCATGTCGACGCGGCAGGCGCGGGTGAGCGCCTCGAGCGCCATGATGGCGGCCATCAGTTCCATGCGGTTGTTGGTGGTCTGCGCCTCCGCGCCCTTCAATTCCCGCTCCCGTCCGCCCCATTGCAGGACGGCGCCCCAGCCGCCCGGCCCGGGATTACCCGAACAAGCGCCGTCGGTGTGGATGAGGACGTGGCGTCCATCGTCGCATTCAACGTCGCGCATCAGGCAATTCCGTAGTCGCGCGCGCTGGCGATGGTCTGGTGGAAACGCAGCTTGCGGCGATATTCTTGCGGGTCCTTGGGCTTGACCAGGGCGCCCGGCGGCACGTTGAGCCAATCGACAAGCCTGGTCAGCAGGAAGCGCAACGCCGCGCCGCGCGCCAACAAGGGCAGCGCGTCATGTTCGGCGGGCGTGAGTTTGCGCACCTGCATATAGGCCTGCAGCAGGCCCCGGCCCTTGGTCACGTTATAGGCGTGGTCTTGCTCGAAGCACCAGGCGTTGAGGCAAATCATCACGTCATAGGCCAGCGTGTCGATGCAGGCGAAATAGAAATCGATGAGGCCCGACAGCCGGTCGGCGAGAAAGAACACGTTGTCGGGGAACAGGTCGGCATGGATGACGCCCTGCGGCAGGTCACGCGGCCAATGGCGCTTGAGATGATCGAGTTCGCGGGCGATGTCGTCGCCAAGGCCCGGATGCACCTCGTCGGCGCGCGCGCCGATTGTTGCGTGGAGCGCGCGCCAGCCGTCGAGCGCGAGCGCGTTGCGGCGCGTGAAGGCGAAGTCCGCGCCCGCCAGATGCAGCTTTGCCAGCGCCGCGCCGAGCGCCGTGCAATGCACGACGCTGGGGCGGCGGATCCACATGCCGTCGAGAAAAGTCACCATCGCCGCTGGACGCCCGGCGAGCGTTCCGAGCGTCTCGCCCAACCGGCTCCTGACCGGCTGCGGGCAGGTGATGCCGCGCCGCGCCAGATGCTCCATGAGCGCCAGGAAAAACGGCAGGTCTTCCGCCGCCACCCGCTTTTCATAAAGGGTGAGGATGAAATGGCCGCGGCGCGTGTTGACGAGAAAGTTCGAATTCTCGACGCCCTCCGCGATGCCTTTGTAGGATAGGAGGTCGCCAACATCATAGGCCGCGAGAAACCGCTCGAGATCCTCGCTCGCAACGTCGGTATAGACGGCCATCGATGCCCTATTCCGCCGCCTCCGTGTCGCGCAGGTGGCGCGGCAGCGGAAAAAAGACTTCTTCTTCGATCACCGAGACGGTATCGACGCGCAGCGCGTAGCGCAGGGCGAAGGCGTCGAGGATTTCCTCGACCAGCACCTCGGGCGCGGACGCGCCTGCGGTGATGCCAAGCCGCGCGATGGCGCCGAAGCGCGACCAGTCGATCTCCGCGGCGCTTTGCAGGAGCACGGCATGGGCGCAGCCGGCGCGCTCGGCGACCTCGCGCAGGCGCTGCGAATTCGACGAATTGGGCGCGCCGACCACGATCATGGCGTCAACGACCGGGGCGACGCGCTTGACCGCCTCCTGGCGGTTGGACGTGGCGTAGCAGATATCCTTCTTATGCGGGCCGACGATGGCGGGAAAGCGCCGCCTGATGGCGTCGACGATATGCGACGTATCGTCCACCGAGAGCGTCGTCTGCGTGACATAGGCGAGCTTCTTGGCATCCTTGGGCGAAAACGCCATCGCGTCCTCGACCGTCTCGACGAGCTTGACCGCGCCGTGCGGCAATTGGCCCATGGTGCCGACGACTTCGGGATGGCCGGCATGGCCGATGAGCATGATCTCGCGGCCGCGCCGGAAATGAATTTCGGCCTCGCGATGCACCTTGGTGACGAGCGGACAGGTCGCGTCGATGGCGAGGAAATTGCGTTGCGCGGCCTGCGCCGGCACCGACTTGGGCACGCCATGGGCGGAGAAGACGACCGGGGCCTGGGTGTCGGGTATCTCGTCGAGATCCTCGACAAAGACCGCGCCCTTGGCCTTGAGGCTTTCGACCACGTAGCGGTTATGCACGATTTCGTGGCGTACATAGACCGGCGGCCCATAAAGCGTGAGCGCGCGCTCCACGGTGTCGATCGCGCGCACGACGCCGGCGCAGAAGCTGCGCGGCGAGCACAGCAAAACCGCGAGCGACGGTTTGGCGGCGACGGGGGTATCGGCGGAGAGCGGCATGTTGCGTCACGCTGAGGGTCGGGCGCGAATTGGCCGGTCCGACATGGCCCCGCGCGCCGGGGCTGTCAAGCGGCCCGGAATGCGGCGCGAATGGGCGTTAATGGCGGCGGCAAGCCGGCGCCGCGCCCCATTGCGCAAGTGCGATGGAATTGCCTATATAAAGCCGTTCCCAGTCATCCACGGCGATCCGGTGCTTTCACCGGATGGTCTGCTCTGGACGTTCGCATGGCGGACGTTGCGGATGGACCGGGCGGCGCCGTTTGCAATGGTCCACGGACGCGTTTTGCGCCGCCGTTGGCGAATGCAGGCGCGATGCCGGGATGGCGATGGCGCAAAGGAGTTTTTTACATGAACAGTCAGCCGCTCATGCCGAAAGCGACCGCCGTTTGGCTGGTCGAGAACACGGCGCTGTCGTTCGACCAGATTGCGGATTTCTGCAAGCTGCACGTTCTCGAAGTGACGGCGATCGCCGACGGCGACGCGGCGCAGGGCATCAAGGGGCTCGACCCGGTTCAGAGCGGGCAATTGACGCGCGAGGAGATCGCCGTCGCCGAAGGCGCGCCCGATCATCGCCTCAAGCTCGCCAATCCCAAGGTGCGCCTGCCCGAGCCCAAGCGCCAGAAGGGCCCGCGCTATACGCCGGTATCGCGCCGCCAGGACCGGCCCAACGCCATCCTGTGGCTGTTGCGCAATCATGCCGAGCTCAAGGACAGCCAGGTCATGCGCCTGGTCGGCACCACCAAATCGACCATCGACGCCATTCGCGACCGCACGCATTGGAACGCGACCAACCTGCAACCGATGGATCCGGTCACACTTGGCCTGTGCTCGCAGATCGACCTCGATATGGAGGTGCGGCGCGCCGCCAAGGAGCGCCCGACCGAGCCGGAACCGGGCGTAACGCTGCTGCCGGCGGAATTGACCACCGCGCGCGAGGCCGCCCACGCGCAGGCCGAGAAAAAGCCGAGCGAGGAACTCGACGTGCGGGCGGTTTTGGCGCGGCTCAAGAAGATCGGCGGCAAGGGCGGGCAATCCGGCGGCGAACCGGGCGGCGATCCGCGCTAGCGTATATTCCGGCGCGTTGCCTTGCGCGCGTTCCCATGCGCGCGTTTCCGCTTCGAAATCGCGTTTGACCGGCCCGCGCCGATCCCGCGCGCCATTTTGCGCCCGGCCCGGCGGCGCGACAGGCGCGGGGTGGTCACATTCCATCGATCGCGAGCATTATCGTAAAAATATTTTTGCCCGAAAAAAAACACTTTGTCTCGCCGCGAGGCGCGCGCTGACGCTGCAATCGTCCCATAAAAATAAAGTATAGTTCATAATGCGCGGCTATGAGGCGCCGCTTGACGCAACGTATCAAAGCTATGACACAACATTATTGTTTGTAATTGTTCATAATAACCGAATATTAATCTGAAATCATTTCCACAACGGCATAGCAACATTGCAGATGTATTACATGTTTCATGGCTAATACTATCGTATTCCTCATCGATTAAGCTGTCATGTCCGGCCAGTTATAGGTCGAATTAACAATTAGGTAACCAAGCCGACGCTATTTCTCGCCGAGATTTACCACGGCGAATCAGCCATGCGGCGCGCGGAGCATCATTCGGCGGAATCTGGCCAATCGAAGAGGCCCGCGCGGGGCGTGGTACAGCCATGCAATCGAGCGGCGGGCCAGGCCCTGCGTGACGCCAGGCGGCCATGCGGCTTGCGCTCTTCCAACCATCTCCACTTTCGGCACGCACCGCCTAAGGGAGCAAACGGCTCGTGTCGACGCGGCCGCGCGGCGGCGTTCCCACCCGCCGCCGCGCGGTTGTCAATCCTCGTTTCCCGCGACCGCCGCGCGCGATCGCGGTCCGTCGCAGGTTCCCGCCGCCGCGCGGATCGCGATCGATAAACGTCCGTACCCAGAGTCCGCTCCAACGCAGATACCATTCCTGTCCCGAAGAAAGGCAATCCCATGAATTTCCTCAATGACCTCGGCAGCCGCTTCAAGATCGGCACCCGCATCGGCGGCGGGTTCATGCTCATCATCGCGCTGCTCGCCGTGGTGGCGACCGCCGGCTATTTCGGCCTCGACGCCGCCCGTATCGCGCTTCAGCGCTACGACTTGATGTCGAGCAACACGCTGCGGTTGGTCGAAACCGAGCGCGAATTCGTCGGATTGCGGCGCAATGTGCTGGCCTTCGTGCAACGCGGCGACCAGGCCTCGCAAAATCGCGTCCACGAGTTGACCAAGCATCTCGACGAGAACTTCAAGAAGCTCGACGAGAATCTGATCCTCCCGGAGGTCAAGGAATCCGTGCGCCGCGCCGCCGGCCTCGTCGATCAATACGTCAAGAATTTCGAGGTCATCGTGAAAAATAGCGCCGCGCGCGATCGCTCGGTGAACGAGCAGACCAACCCGGTGGGCGCCAAAATGCGCACCCTCATCACCGAGATCATCGACAGCGCCA
>JACQAE010000131.1 GCA_016195095.1 Pseudomonadota bacterium
ACCTCCGCCGAAATGGCCAAGGAACTCGGCCCCTTTCCCGGCTTCAAGAAGAACCGCGAGCACATGCTGCGCGTGATGCGCAATCACCGCCGCGCAGCGCATGGCGAAAAGACCGGCTACGAAAAACTCGCGACCCCGCCGGTGCGGCTCGACGGCGCTACCTGCGTCGCGCTGGGCCAAGAGGGTGCGGCGCTCCTGGCGCACGCCAAGGCGGCCTGGGACCGCGCGCTCATGCTCGGCGAGGCGCATGGCTACCGCAACGCGCAGGCCACCGTGATCGCGCCGACCGGCACGATCGGCCTGGTCATGGATTGCGACACCACCGGCATCGAGCCCGATTTCGCGCTGGTGAAGTTCAAGAAGCTAGCCGGCGGCGGCTATTTCAAGATCATCAACCGCTTGGTGCCGGACGCGCTCCGCACTCTGGGTTATGCCGAAGACCAGATCGAGGAGATCGTCGCCTACGCCGTCGGCCATGGCAGCTGGGCGAGGAATTCTGCCGCGAAAGCCTCAAGGTGGGCGCCGACGCGCTCGCCGCGCCGGGCTTCGACCTCCTGACCCATCTCGGCTTCGGCAAGCGCGAGATCGAGGCCGCCAACGTGCACGTCTGCGGCGCCATGACGGTGGAGGGCGCGCCGCATCTCAAGCCCGAGCACTATCCCGTGTTCGACTGCGCCAACCCGTGCGGGCGCACCGGCAGACGTTATCTCTCGGTCGAGAGCCATATCCGCATGATGGCGGCGGCGCAGCCATTCATCTGCGGCGCCATTTCCAAGACCATCAACATGCCCAATGACGCGACGGTCGAGGACTGCAAGGCGGCCTATCTTCTCTCCTGGAAGCTAGCGCTCAAGGCCAACGCGCTCTATCGCGACGGCTCCAAGCTCTCGCAACCGCTGCAAAGCCAGCTCATCGCCGATGACGAGGATGAGGAGGCCGACGACGCGGTCGCCGCCTTCATCGATAAGCCGGCCGCGGCGCGCACCGCCGTTCTTGCCGAGCGGATCGTGGAGAAGGTCGTCGAGCGCATCACCGTGCTGCGCGAGCGCGAGCGCATGCCCGACCGGCGCAAGGGCTACACGCAGAAGGCCGTGGTCGGCGGGCACAAGGTCTATCTGCGCACCGGCGAATATGACGACGGACGGCTGGGCGAGATCTTCATCGACATGCACAAGGAGGGCGCGGCGCTGCGCTCGCTGTTGAACAATTTCGCCATCGCCGTTTCTCTCGGCCTGCAATATGGCGTGCCGCTCGACGAATATGTCGATGCCTTCACCTTCACGCGCTTCGAGCCGTCCGGCCCGGTGCAGGGCAATGATTCGATCAAATACGCGACCTCGATCCTCGACTATGTGTTCCGCGAGCTGGCGGTGAGCTATCTCGACCGCTTCGACCTCGCCCATGTCGATGCCAGCGAAGGCGGCTATGACGCGCTCGGCAAGGGCGTCGAGGAAGGCAGGCCCGGTCAGCCGGCCTCGCGCTACGTTTCCAAGGGGCTGACGCGCTCGCGCAGCGACAAGCTCGTGGTCATGCCCGGCGGCGGCGAGGCGCGCGGACCGGCGGCGGGCATCCCAGCCCCGGCGAGCGGGGAGGGCGGCATGGCGCGCGCGGCGCCGGGCGCCGCTGGCGGCCGCTTGACCACGGTCGGGTCGGGCGGTGCGCGCGCCGACGTCTCCGGCGCGACGGCGCTCAAGAGCGAGCCCGAGCAGAAATTGTCGCCCGTGCAGGCGCTCGAACAGCTCAACGCCGCCGACGCACGCACGCACGCCAAATTCGCCGCCGCCGAGAAACGCGCGGAAGCGCGCGCCAAGGGCTACGAGGGCGAGGCCTGCGGCGAGTGCGGCAACTTCACGCTGGTGCGCAACGGCACCTGCATGAAATGCGACACCTGCGGGTCAACGACGGGGTGCTCGTAAGCGCGCGCCCGCCGGGCGTCTCGGCCCAAGCGCGGTCGCCAAATCGCGCGATCGCCAATTCGCGCGATCGCCAAACCGCGCGATCGCCAAACCGCGCGATCGCCAATTCGCGCGATCGCCAATTCGCGCGATCGCTCTTGCCTTTTATGCGAGCATGATCTTTTCCGAAAGGCGGTTCCCATTTTTCGGAATCATGCTCTAGCGCAACGCGGCGGCGATATTGCCGCCGTCGACCGTCGTCACGTCGCCGCTCGATTTGAGCGCCAGCGCATGATGCAGGAACGCCTGCGCGACGTCGTCGGCGGTGACCTCGTAGCCGAGCAGGTTGGCGCGCATGTAGTCGGCCTCGCCGAGCCCGCGCGCGCGCGCCCGCTCGGCGATGAAGGAAGGCGTCATCAGCCGCGAGCGTACGCGGTCGGCGTTGACGCCATTGGCGCGGATCTTGTCGGCGCCGTGATCGAGCGCGTATTGGCGCACGAGAAACAGCGTCGCCGCCTTGGGCAGGCCATAGGGGCCGAAATCCGCCCCCGGATTGACCGCCTGCTTGGATACGTTGAACAGGAGGCAGCCGCCGGTTCCCTGCGCGCGCATGATGGCCACCGCCGCCTGCGCGCAGCGCTGATGCGCGAAGAAGTTGAGCTCGAAACTCGCGCGCAGGATTTTTTCTTCGACCTCGCCAATGCGGCCCTGCCAGGCGGCGCCGGCATTGGCGACGAGAATGTCGAGGCCGCCGAAATTCTCGACCACGGCGTCAAACGCGCGCGTGACCGCCGGCGCGTCGGTCACGTCGGCGGCGATGGCGACGGCGCCACCGCCGACCGCGGCGGCGACCTCGCGCGCGCGCGCCAGGTCGATGTCGATGAGCGCCACTTCAGCGCCGGCGGCGCAAAATGCCCGCGCCGTCGCGGCGCCGATCGCGCCGGCGCCGCCGGTAATGGCGGCGACCTGGCCGGCCAGCGGCCGCGCGCTCGCGGCGCCGAGCTTGGCCTGTTCGAGCGGCCAATACTCCATGGCGAACATGTCGGCCTCGGAAATCGATTGAAAGCGCCCGATCGCCTCCGCGCCGGTAATCGCCTCGATCGCCGCCTGCGCGATATCGGCGGCGATGCAGGCGTCCTTTTTTGACGGCCCAAGACCGTAGAGCCCGATGCCGGGCACGAGCACGACCCGCGGCATCGGGTCGAGCATGCGCCGGTCGCCGCCGACGCGGGCGTTGTGGTGCTCGAAATACGACCGGTAGCGCGCGACGAACGCGTCCACCGTCGCGCGCGCGTAGGGCTTGTACTCGTTAAGCCCGCCGGCCACGGGCGTCTCCACGATCAGCGGCCAGTTCTTGGTGCGGATCGCGTGGTCGGGCGTGACCACGCCGCGCAGCGCGAAGTCGCGCAGGCGCCCGCCATCCACGAAATGGCGAATCTGCGCGTCCGTGCGCAGTTCGAGGATCGGCCGCTGCCAGGCGCCCTCGCGCGTGGCGTAGGCGCGGCTGCAGGCGCCGCGCAGGATGGGGGCGAGCGCGGTGGCGGACGCAATGTTCCCCGGCAGCGCGGCATTGGCGAAAACGCGCCGGCGCGCGCGCGCGATGCGCGCCTCGGCGAGCGAGACGGCGGCGATCATGCGCTCGTAGGCCTCGCGCGCGGTGGCGCCGAAGGTGAACAGGCCATGCTTGTCGAGGATCAGCCCGTCGACCTTCGGCGCCGCGTCAAAGATTGCAGCCGCCGCTTTGGCGAGGGCGAATCCCGGCATGATATAGGGAACGACGCCCATGCGGCCGGCGAAGATTTCCTCAGCGCGCGCCATGCCGTCCACCTGGTCGACGACGCTGAGAATGGCGCTGGCATGCGTGTGATCGACATAGGTCGCCGGCAGGAACGCGTGCAGCAGCGTTTCGACCGACGGATTGGGGGCGGCAGGGTCGATGAGATTGGCGCGCTGGATGCGCACCATGTCGGCATCCGCCAACGTCTCGCGCGTGCGCAGCCGGCGCAGCGGCGCGATGCGCAGCGCCGGCAGGCCGCCCGGTTCGATCGCCGCCATGTCGGCGCCCGAACCCTTGACGCACAGGACATCGACCAACTCGCCATTGAGATCGTGCATGCGCGTCTTGACGGACGTATTGCCACCGCCATGCAGTACCAGGCGCTTGTCGCGGCCAAGCAGGCGCGTCGAGTAGATGCGCAGCGCCAAGTCGGCGCTGAAGCTGCGCGCGCCATAATGATCGATCAGCGCCTGCGCCTCGGCGTCATCCCAGCGGCTTTGCATGCGGCGCTCCCACCCCGCGCGACGATAGAACGGATTGCGCGCAAGGGGAATTCGCTTTTGCCCGCGCGGTTAAGACGGCGCCGTCAAGACCGCGCCGATGGCACGCGCGACCGGCGCGGGCGCCGGCGGTTTCTCGATCAGTCCTTGCCGCCGCCGGCGAAGCGGCGCGCCCACCAGCCCGACCGGCGCGGCGCGTCTTGCGCCACCTGCGCCTCGCCGCTGACGATGATCTCCGGCGCCGAGGACGGCTCGGGCGCCGCCGAGGCGCGCGCCGAATCGCCGGCTGCGGGCGCCGGCTCGCGCACCGTCGAGCGGCGGCGCGGCGGATCGGCGTCGGCGGCGTGCGGCGGCGCCTCGGGCGCGAACAGCCGCCCCTGCGCCATCGCGGCGTCCGCCGGCTCGGCGCGCGCGGGTTCATTGCCGGTCGGCGACGCGCGAACGGGCGCGCGGTCGTCGAATTCGTCGGCCGCGCCGCCATGTCGCGTCTCGGCCGCGGCGGCATCGGGGGAAGCGTGTGCGTCCGCCATTTCCGTGGACTGCTCAAGCTCATGGCCGCGCCGATTGCGCCGCCCGCCGCGCCGGCCGCGCCTTCGCCGCCGTGCGTTCTCATCGTCCTCGCCGGCTACCGCCGGCGGCGTGGAATGATCCGGTTCGGTGCCGGGTTGCGGGGCGGCGGCGGGTTCGTCGCGCGAACGCTCGCCGTCTTCGACATTTTCGGCGCTCTCGCCCGCCTCCACGCGCTCCTCGCGGCCCTCGCCGCCGCGCCTGCCGCGTCGTCGCCGCCGCCTTCGCCGCCGCTGGCCGTTCTCGCCGCGTTCTTCCGTTTCCGTCTGCTCGCCCGGCGCCTCCGCCGCTCGCGCTCCATTCTCGTCGGCGACCACGGCGAAAGCCTCGTCCGCGGCACCATCCGCGTCGTCGTCATCCTCGACATCGCCGCGCGGCTCAATGCTGGTGGGCTGCACGACGGCCGCCCGCACCGGCGCGGCGACATGCAACTGTTCGCCCTTTTCGATGACGAAGGGCTGCTGGCCGCCCATGGTCGCGTCGGCGCTGATGGTGAGCGTCACGTGGCAGCGGCTTTCCAGATCGCGCAGATGCGCGCGCTTGTGATTGAGCACGTAAAGCGCGATCTCCGAGCGCGTGCGCACGACGAGATTATGCGTCGCGCCGCGCAGGAGTGTCTCCTCGATGACGCGCAGCAATTGCAGCGCGACCGACGACACCGAGCGCACATGGCCGGTGCCGCCGCAATGCGGGCAGGTCTCCGTCGAGCTTTCCAGCACGCTGGCGCGGATGCGCTGACGCGACATTTCCAAGAGGCCGAAATGCGAGATGCGTCCAACCTGGATACGCGCGCGGTCGTCCTTGAGGCATTCCTTGAGCCGCCGCTCGACCGACCGGTTGTTGCGCTTCTCGTCCATGTCGATGAAGTCGATGACGATGAGCCCGGCGAGGTCGCGCAAACGCAGCTGCCGCGCGATCTCCTCGGAGGCTTCAAGGTTGGTCTTGAGCGCGGTGTCCTCGATATGATGCTCGCGTGTGGCGCGGCCGGAATTGACGTCGATGGATACCAGCGCCTCGGTCTGGTTGAGGACGATATAGCCGCCCGAGCGCAACTGCACGACCGGCGAGAACATGGCGTCGAGCTGGCTCTCGATGCCGTAGCGCGAGAACAGCGGCTGCGCGTCGGCGTAGGGCTTCACGTTCTTCGCATGGCTCGGCATGAGCATGCGCATGAAATCCTTGGCCTCGTGATGGCCTTCGTCGCCGGCGACGATGACCTCGTCGATCTCCTTGCCATACAGGTCGCGGATCGAGCGCTTGATCAGCGATCCTTCCTCGTAAACGAGCTTGGGGGCGGTCGAGCGCAGCGTCAGGTCGCGCACGGTTTCCCACAGGCGCAGCAGGTATTCGAAGTCGCGCTTGATCTCCGTCTTGGTGCGGCTGGCGCCGGCGGTGCGCAGGATGACGCCCATGCCTTCGGGAACCTCGAGCTCCTGGGCGAGATCCTTGAGGCGCTTGCGGTCCAGGATATTGGTGATTTTGCGGCTGACGCCGCCGCCGCGCGCGGTATTGGGCATGAGCACCGAATAGCGGCCGGCGAGCGAGAGGTAGGACGTCAACGCCGCGCCCTTGGTGCCGCGCTCTTCCTTGACCACCTGCACCAGCATGATCTGCCGGCGCTTGATCACCTCCTGGATCTTGTACTGGCGGCGGTAGCGCGGCAGCCGTTCCTGCACTTCCTCGAGCGCGTCGCCGCCGACCGATTCGACGATCTCTTCCTCGACGACCTCGGTCGGCGCATGGCCATTGTCGCCGCCGCTGGTGAAGGCGGCATCATCGGCACCGGCGGACGCGGCGGCGGCCTCGCCGCCTTCGACCGGCGGCGCGCCGTTTGGCGCAATATCCTCATCGACGGCGTCGCGCGCCACGCCTTCGGCCGGCGCCGGGTCGAGGCCCGCGGCCGGTGCATCGGTTGCGGCCTGCGCCTCGGATTCGGTCCACGCGTAGGCCCCGGTTTGGCTTTCATGCGGCGCGTCGGCGGCCGCAAGGCCGTCCGGCGCTTCCGGCGCGTCGGCATCGGCGTCCTCGGGCGGCATTTCCGACGCGTCGGCCTTGCGCGAGCGGGTATCCGCGCGCGCGGTGGCGCTGCGGCGGCGGGAGGGTTCGTGCGGGCGGCCGGCGCGGCGATCGGCCTCCGCCTCCGCGGCGTGGTGGGCGCGTTCCTCCTCGGCGATCAGCGCTTGGCGATCGGCGACCGGAATCTGGTAATAGTCGGGATGAATTTCGCTGAACGCCAGGAAACCATGACGATTGCCGCCGTAATCGATGAAGGCGGCCTGCAGCGACGGTTCGACCCGCGTTACCTTGGCGAGATAGATATTGCCGCGCAACTGGCGCCGGTTGGCGGACTCAAAGTCGAACTCCTCGACCCGATTGCCGCGCAGCACGACCACCCGTGTTTCCTCGGGATGGGTGGTGTCGATAAGCATCTTGTTGGCCATTGATCGGTCTCATTGCGCGGTGTGCGCGCGCGCAGGCGCGCCGCCATGACGGCGGCGGAAGACGCCGCCATAGGGCTCACACCGGATACTGGGTTGAACGGGGAAAGGCGGCGATCGCGCCACGGCGCCGCGCGCGCCGCCAACCCGCGCGCCGCCGGGAACCGGCGGATGTACGGGCTTTCGTTTCGCGTCGACTGCATGGTCGCGACCCCGGATGAAAAGCGGCAACGAGCGACGCTGCCAAGGATGGTCGTCCGCCGATAGCCATGCGCGCAAACCGTGATAGGTCTGGCGCGTATTCCGATCGTCCTTACGAATTGGGTGAGGGCGCAATCCGACCGCGCGCCATCGTCGCCACCAGCGACCGCAAAAGGCGCGAGCAAGGCCGGGTGTGCCGGACGCCCGAACGCGGCAAGACCGGAATCCTTATACACCATCAGCACATCCTTCTTACGGCGGGCGCCGCATGTTGGCAAGCGCGGCGGCGGCGCGCCGATAGCTCCACCCCGACATTTGAGTTGCGAATGTCGCGGCAAGTCGCCCGACGAGTGCACTGCGTCAATAATCGATTAACCTTGCCGGCCTATTGCAATGGGTCGGCTTGCAATCGCTCGGCGGGGTGCGCAGGCGAGGTGCGCAGGATGGGTAGGGATGTGGCGGGCGACCGCGCGCGGCGTTTTGCGCTCGCCACCCTGTGTGGTGCGGTCTTGGCTTGTGCGCAGGGTGCGGCGGCGGGCGAATCGGCACTCCCGGCGGGTTCCGCTGGCGCCGGCATGGCGGTGGTCAGCGGCATTCGGCTCGCGGGCGATGCGCGGCAAACTCGCCTGGTGGTCGAGCTTTCGCGTCCCGTCGAGATGCGCGCGTTCATGCTCGCCGATCCCTACCGCGTGGTGATCGATCTTCCGCAGGTCGATTTTCAAGTCGCGGCGGGAACAGGTGAGCGCGGCCACGGGCTGGTGAAGACCTTCCGCTATGGCCTGGTCACGCTCGGCGGCTCGCGTATCGTCGTTGACGCCGGCGGACCGGTGCGCATCGCACAGGCGGCGCCAGCGGCGGCGGCCGCCGGCGCGGCGCCGGCGCGATTCGTGCTCGAACTGACGGCCAGCGACCGGGCCAGCGTCTTGCGCGAAATCGCCGTGCAGAACCGTGGCCCGACCAGCGCGCATGGTGCGATCAATGCCGCCGCCGGCGCGCGCTCCGACGCGGACCTCCCGCTGATCATGCTCGATCCCGGCCATGGCGGCATCGATACGGGGACGCGCGCGGCGGGCGGGGAAACCGAGAAAACGATCGTGCTCGATATTGCCCTGATGCTGCGCGACAAGCTGGAAAAGACAGGCCGATATCGCGTCGCGCTCACGCGCAGCGACGACACATTCGTGTCGCTGCCCGAACGCGTGCGCATGGCGCGCGCCGCTGGCGCCGCGTTGTTCATCTCGATCCATTGCGACGCGCTGGCACGCGGCGAGGGCGAGGCGCAGGGCGCGACCGTCTACACGCTCTCGGAAGCCGCCTCCGACCACCAGGCCGCGCGTCTCGCCGACAACGAGAACAAGGCCGACGTCATCGCCGGCGTCGATCTTTCCGAGGAGCCGCAGGAAATCGTCGATATCCTCATCGACCTGGCGCAGCGCGAAACCAAGACGTTCTCGGTGCAGTTCGCCAAGACGCTGGTCGGCGAACTCAAGCCGGCCGTTCGACTGCACCGTCATCCGCTGAAATCAGCGGGATTTCGCGTCCTGCGCGCGCCGGATGTGCCATCGATCCTCATCGAATTGGGCTATGTGTCAAACCGCGGCGACCTGCGGGCGCTCACCTCGTCAGCCTGGCGCGCGCGCGCTGGGGATGCGATTGTTCTTGCTATCGATTCCTTTTTCACGCCGCGGCTGGCCGGCGCCCGGGCGCCACGCGCCGGCCGGTGACCGGATGGTGCGGATTGGCGCGGCGGAGCGGCCTCAGTTTGACCATAAAACGGGGCGACGAGTTTGATGATCATGCGCGGGCGCGGGCCCGTCTTGGAAACGCGGTCGCCGGCTGGCGACGTGGGCGCAAACCTGCCACATTCTGGGCGGTTCGCCCATAGAGGATGATGACCGGCGGCTCCTATTGGGAGCCGCGCATGCGCGCAGGCACGTCGTTGCGCACCACCAGGGTCCGACCATGCGGTTGATGTTGCGATTTTTTGGCTTTGTCTTTGCCGTCGGGTCGATTCTGTTCGTCGTCGGCGTCGGCGCCCTCGCCGGAATTCTGTGGCATTTTTCCAAGGATCTGCCCGATTACTCGCAGCTTCAGGATTACGAGCCGCCGGTCATGACCCGCGTTCACGCCGCCGACGGCGCGTTGGTCGCCGAATACGCCACGCAGCGGCGGCTCTATCTGCCGATCCAGGCCATCCCCAAGCGTGTCGTCAACGCCTTCCTGGCCGCGGAGGACAAGAACTTCTACGAGCATGGCGGGCTCGATTTTTCCGGCATCGCGCGCGCCGGCAAGGCGTTCTTTGAAAATTACGGCAGCAATCGCCGCCCGCAGGGCGCCTCCACGATCACGCAACAGGTGGCCAAGAACTTCCTGCTCTCCAACGAGGTCTCGCTGGAGCGCAAGGTCAAGGAGGCGCTGCTCGCGCTCAAGATCGAGCGCACCTATTCGAAGGACAAGATTCTCGAACTCTACCTCAACGAGATCTATCTCGGCCTTGGCGCCTATGGCGTCGCCGCGGCGTCATTGCTCTATTTCGACAAATCCGTGCACGAACTCACCAATGCCGAGGCCGCCTATCTCGCGGCGCTGCCCAAGGCGCCCAACAATTACCACCCGTTCCGCCAGCGCGACCGCGCCATCGAGCGGCGCAATTACGTGATCGAGCGCATGCGCGAGGATGGCCACATCACGGCGCCGGAGCGCGAGGCGGCGCTCAAGGCGCCGCTCAACGTCACGCCGCGCCCGACCGGCGCGCATATCTTCGCCGCGGAATATTTCGCCGAGGAGGTGCGCCGCTACGTCTACGATCACTATGGCGAGAAGAAGCTCTACGAGGGCGGCCTCTCGGTGCGCACCACGCTCGACCCCAAGTTGCAGGTGATCGCGCGCCGCACCATGATCGACGGTTTGGTCCGCTTCGATGAGAGCCAGGGCTATCGCGGCGCGGTCGGCAAGATCGACCTCGGCGGTGATTGGGGGGTAAAGCTCGCGGACGTCAAGACGCTCTCCGACATCACGCCGTGGCGGGCGGCGGTGGTGATCGAAACCAGCGACCAGTCGGCGCGCATCGGCCTGCAGCCGGTGCGCGAGCCCGGCGGCGCGATCAGCCGCGAGCGTCAAATCGGCAACATCGCGCTCGATGGCGTCAAGTGGGCGAAGCCGGCGAGCGGCCCCGACCGGTTCAAGGCGGTGACGCGTGTCGGCCAGGTCCTGGCGCCCGGCGACGTGGTCTATGTCGAACCCGTGGCCAATGACGACAATCGCTTCCGCCTGCGCCAGGTGCCCGAGGTCTCCGGCGCCATGGTGGTGATGGACCCGTGGACCGGTCGCGTGCTGGCACTGGTCGGCGGCTTCTCGTTCGACCAGAGCCAGTTCAACCGCGCCACTCAGGCGCTGCGCCAGCCGGGCTCCTCGTTCAAGCCGTTCGTCTACGCCGCCGCCCTCGACAACGGCTATACGCCTTCGACCGTCGTCATCGACGCCCCGATCGAGATCGATCAGGGCCCGGGCATGCCCGCCTGGCGCCCGGAAAACTACTCGACCGGAAAGTATTACGGGCCGCAGACGCTGCGTTTCGGCATCGAGCATTCGCGCAACGTCATGACGGTGCGCCTGGCGCAGGATGTCGGCATGCCGCTGATCGCGGAATATGCCAAGCGCTTCGGCGTCTATGACGACCTGCCCAAATATCTGTCCTTCGCGCTCGGCGCCGGCGAGACCTCGGTGCTGCGCATGGTCAGCGCCTATTCCATGTTCGCCAATGGCGGCCGGCGCATCCTGCCGACGCTCATCGACCGCATCCAGGATCGCTACGGTCACACGATCTATAAGCACGACGCGCGCGAATGTCGCGGCTGCAACGCCGCGCAATGGCGCCACCAGCACGAGCCGACCATGGTCGATCGCCGCGAGCAGGTGCTCGACCCGATGACCGCCTATCAGGTCACCTCCATGCTCGAAGGCGTGGTGCAACGCGGCACCGCCACCGTGGTCAAGGCGGTGGGGCGGCCGGTGGCCGGCAAGACCGGAACCACCAATGACGAAAAGGACGTCTGGTTCATCGGCTTCACGCCCGATATCGCGGTCGGCGTCTACATGGGCTACGACAAGCCGCGGCATCTCGCGCGCGGCGCGACCGGCGGCCATCTCGCGGCGCCGGTGGTGCGCGATTTCCTTAAGGCGGCGCTGGCTGACAAGCCGGCGGCGCCGTTCCGCGTGCCGCCCGGCATCAAGCTCATTCGCATCGACCCGAGATCGGGTACGCGCGCCGGCCCCGACACGCGCGGCACCATCCTCGAGGCCTTCAAGCCCGGCACCGCCCCGCCGGACTATGCTTCCGTCATCGGCATGGCCGAATCGCAGGGCCAGCCGGTTTTTGCCCGGCCGCCGCCGGAATTCGAGCGACCGTTGCGCCCGTTCGGGCTCTATTGACGCTCCTGGATTTCCGGCGTGCCTGGGTCCGTTCGCCCTGGCGCGGCTTGGAGCCTTTCCGGCCTTGATGGAATCAAAGCCGGGCCTCTAATTTTTTGTTTTGACGCGTTTTCTTTACGCGAACCGGTACCCACTTCGCTCGAAAACGCTCTGGCTTTTGTTTTGACGCGTTTTCTTCACGCGAACCGGCACCCACTTCGCTCGAAAACGCTCTGGCTTTTTGAATTGACGCGTTTTTTTACGCGAACCGGTACCCACTTGGCGCGAAAACGCTCTGGCTTTTTGAATTGACGCGTTTTCTTTACGCGAACCGGTACCCACTTGGCTCGAAAACGCTCTGGCTATTTGATCTTCTCAAACGTCATCGTGCGCACGCTCAAGCGGCCATGCACGGGGTCGGGCGACGGCTTGGTCGACAGGTGGATGCGGTCGCCCTCGAAGCGGAAAATGCGCGTCTGCTTGGTGCCGGTCCAGGATTCGTTCCACGAAATATCGACGTGATGCGTGATTTCATTGCCCTCGATCGTGTATTCGCCGCCATAGGCAACGACGCTGCGCAAGAGTTCCGCGGCCTCCCGCGCGCTTGGCGTGGCGCCCGCCGGGCGGGCGCGGTCGCTGCGCACGTTGATCACCATCATGCGGCCCTCCGCCGCATAGTGGATATAGCCAACTGGGTCGGGCCCGAAAAAGTCGGTTTTCTCGCCGCTGGCGACGTCTGTATTGATGACCGCCACGAGCGTCCACGTACCAAGGAGACGCTCGCGCGTCGGATCTGCCGGCATTGGCGGTCTCCGGGCGCGACCGACCGCGCCCATTCGGGTTGAATCAAAAGCCGCGCGACGATACATCCCCGGAAGCAAATATTGTATATCCCCCAGTGGCGAAGGGCAGGTCATCCAAATCATGCGCGCGGAAATCGAGACCATCGTCGCGGACATCAGGCAGTCGGTCGGGCTGCTGAGGAGGCATCTTTGACGTCGATCGTGCGCGCGCGCGGCTGGCGGAACTCAATCGGCTGGCTGAGGATCCCGAACTGTGGAGCGACCAGGCGCGTGCCCAACGCGTGATGCAGGAGCGCACCGCGCTCGAAGACCAGCTTGCCGCGCTCGCGCGCGTCGAGCAGGAGCTCGACGACCAGGTCACCCTCATCGCGCTCGGCGAAAGCGAGAAGGACCGCGGCGTCGTCGCCGACGCCGAGGCGGCGCTGCGCAAGCTCAAGGCCGAGGTGGCGCGGCGCGAGCTTGAGGCGCTCTTGTCGGGCGAGGCAGATGTCAATGACAGCTTTCTCGAGGTCCATGCCGGCGCCGGCGGCACCGAGAGCCAGGACTGGGCGGCGATGCTGGCGCGCATGTATGCGCGCTGGGCCGAGCAGCACGGCTTCAAGGTGGACTATCTGGAGGAAACGGAGGGCGAGGAGGCCGGCATCAAGTCGGCGACGATCCAGGTCAAGGGTCGCAACGCCTATGGCTGGCTCAAGACCGAGAGTGGCGTGCACCGGCTGGTGCGCATTTCGCCGTTCGATTCCAACGCGCGGCGGCACACGTCATTCGCCAGCGTCACCGTCTACCCGGTTGTCGACGACCGCATCAAGGTCGACATCAAGGAATCCGACGTGCGCGTCGATACGATGCGCGCCGGCGGCGCCGGCGGCCAGCACGTCAACAAGACCGAATCGGCGATACGCCTGACGCATATTCCCAGCAATATCGTCGTCGTGTGCCAGAACGATCGTTCCCAGCACCGCAACCGCGCGCAGGCCTGGACCATGCTGCGCGCGCGCCTCTACGAGCGCGAACTCAAGAAGCGCGAGGAAAAGGCCATCGCCGACCAGGCGGCCAAGACCGACATCGGCTGGGGCCACCAGATTCGCTCCTACGTGCTGCAGCCCTACCAGATGGTCAAGGATTTGCGCACCGGGGTGCAGACATCCAATACCGGCGCGGTGCTCGACGGCGACCTCGACCAGTTCATGGAGGCGGAACTCGCGCGCAAGGCGTTCGGCAAGGAATCCGCCAAGATCGAGGATGTCGAGTAAGGCATTGGCCGGCGTGGCGCATGGCCTCGCCGGCGTAAACGGTGTCACCTTTTGGTGATCGCGCGCGCGCGCCGATCAAGTCTGCGCGAGCCGCGCCGCCATGATCGCGGGCGCGAAACGGATTTCATCGTGCGTAAACGCGAATCGACCATGCTTTCGGCACGCGGGACAGGGAGCGAAACGCACCTCGCGCCTTGGCGGCGCCCCATACTTAACGTTCGTTCAGCCGCAGAGCGGCGGCGCACTTGGCACGGTCGGCGTTCGTGCGGAAGGCGGTTTTCCGTCGTCGAAAAAAGCACCACGGGCGCACGCGCCCGCGTTGCGCGCTGGGAAGAGATCAACTATCTTCGCCGCATGATGCGCGAGTTCGCACGCCGTGTGTTCATTGTCATCGCCACGATCTCGATCGCGGCGATGAACACCTATGTGCCGCACGTCGCCTTTGGCATGACGCCGGGGCATGGAGGCGGCCAGTCGCAGCAAACGCAGTCGCATCAGTCCCACGCGCATGGGCAGGGTCTCGGCGCGCGATCCGGCGAGCATGCAACGCATCAGGCGGCGGCGCCGATTGCGCAGTGCGAATATCGCCCTGGCGGCGCGCATGACGGCGGGACCGCTGATTACGGGTGTTGCAATGCCGCCTGTGCGCCGGCGGCGTTCATCGTCGTTGCGGCGAGTGTGCAGCATCCGCCGGCGGGTGGCGATTACCGCTTTTCGACCGCCGCGATCCTGCATCCGGCGCCTACGCGCGCCCTCGATCCTCCCCCCCGATGACGCTGACGTAAGGGCTGGCTTGCGTCATCCTTGATGATGGCTGCCCGCGTTGACGCCACGCATTGTGCTTGCCGACAAATAGCCGGCGCCGCACTTGTGGCGGGAATTCCGATTCCATCGTTGTTATCGCTACTGATGCGTGCATGCCCCTGGTGATGCCGGGCGCATGCGGGAGCGTGGGCATGAAAATCGTTTTTGCAATTCTTCTCGCTGCGCTGGCCGCGGGGTGCGCCGCGCCGCCATTGCCCTATTCGGGCGCCGACCCGGCCGATCCGCAGGCGAGCGTGCCGCCGGCCCGTTATCGCTCGAGCGTTGCCGGCTACGTGAGCCGCCGTCCGGTCGAACCGGCCCCCTGGCGCGAGCGCAACGATCGCGTCGCGCCGGCGCCCAAGCAATGAGGCCGCGCATGCCCAATATTCCTGGCCATTCGCCGGCCGCTTCGACGCCGTCATCGCCATGCCGGCCGGTGACGCAAAGTATGCGCCCGCGCGGCCGCGTGGCGTGCGGGCCTTGCGCGCTCTTGGCGCTTGGCGCGCTCCTGGGGCTTGCCGGCTGCAAGACATTCTCGGCCGACGGCGGCATGGACGCGGTTGCCGACATTGCCGCGCGCGAATTGCGCAAGGACGTCGTCGCCGTGCGCACGCCGCAAGAAGCGGAGGCCGTGCGCGCGCGCATCGCGCAATTGCTCGCGCGTCCGCTCGACGCCGACGCCGCCGTGCAGATCGCGCTCCTCAACAATCGCGGCCTGCAGGCCTCCTTCAACGAACTCGGCATCGCCGAGGCGCGCATGGTCGGCGCCAGCCTGCCGCCGAATCCCGGATTCTCGGTGGAACGGCTCTCCGGTCCGGTGGAAATCGAGGTCGAGAAGCGCATCATCGCCAACGTCCTGGCACTGGTGACGTTGCCCGCGCGCGCCAAGATCGCGTCCGAACGGTTCCGCGCCGCCCAACTCGCCATCGCCGGCGATGTCCTCAGGGTTGCCGCCGACGCGCGCCGCGCCTATTACCGCGCGCTCGCCGCGCGCGAGCTGGAACAGTTCCTTACCCAGGCCGTTAGCGCCGCCGGCACCGCCAGCGCGCTCGGCGAGCGACTCGGACGCTCGGGCGGGATGAACAAGCTCGACCAGGCGCGCGAGCACGTTTTCTACGCCGAGTTGACCTCCGACCTGGCGCGCGCGCGGCTCGCGGCGGCGGGAGAGCGCGAGGCGCTCACGCGGCTGATTGGCTTGTGGGGCGGAGACATCGCATTCCGCCTGCCGCCGCGCCTGCCGCCGCTGCCGCGGCGGGCGACGGGGCTGCCGGCGGTTGAATCGGAGGCGATGCAGCGGCGTATCGACATTGCGCTGGCGCGCGCCGAGATCGCGGCATTGATCCGCCTCTACGGCCTCACCCAGGCGACGCGGTTCGTCAACCTGCTGGAGGTCGACGGGGTCGGCCGCACGACGCGCGATCGCGCCGAAGGTCACAAGGTGCGCGATAGCGGGATCGAGATCGGATTTCAGATTCCGTTGTTCGATTTCGGCGAGGTCAAGGTGCGCGAGGCGCGCGAAACCTACATGCAGGCGGTTAACCGCCTCGCCGCGACCGCCATCAATGCGCGCTCGCAAGCGCGCGCGGCTTACGCCGCCTACCGCTCGAGCCACGACATCGCCGCGCATTACGATCGCGAGGTGCTGCCGCTGCGCAAGATCATCTCGGAAGAGACGCTGCTGCGCTACAACGCGATGCAGATCGACGTCTTCGCCCTGCTCACCGAGGCACGCCAGCGCATCGCGGCCTCGACAAACGCCATCGCCGCGCATCGCGATTTCTGGCTGGCGAGCGTCAATCTCGCCGCCGCCGTCGCCGGCGACGGCGCAGGCGGCGGGGCGGGGCCGGCGCCGGCGGTCGCGACGGCGGCGGCGGAGGGCGGCGGTGGTCATTGAAAGGAGAACGAACATGCTGTCTCGCAGGGGATTTATCGGGTCGTCGGCATTGCTTGCCGGCGCCGCGGTCGTGAGCGGCCGCGCGCAGGCGGCATCGATTCCCGAGGCCGTCTCGATGGAAAGCGCGGCGATGCAGCCGCCCTTGGCGCCCGCCGGCGGGCCCAACTACCAGCCGGTCGTCACGCTCAACGGCTGGACGCTGCCGTGGCGGATGAACGGGGAGTGGAAGGAATTCCATCTCGTCGCCGAGCCGGTGGTGCGCGAAATCGCGCCCGGCATGAAGGCGCATCTGTGGGGCTACAACGGCCAGTCGCCGGGCCCGACCATCGAGGCGGTGGAGGGCGACAAGGTGCGCATCTTCGTCACCAACCGGCTGCCCGAACACACCACGATCCATTGGCATGGAATGCTCTTGCCCTGTGGCATGGACGGCGTCGGCGGATTGACGCAGCCGCATATCAAGCCGGGCAAGACCTTCGTCTACGAGTTCCTCCTCAAGAAGAGCGGGACGTTCATGTACCACCCGCATGCCGACGAAATGGTGCAGATGGCCATGGGCATGATGGGCTCCTTCGTCGTGCATCCGCGCGACCCCAAGCTGCACCGCGTCGACCGCGATTTCGTGTTCCTGCTCAACGCCTACGACATCGATCCCGGCAGCTACATGCCGAAGGTCATGACCATGCTCGATTTCAACCTGTGGACCATCAACAGCCGCGCCTTCCCCGGCATCGATCACCTAGTGGTGCGCAAGGGCGACCGCGTGCGCGTGCGGGTCGGCAATCTCACGATGACCAACCACCCGATTCACATGCATGGCTATCATTTCGAGGTCACCTGCACCGACGGCGGCTGGGTGCCGGCGGGCGCGCGCTGGCCCGAGGTCACGATCGACATCCCGGTTGGCGCCATGCGCGCCTATGAGTTCGTCGCCGACGAGCCCGGCGACTGGGCGCTGCATTGCCACAAGTCGCATCACACCATGAACGCCATGGGTCACAACGTGCGCACATTCATCGGCGTCGACAACCGCGACCTCGTCAAGGCGATCCGCGGCGTCGCCTCGCGCGATTATATGCCCATGGGTTCGACCGGTATGGCCGAAATGGGCGAGATGGAGATGCCGATGCCGGACAATACGCTGCCGATGATGACGGGGTTCGCGCAGTTCGGCGCCGTCGAGATGGGCGGCATGTTCACCGTCGTGAAGGTGCGCGAGGGGCTCGGCGCCAACGACTACAAGGATCCGGGTTGGTACCAGCACCCGCCGGGCACCGTGTCCTATGAAGTGGGCGCGCCGGCTGCCGGCGCGCCGGCACGCCGCAGCCAGGGGCCCACGAGCGGCCAGCCCGCCATCGAAGTCAACGTCGTCAAGCCCGGCGCCCACGGTTCGCACGCCAAGCAACACTGAACAGGAGCATCAATATGAAACGGTCAATCATTGCCGCGACTTTCGTCGCCTTGATGGCGGGAATCTCCGCTCTGCAAGGCGCTCCCGGCGCCGCCGGACACAGCCACGAGGAGGGCTTCTCCAGCGGCGAGCCGGGCAATCCCAAACGGCCGGCGCGCGTCGTTCTGGTCGTGATGCGCGAGGGCGACGGCAAGATGTTGTTCATTCCCGACCGGCTGGAAATCAAGCGCGGCGAGCAGATTCGATTCACGCTGCGCAACAATGGCGAGCTTGAACACGAATTCGTGCTGGCGACGACGGCGGAGAATCTCAAGCATGCCGAGCAGATGAAAAAGAATCCCGACATGGAGCACGACGACCCCAACGCGCGGCGCGTGGCGCCGAAGAAATCGCAGGAGATCGTGTGGCGATTCACCAAGCGCGGAACGTTCGAATATGGCTGCCTCATTCCCGGTCACCGCGAAGCCGGGATGATTGGCACGATCGTCGTCAAATAGCCCCTTCACCCAACACACAAGGAGACGCCGCTGGCGCAATCGGCGATGGTCGCGGGCGAGGTGCGCAAGATCGATGAGTCCGCCGGCAAGATCACGCTCAATCACGGGCCGATCAAGAATCTCGACATGGACGGCATGACCATGGTGTTTCGCGTCAAGGACGCGGCCATGCTCAAGACGGTCAAAGTCGGCGACAAGGTCAAGTTCGAGGTCGATCGCGTCAATGGCGCGCTGACGGTCACCCACATCGAAAAGGGCAAATAGGCCTTTGCCCCGCGGCGCCGTCAGGCGCGCGCGGCCGGCCATGGAATGGTCAAGCGGACGGCGGCCGCGTTTTATCGCGGATCGCCGCCGAGCCTAATTCCGGCGCGCAGGAATTTCTGCGGGTCGACGGCCTCGCCCTCGACGCGCGTTTCATAGTGCAGATGCGGGCCGGTCGAGCGTCCGGTCGAGCCGAGGCGGCCGACGGTCTGGCCGCCGTGCACCTTGTCGCCGACATCGACGTCGATCTTGGAGAGATGCGCGTAGCGGGTCGCGAACCCATTGCCATGGTCGATTTCGACCATCTGGCCATAGCCGCCGTTCCACCCGGCCGTGGTCACGGTGCCGGCGGCGGTGGCGCGCACGGGCTCGCCGGTCGAGCCGCGAAAATCAAGCCCGGTATGCATGGCCGGCGCGCGGATGAACGGGTCGATGCGCACGCCGAAGCCCGACGAGGTTTCGGTCTGGCCAATAATGGGTTTGCGCAACGGTACCGCGACCAGCGCGCGGTTGAGCCGCTCAAGTTGCGCGCGCACGAGCTGC
>JACQAE010000097.1 GCA_016195095.1 Pseudomonadota bacterium
GCTCTTCCGATCTCCGCCTGTGCCAGTGGCGCGGACGGCGCGCCCATGCCGGCGCCGGCCAGCGTGTAGGCCCAAGCCGCAAGCGACGCCATAACCAACGCGATCAGCGTCGCCGCCCGCTCGCACCGCAATAGCCGCTCAAGTCCGGAAATATCGCGCTTGCGATCCATGCGGCGCACCATCCGGCAGGGCCGAGGCCGACCCGCGACCCGTTCCTCTCCCCAATCGCGCAAGCGGCGCCGGCGTGGCCGGGCCCGCGCCTCCTGCACGAAGAAACCGTCCCCGCCGCCGCCGGAAATGCCTTAAGCCGCGACGCCGGCCGGCGTCTGCTCCACGCGCGCCAGCGTGGAATGACCTTTCGCCACCTTGAACCTGATGCCGGCCAAGCTGTCGATGGTCGCGTGCGCCACCTCGCCTTCGTGATGCTCGAAACCGTCGGGCATGACGACGCGAATGCGGTGTTCCGCCCCGCTGATCGGATTGCGGATCGGCTCGACATCGGATTGCAGTACGCCGGGGATCGACAGGCGCGCGCGGCGCTTGGCGTAGTCGAATGTCATCTCGATCGGCGCGAAAACCGGTTCGAGCATCTTGGTGATGATGAGGCTCACAATATGGAAAAGCGTACCCTCCGCCGAGTGTTTTCCCGACATGATCTGGAACAGGGCATCGCGCTGTTCTGACGTGGCGCGCGCGTCGACGATGGGCTGCAGCGTCCCGTTGCCCTCATGTAGGGGGCCTGGAAAATCGATGGTGACAACAAATGAAATCCCATCGAGTTTCACCTTGCCGAAATGGCCGCTGGTGACATGCATGGCCATCAGGCCCTTGCACGTGCCGTGCGTGGGAGCCGCGTTGAAGTCGCACGGGCAACCATAATCGCAGTTACAATTCTTCAGCCATTCGCCCTTCAGGCGCCAATCGGTCGCCGCCATGATGCTACCCTTTCCTTAAATTGGGAAAAATGATTGTCGTGGTCCGCGGTAATCTCCATCGCCTCTCGCATTCATCGGCGCACGCAACAATGCCCTGCTTTTTCGGCAAATTGGAAATTGCGATCACGGCATTTCCACCCGCACCGCCGGCCGTCGTCACGGCGCGGCGCCGACGCCTTGATGCAAATCGCGCAAAGGTGCGGTGCAATTTCGCACCCGCACCCAACCGACGCGTTTCGTGGGGACCAACAACGGCAAACACCTTAGCGCCGGCGCGCCGAGCTTGGCGAGTAGCGCACGATTTGACGGCAAAACCGTGTCCGCACCGCGTAAAATTCCTTGCTACGCCAGTGCCGCCAGCACGCGCGCCCACGACCGCGTGCCCTTATGGAAACTCGTGAGGTCATATTTTTCATTGGGCGAATGAATGCGGTCGTCGTCGAGGCCAAAGCCGATCAGCAGCGTATCCATTCCCAGGAGGCGCTTGAAATCGGCGACCACGGGGATCGACGCGCCCGATCCGATCAGCAACGCCGGCCGGCCCCACTCCTCGCCGAGTGCCGCGCGCGCGGCGGCAAGCTGCGGCATCGACCAGTCGAGCGCCACCGCCGGCGCGCCGGCATGGCTCGTGAACGCCGCGCTGCAATCGGCCGGCAGGCGCGCGCGCACGAAACCGCGAAACGCGGCGCGGATGTTCTCGGGCTCCTGGCCACCGACAAGGCGGAACGATATCTTGGCCGCGGCCTGCGCGGGAATGACCGTCTTCGATCCCTGCCCGGCATAGCCGCCCCAGATGCCGTTGACGTCGCAGGTCGGGCGCGACGACAATTGTTCCATCAACGTGCGGTCCGTCTCGCCGGCCGGCACCGACAGGCCGACCTGGCCGAGAAACCCCTGCGGCGTGAAATCAAGCACCGCCCATTGCCGCTTGATATCATCGGGCAATTCCTTGACGCCGTCATAAAAACCCGGAATGACGATACGCCCATTGTCGTCATGGATGGCGCCGAGAATGCGGGTCAGCACGCGGATGGGGTTTTGCGCCGCGCCGCCAAACATGCCGCTCGACGAAGGGCAGAATGTTCTTCGAGCCGCACTCCTCCTCGCCCTCGATCATCGCCGTCACCGCCACCGGCAGCGCGCCGGCAACCGCCTGCCAAGCGCGGCAGGCCTCGATGAAGGTCATCACCTGGCCTTTATCGTCGGCCGCTCCGCGCGCGACGATCGCCTTGCGGCCGTTGGGCAAGGTCGCGATGCGCGGCTCGAACGGCGGCGTCTGCCACAGTTCCAGCGGATCGACCGGCTGGACGTCGTAATGGCCGTAGAACAGCACCCGCTTGCCGCCACCGCCATTGGCATGCGCCAGCATGATGGGATGGCCGGCGGTCGCGTGGACGTCGGCGGCAAAGCCAAGCCCGGCCAGTTCGCGCGCGATGTGCTCGGCGGCGGTACGGCAATGCGGCGCATAGGCCGCGTCGGTCGATATCGATTGTATGCGCAGGAGCGCGAATAGGCGCTCAAGGCTGGCGTCAAGGTCGCGATCGATGCGGTCAAGAACGGCGGGCAGCGCGGCGGTGGGTGTCATGGTGCTAGCGCCGCAGGATGCCGCCGAGCGTGCCGCGCAGGATGGCACGCCCAATCGTGCCCCCGGTCTTGCCGCCGAGCGATTTGCCAAGGTCGGCGGCAATCTGCCCGGCGACGCGATTGGCGACGCTGCGGGTGACTTCGCGCGCGATGCGCTGGCCGGTGGTCAGCCGCGCGCCGCGCGCGCGGCTGGTGCCGAAGATGCCGCCGAACACGGCGCCGATCCTCGCCAGGATACCGCCATTGGCCGCCTCCGCGCCCGGCGCCTGCGGCGCGGAACCGTCGGCCGGCGGCGGCGTAACCGTCGCGCGACCCTCCTTGACGCGCTTCTGTAGAACCTCGTAGGCGGACTCGGAATCGACCGCCGTGTCGTACTTGCCCTTCACCACGCTTCGCGCGATCACCGCGCGACGCTCCGGCTCGCTCACTGGGCCCACCCGCGCACAGGGCGGGCGCACCATGCAGCGCTCGACCATCGAGGGCGTGCCGTTGCCTTCGAGAAAGGATACCAGCGCCTCGCCCTTGCCGAGTTCGGTGATCACCTGCGCGGTATCGAGCGCGGGGTTGGGACGGAATGTTTCGGCGGCGGCGCGCACGGCCTTCTGGTCGCGCGGCGTGAATGCGCGCAATGCGTGCTGCACGCGGTTGCCGAGTTGCGCCAGCACGCGGTCGGGCACGTCGAGCGGGTTCTGGGTGACGAAGAACACGCCGACGCCCTTGGAACGGATCAGCCGCACCACCTGCTCGATCTTTTCGAGCAGCGCCTTGGGCGCCTCATTGAAAAGCAGGTGCGCCTCGTCGAAAAAGAACACGAGCTTGGGCTTGTCGGGATCGCCCACTTCCGGCAATTCCTCAAACAGTTCCGCGAGCAGCCATAACAGGAAGGTCGCATAGAGCCGTGGATTTTCCATCAGCTTGTCGGCCGCGAGAATATTGATGACGCCGCGGCCGCTTGAATCGACGCGCATGAAGTCCTTGAGCACCAGCGCCGGCTCGCCGAAGAACTTCGTGCCTCCCTGGTTTTCGATGACCAGGAGCGCGCGCTGGATCGTCCCCACCGTCTGCCTGGATATATTGCCGTAGAGCGCGGTCAGCTCCGAGGCATGTTCGGCGACCAGCGCCAATACCGCGCGCAGGTCCTTGAGGTCGAGAAGCAGCAGGCCCTGCTCGTCGGCGACGCGGAACGCGATATTGAGAACGCCCTCCTGCACCTCATTGAGGTCCATGAGCCGCGCCAGCAGGAGCGGCCCCATTTCCGAAATGGTGGCACGCACCGGGTGGCCCTGCTCGCCGAAAATGTCCCAGAAAATGACGGGAAATTCATCGACCTGGTAAGCGAAGCCCAGTTCCTTCGCGCGTTTGACGAACGGTTCCTTGGCCTCGCCGATGGCGGCGATGCCGGAGAGGTCGCTCTTGATGTCGGCGGCGAAGACCGGCACGCCGGCGCGCGAGAAACCCTCCGCAAGCACTTGCAACGTCACGGTCTTGCCGGTCCCCGTGGCACCGGTCACCAGCCCGTGCCGATTGGCCAGGCGCAGCGCAAGGGATTCGCGCTTGGCGCCGCCGCCGACATAGATAAGTCCGTCCTTGTCGAGTTCCGCCATCAATCATGCCCTTCGCCATGCACGCCAGCGCCGTGACGGAGATGGGCCACGGCGGCGCCCGCTGACAATTTTGTCTTAGCATAGCGCCTGTGGCCACGCGCGCATACCGCGATGCACGCGGCTTGCTCGAGCAAGCCCGCGCGGCAAATCGTGTTTTTCCGGCAACGTCGCCACGTTGAATCACATTGGCGTGGTTGCCGGCGTTGCCCCGCACGGCGTTTAACGCTATCAATTCCATTGGGTCTGAGAAATTTGTCGGTTTTGCGAAGAACCCGCCGTTGAGAGCGGGAAGCGAGGGGGCGATGAACGAACTGATCGATCGCATCGTCGCCAGTATCGGCGTCGATCGCGCCATTGCCGAAAGCGCTGTCGGCATTATTCTCGATTTTCTCTGCCGGGAAGGTCCCACGGACAAGGTTGAGGCGTTGATCGACCGCCTTGCCGGCGCGCGCGCCCTCATGGACGCGGCACGCGCCGGCGGCGACGGCGGCTCCGGCGGCGGGATCATGGCGGTCGGTGCCCGACTCATGGGTATCGGGCTTGGCATGGGTGACATCCAGGGCGTCACGCGCGAAGTCATCGCGCATGCGCGGCAAGCCGCTGGCGAGGATGCGGTCGGTGAGATCGTGGGGGCGATTCCAGGTCTTGGCCAGTTCGTCTGAGGCGCATGGCGCTCGCGGTCAATAGCGGGCGCCGTGGCGATCGGTATTGTTGCATGTTTCGTGGCGAGCTGGTGTCGACGTCCGGTGAAAATGGTCTGCGAGGCGGGTCGCGCGGGCGGTGCGGCTCACGCAACCGGGAATGGCGTGCGGAAAGGAGGCCGGCATGAGCTACTCGATTGACGGCCTTGCCGCGCTTGGCGCCAACGTCACCCGCATGCTCAAATCGGTCGGCATTCGCACCACCGGCAAGCTGCTCGAAGCGGCCAAAAATCCCAGGGGGCGCAAGGCCTTGTCCTCGGCGACCGGCTTTGACGAGGCGCAACTGCTGCGCTGGGCCAACCTTGCCGACCGCATGCGCATTCCCGGCGTCGGCGAACCCTATGCCGAACTCATGCGCGCGGCCGGCGTCGAGACGATAAAGGAACTCACCTGCCGCAATCCCGCCAACCTCGCCAAGAAGATGTCGGACGCCAATTCCAAGCGCCGGTTGGTGCGCTCGTTGCCGTCGTCGCGGATCATTGCCCGCTGGATCGAGGATGCCAAGAAACTGCCGCCGAAAATTTCCTATTGACCGCCGTCGCCGCGCCGCCAACACGGCAAGGCAGCGCGAGCGCTCGACAATCCGCACGAACGACGCCAGGCGCGCCCGATGATCGCCCGTGACGCTCCCGTTGCACGCGGCCCACGCGCGACGCCGGCCGCGAACGCGGCCGACCTGCCGGATTTGCTCGCGCGCCGCCGACCTCTGGTCATGGGAATTCTCAATGTCACGCCCGATTCCTTCTCCGACGGCGGACAATTCCTCAACGCGCACGCCGCCCTCGCCCATGCCCGCGCCATGGTCGCGGCCGGCGCCGACCTGATCGATGCCGGCGCGGAATCGACCCGCCCCTATGGCGACGCGCAGCCGGTGCCGGGCGCCACCGAGAAGGCGCGCCTCGCCGGCGTCCTGCCCGACCTGGTCGCGCTCGGCGTGCCGGTTTCCCTCGACACGATGAAATCCGAAATCGCCCAATGGGCACTCGACCATGGCGCCGCCATCATCAACGACGTCTGGGGCCTGCAGCGCGACCCCGGCATGGCGGCGCTCGCCGCGCGGCGCGGCGTGCCGGTGATCGTCATGCACAACCGCGAGCGCGCCGAGGCCGATATCGATATCATGGCCGACATGGAGGCCTTTTTTGCCCGCTCGCTCGATATCGCCGAGCGTGCCGGGATGGCGCGCGCGCGCATCGTGCTCGATCCCGGCATCGGCTTTGGCAAGACGCCGCAACAGAGCATGATCGCGCTCGCGCAGCTTGCGCGTCTGCGTCGGTTCGGCCTGCCGATCTTGGTTGGGGCGTCGCGCAAGCGCTTCATCGCCTCCGTCAGCCCCGCGCCGCCGCGCGAGCGCATCGGCGGCTCCATCGCCGCCGCACTGCTCGCGGCCACGAATGGCGCCGACATCCTGCGCGTGCACGATGTCGGCGAAACGCTGCAGGCGCTGCGCGTGAACGATGCGATCCGGGGGTGTCAATGAGCGCCAGGCTCGATACGATCTTCCTGCGCGGGCTCATCATCCATGCGCATCATGGCGTCATGACACACGAGCAGAAAGTGGGCCAGCGTTTCGAGATCGACATTGAACTGTCGATCGACCTTGCCTCCGCCGCGCGCAGCGACAAGCTCGCCGACACCGTCTCCTATAGCGCGATCGCCGAGGCCGCGACCCGCGCCTTCACCGCACGCGACTTCCGCCTGGTCGAGGCGGCCGCCGGGGCGGTCGCCGACGCCATCCTGCGCAAGTTCTCCCCCGCCACCGCCGTCACGGTCACCGTGCACAAGCCGCACGCGCCGATCGCGGCCATTTTTCGCGATGTGGGCGTGTGTCTATCGCGCACGCGCGCGGACCGGGGTCATGGCTGAGGCGCTCATCGCGCTCGGCGGCAATCTGGGCGACGCCAGAACGGCCATCGCGCAAGCGATCGAGGCGCTGTGCGCGGAGCCTCACACGCGACTGCGCGCGCGTTCGTCGGACTATCGCACGCCGCCCTGGGGGGTCGTCGATCAGCCGGCCTTCGTCAATTGCGCCATTGCCGTGGAAACCTCGCTATCGCCGCGCGAATTGCTGGCGCACGCGCTTGGCGTCGAGCGCCGGCTCGGGCGCGAGCGCGGGCGCGGGCAGCGCTTTGGGCCGCGGGTGATCGATATCGACCTCATCGCCTATGACGATCTGCGTTGCCTGGAGCCCGACCTGCAATTGCCGCATCCGCGCCTGTTCGAGCGCGCCTTCGTGCTCATTCCCCTGGCCGAGATCGCGCCTGCGCGCATGATTTCCGGCAGGCAAATCCGCGCGGCGGCGCGAGCGGCCGATGGCAGTGGGATTGTGCGCCTGCCCGACTGAGGACATTGACCCAAACTGGACGCCGGCTGCCGCGACGCACGCGCGTCGCCATCCTCGAGCCGGGGCGAGCGGCGCGCCGGCGCCGACCGGCGGTGCCATCGCGTGATTGGCGTCGCCGCCGTCCCATGGCATGGAAGAGGCATGGACGAGGAGAACTCCGAAAACCTGTCGCTCGCCGCCGAATTCGCCGAGGCAACGCGCGAGCGATGGCTCGAACTGGTCGAAGCGACGCTCAAGGGCGCGCCCTTCGCCAGCCGGCTGGTCGCGCGCAGCCGTGATGGTATCGCGATCGGCCCGCTTTACGCGCGCGCGGCGCCCACGTCCGCGCCGCTTGCCCGCGCTCCCGGCACGCCGTGGCAGATCATGCAGCGCATCGAGCATCCCGACGCCGACGCCGCCAATGCGCAGGCCTTGAACGACCTCGAAAATGGCGCCAGCGGACTGACCCTGGTAGGTGCCGGCGGCATCGGCGGGCGGGGTTATGGCCTCGACCCGTCCGCGGCGGCGCTGGCGCGAACGCTTTGTGGCGTGCATCTCGACGCCAATATCGGCATCGACTTCGACATCGGTCAAGCGAGCGCGGACATGCCGGCGCATTTCGCAGCCCTCGTCGGCGCAGGCGGCCTTGATCCCACCCGCATCGACGCGCGCTTTGGCCTCGATCCGCTCGGCGCCATGGCGCGCGCCGGCGCAAGCCACGCCCCCTGGCGCGATATCGCGCCGCGATTTGCGGAGCAGATCGCACGCCTCGCGCAGGGCGGTTGGCGCGGCCCCTTCGCCGTCGCGGACGGCCGCGTGATCCACGACGCCGGCGGCTCGGAGGTACAGGAACTGGCGTGGGTGATTTCCGTTGCGGTCGCCTATCTGCGCGCGCTCGCCGCCGGCGGCATCGCGCTTGATGGCGCGGGTGGGCCGATCTATTTCCGGCTCGCCGCCGATTCCGACGCTTTTCTCGGCATCGCCAAGCTGCGCGCGCTGCGCCGTCTATGGGCGCGCGTGGAGGCGGCAAGCGGGCTTCCCGCGCGACCGGCCTTCCTCGCGGCGGAGGTCGCCTGGCGCATGATGACGCGGCGCAATCCGTGGGCCAACATGCTGCGCGCGACCATGGCGGTCTTCGCCGCCGGCGTCGGCGGCGCCGACGCCATCAGCGTCCTTGCGTTCACCTCAGCGCTCGGCCTGCCAGACGGTTTCGCACGCCGCATCGCGCGCAATACGCAGCTTATGCTGATCGAGGAAGCCAATCTCGCGAGAGTCGCCGACCCGGCCGCCGGCGCCGGCAGCTTTGAGGACCTGACCGCACAGCTCTGCGTGGCGGCCTGGAAGGCCTTCCAGGACATCGAGCGCGCGGGCGGGGCGTTCGCCGCGCTCGAACAAGGCCGCGTCCAAGACGGGGTCGCGGCGACGCGCGCCGAGCGCCAGCAGGCGCTCGCACGCCGCCGCGACGCGCTCATCGGCACGAGCGAGTTTCCCGATCTTCACGAGCGCGCCGTCGCGGTGCTCGACGTGGCACCGGTAATTCCGCGGCCGCTTGCGGCCGCCTTCCGCTTCGCGCCGCTGCCCGCCTTGCGGCTCGCCGAGCCCTTCGAGGAATTGCGCGCGGCCTGCGAGCATATCCTCGCGCGCGACGGCGCGCGGCCACGCGTTTTTCTCGCCAATCTCGGAACGCCCTCGCAATTCACCGCCCGCGCCTCCTTCGCGCGCAATTTCTTTGCTGCCGGCGGCATCGAATGCCTCGACAATGACGGTTTTGCGAGCCGCGCCGGCATGCTGGCGGCGTGGCGGAATTCAGGCGCGCGGCTAGCCTGCCTGTGTTCCACAGATGAGGTCTATGCCGATGAGGCGGCCGAGGCCGCCGGCGCCCTCAGGTCGGCGGCGGCCGCCCATATCTACCTTGCCGGCCGGCCGGGCGAGCGCGAGGCGGCGCTCCGGGACGCGGGCGTCGGCGAATTCATCTATGCCGGCAGCGACGCACTGGCGATTTTGCGCGCGGCGCATGATATTCTGGCGCGCGCATAGGCTCGACCCATGACCGCGATACCGGACTTTACATCGATCGCATTTGAGAATGTGGCCCGCACCGACGACGCGCCGGTGGACCGCGCCAAGCCCTGGCTCACGCCGGAAGGCATCGCGGTGAAGCCGGCCTACGGCCGCGATGATCTCAAGGGCCTCGATTTCCTCGATACCTATCCCGGCATCGCGCCCTTCCTGCGCGGACCCTACCCGACCATGTATGTCACGCAGCCATGGACGGTGCGCCAATATGCCGGATTTTCCAGCGCCGAGGATTCCAACGCCTTCTACCGCCGCAACCTTGCCGCCGGGCAGAAGGGCCTCTCGGTCGCCTTCGATCTCGCCACCCATCGCGGCTATGACAGCGACCACCCGCGCGTCGCCGGCGATGTCGGCATGGCCGGTGTCGCGATCGATTCGATCTACGACATGCGCACGCTCTTCGCCGACATCCCGCTCGACCAGATGTCGGTGTCGATGACCATGAACGGCGCGGTGCTGCCGGTGCTGGCTCTTTATATCGTCGCCGCGCAGGAACAGGGCGTGCCGCCGCATCGGCTCGCGGGCACGATCCAGAACGACATTCTCAAGGAATTCATGGTGCGCAATACCTATATCTATCCGCCGGGACCGAGCCTGCGCATCATCTCCGACATTTTTGCCTTCACCTCGGAAAACATGCCGAAATTCAACTCCATCTCGATTTCCGGCTACCACATGCAGGAAGCCGGTGCGACCGCCGACCTTGAACTCGCCTATACGCTGGCCGACGGCCTCGAATACGTGCGCGCCGGCATCAAGGCCGGGCTCGACATCGACCGCTTCGCGCCACGCCTTTCGTTCTTCTGGGCGATCGGCATGAATTTCTTCATGGAGGTCGCCAAGCTGCGCGCCGCGCGGCTCCTCTGGGCGAAGCTGATCAAGCCGTTCGCGCCGAGCGACGCGCGCTCGCTGTCTCTGCGCACCCATTGCCAGACATCCGGGTGGTCGCTGGCGGCGCAGGACGTGTTCAATAACGTGGCGCGTACCGCCATCGAGGCGATGGCGGCGACGCAGGGCCACACCCAGTCGCTGCATACCAACGCGTTCGACGAAGCGCTGGCGCTGCCGACCGACTTTTCCGCCCGCATCGCGCGCGACACCCAGCTTTTCCTGCAACACGAGAGCGGCACGACGCGCATCGTCGATCCCTGGGGCGGCTCATGCTATGTCGAGCGCCTCACCGGCGAACTCGCCAAGGCGGCATGGCGTCACATCGGCGAGGTCGAGGAGATGGGCGGCATGGCCAAGGCGATCGAGGCCGGCATGCCCAAGCTGCGCATCGAGGAAGCCGCCGCCAGGACGCAGGCGCGCATCGATTCCGGCGTGCAGGCGGTGATCGGGGTCAACCGCTTCCGGCCCGAAAACGAGACGCCGATCGACGTGCTCAGGGTCGATAATTCGGCGGTGCGCGCGTTGCAGCTTGAAAAGCTCGCGCGCCTGCGCCGTGAGCGCGATCCGGCGGCGCTTGCGCAAACGCTCGACGCGCTCACCCGCGGCGCCTCCGGCGGCAACGCCAATCTGCTGGCGCTGGCCGTTGACGCCGCACGCGCCAAGGCGACGGTCGGCGAGATGTCCGACGCGATGGAGAAAGTTTTCGGCCGCCACCGCGCGTCGATCAAGGCGATTTCCGGAACCTACCGCCAGGAGGTCGGCATGACGCCCGCCGTCGCCCGCGTGCATCGGCTCGCCGCCGCCTTCGAAAAAAGCGAAGGCCGCCGTCCGCGCCTGCTCGTCGCCAAGATCGGCCAGGACGGTCACGACCGCGGTCAGAAGGTGATCGCCTCGGCCTTCGCCGACCTTGGATTCGACGTCGATATCGGGCCGCTATTCGCAACGCCGCAAGAGGCGGCGCGCCAGGCAATCGAGAACGACGTGCATATCATCGGCGTCTCCTCGCTCGCCGCCGGACACCTCACACTGGTGCCGCAGCTCAAGGCGGAGCTGGCGCGCCAGGGCGGCGCGGAAATCATGGTCGTCGTCGGCGGCGTGGTGCCGCCGCAGGATTATGACGCGCTCTACCGGGCGGGCGCCGAGGCGATTTTTCCCCCCGGAACGGTGATCGCGGAGGCCGCGGCCGACCTTATCGCCAAGCTCAACAAGCGGTTGGGACACGGCCCGTCGGCCGCTTAAGCGGCACGCCCAATATTCGCGACCCGCACGGCCGATCGGCGCAGCCGTAACAGCCCCCGCCGCGGAAAATGCCGCAAGGCCAAAGGAAATAGCGCGCTTTCCAATTCCAATGAAACGCGAAGCGCCCTAGACACGAGCGAGCGCGTTCGTTGCCGCCGAATCGGATGGCTGCGGATATCATTTGATTTTTGCCGCGATCGCATCGGAAACGTTGGCGGCAATTCGCGTTCCCGCCTGGCCGCGCCGCGCGCCGGCGCCAGCAGATGGACTTGCGCCCAATGTCGTCAGCACCCGCGATCGAGCAGCTTCGCGCCGGAATTCGCTCTGGCGACCGCGCGGTGCTGGCGCAGGCGATCACGCTGATCGAAAGCCGCCGCCCCGACCGCCAGGAGGAGGCGCGCCAATTGGTGCAGGCGCTGCTGGCATTCACCGGCACGGCCATGCGCATCGGCATTACCGGCGCGCCTGGCGTCGGCAAATCGACCACGATCGACACGCTCGGCATGCACCTCATCGATCGCGGCCATAGGCTGGCGGTGCTCGCCGTCGATCCGTCCTCGGCGCGCAGCGGCGGCTCCATCCTCGGCGACAAGACACGCATGGCGCGCCTTGCCAACGACGCGCGCGCCTATATCCGCCCCTCGCCCGCTTCCGGCACCCTTGGCGGCGTCGCCGCGCGCACGCGCGAGGCCATATTGCTGTGCGAAGCGGCGGGATTTGACGTCGTCATCGTCGAGACCGTCGGCACCGGCCAGTCGGAGACAGCGGTCGCCGACATGACCGACTTTTTCCTCGTGCTGATGCTGCCCGGCGCCGGCGACGAATTGCAGGGCCTCAAGAAGGGCATTGTCGAACTCGCCGACATGATCGCCGTCAACAAGGCCGACGGCGACAATGTCGCGCGCGCCAATGCCGCCGCCGCCGAATATAGCGCCGCGCTACACATCCTCACGCCGCGCTCGGCCGGCTGGTCGCCGCCGGTGGTCACCTATTCGGGCCTCAACGGCACCGGCATCGAGCAGATGTGGGGCAAGATCGTCGAGCATCGCGCGCGCATGACGGCCAATGGTGGCCTCGCCGCGCGGCGGCGCGAGCAGCAGGTGAAATGGATGTGGGCAATGCTCGACGACCGCTTGCGCCAGAGGCTGGCCGACGATCCCGCGCTCACGGCGCGGCTACCGCGCGTCGAGGCGGCGGTCGCCAATGGCACGCTGTCGCCGGCGCTGGCGGTCGACGAAATCCTGCAAAGCCTTGGACTGGCGTGACCGCGGGCCATGGCGGGCACGGCATCGCAAGCTGCCGCGATCGCGCCAAGCGCGCGCGGCGATGATTTCGCGGCAATAGCCGCAACGCACGAGGAAGCGCGGGCGATGCCGGCAACCATCCTGATCTGCGGCTTCGGGCGCTTCCCCGGCGCGGCGCGCAATCCGACGGCGGCGCTGGTGAGGCAATTGGCGCGCCGCCGGCGCCCGGCATTGGCCGATTTGCGCCGTCCCGCCCATGTTTTCGCGACCGCCTATGCCGCCGTCAATCGGCAATTGCCGGCGCTCATCGCCCGGCACCGGCCGCAGGCGATCATCATGTTCGGCCTCGCCGCGCGCGCGCGCCACCTGCGCGTCGAAATCCAGGCGCGCAACATCGTCTCGACGCTGTTTCCCGACGCGACCGGCCACACGCCGGCGCGCCCGCGCATCCGGCGCGATGGCCCGGCATGTCTGCGCGGCCGCGCGCCCATGCGCGCGCTGCTCGCCGCAGCGCGCGCCGGCGGCGTCAAGGCGGCGCTGTCGCGCGACGCCGGCCGCTATGTCTGCAATTACCTCTATTGGCGCGCCATCGAGCAGTCGCGCGCGGCCAGCGGACCGCGGCTCGTCGTGTTCGTGCATACGCCTCCGGTCAGCGGGCCGCGCCGGCGATTGCGGTTTTGCGCCTTGGCACGCGCCGCCGAGGCCATTCTCGTGGCGGCGGCCGGCGACCTGCGTCGCTCGGGCCAAATCGGGCCAAAGGCGGCACGCTGACGCAATCGCATGCGCAGCCATGGCCGCGGCCATACCGACGCCGCAATTCGGCGCGACCTGCGGTTGGCGTGGCGCAGATACCGCGCCGAGGGTAAACGATTGGTCATTGACGCCCTCTATGCTTGCGCGGGCGCAATTCGGTCCCAAAATTTGGTCCCCAGTAAGCCCGTGGTCGCATGAGCAAGTTTTCCAGTCTTCCCCTTACCCGCCGTCGCGGCCGCCTGGCAAAGGCGCTTTTCTACGTATTCATTATTCCGGTCTTCGCGCAGGCGGGAATTCTCGTTTTGGAGGGCCGCTCGATGAGTCTGCGCCGCGCGGACTGGTCGAGCGCCGGCATTCTACCGCCAGCGCAGGAATATGAGCCGGCGCGCGTCGTCGTTTTCTCCGGCCGCACCGGCGGGATCAAGGGCGTCGTCGCGCGTCACAGCTGGATTGTCTACAAGCGCTCAGGCGACGCCACCTGGACACGCTATGACGTTGTCGGCTGGGGCGACCCGATCCGCAGGAATTGGCGTCCGCCGGACGGACGCTGGTTTGGCGATGCACCGATCGTGGTCGCCGACCGCTCCGGCGCCGCCGCCGACGCGCTCATTCCGCGCATCGAGGCCGCCATCAGGTCATATCCTTATGGCGACGAGGGCGACTATTGGATGTGGCCGGGGCCCAACAGCAATACGTTCGTCGCCAGTATCCTGCGGGCAATTCCCGAGATCGGGGCGACGCTGCCGCCGAACGCGATCGGACGCGATTTCCGCCCCTCCCCCTATGCCGGCGCGACCGATAGCGGCACCGGCGTCGAACTCAGCGCTTGGGGACTGATCGGCGTCAAAATCGGCTGGGTCGAGGGCATAGAACTCAATTTTCTCTCCCTCGTCGTCGGCCTCGACCTGCGCCATCCCGGGCTTAAGCTGCCGGCATTCGGGCGCCTGGGCTTCGACGCGTTCTCGCCGCCAGCCGCCGGCGCGGCTGGGCGATAGCGTACATGTCATTGGCGGCAAAAAGTTTTCACGGCGAATTGTTGTCGCCTGCTGGGGCCGGCAGGTGACGCCGGAACGCCTTTATGCGACCTTGCGCCGCGAACAATGCGGGCGGATTGAGAATGCGTGATACCTGGCCTCTGCTCAAGAATATACCGTTTCCACCGGTCAGCCGCCTTGCGCTTGATACGCTGCAGGTCAATCTCGGCTATCGCTGCAACCAATCCTGCGTGCATTGCCACGTCAATGCCGGGCCAAAACGCACCGAGGAAATGGACGGCGCGACCATCGACCTGGTGCTCGCCTTCATCGAACGTCGGCGCATCTCGACCATCGACCTGACCGGCGGCGCGCCCGAGCTCAACCCGCATTTTCGCCGCCTGGTGCGGGGCGCGCGCGAGCGCGGTGTCTGCGTCATCGACCGCTGCAACCTCACCATCCTCGAAGTCGCCGGGCAGGCGGGCCTGGCCGAATTCCTCGCCGCCGAGCAGGTTGTGATTGTGGCATCGCTGCCCTGCTACCAGGAGGAGAATGTCGACCGCCAGCGCGGCAAGGGCGTCTTCGACGCGTCGGTCCGCGCGCTGCGCCGGCTCAACGCGCTGGGCTATGGCGATCCTGCGGGAGACCTCGTGCTCAACCTTGTCTACAATCCGCTTGGCCCGTCGCTGCCGCCGGCTCAGGATCAGCTCGAGGCCGATTACAAGCGCATCCTGGCGCGCGAACACGGCATCACCTTCAACAACCTCTTTACCCTCGCCAACATGCCGATCCAGCGCTTTGGGTCGATGCTGGTGTCCAAGCGGCAATTCGACCCCTATATGCGCCTCCTGCGCGACGCCCACCGGCCGGACAATCTTGCCGGCGTCATGTGCCGCAATCTCGTTTCGCTCGATTGGCGCGGCTATGTCTACGATTGCGACTTCAACCAGATGCTCAACGTGCCATTGCGCAGCAACGGTCGCGCGCGCGCGCATCTGCGCGACCTCATCGACGAGGATCTTAGCGGCAACCCCGTGCGCGTCGCCGGCCATTGTTTCGGCTGCACCGCCGGCCAGGGATCGAGCTGCGGCGGCGCCCTCAAGGACGCGGCGGAATGAACGCGCACGCACAGGCAGCGACGGCGCGCGCCGACGCGGTATCGCTACGCCAGGTGGCCGGCCGCCTCTGCCCGGTCGATTACCGCTATGCGCCCGCCACCTTCGCGCGCGAGCCCGAGATCCGTACCGAAATTCTCTACGTCGTCGGCGGACTATACGGCAATCTCGCCGCCTTCGACGCGCTGGCGCACATGGTGAAGCACGAGCGGCAGCCGGCGACGGTCGTGCTCAACGGCGATTACCATTGGTTTGACGCCGAGGCCGGCTGGTTCGCCGAGGTCGAGCGCCGCGCCGAGGGCTATGTCCGCCTGCGCGGCAATATCGAGACGGAAATCGCGCGCGGCGACGACATCGGCGCCGGCTGCGGCTGCGCCTATCCCGAGTCCGTTGGCGATGACGTCGTGCGGCGCTCCAACGACATCCTGCGCGACCTCAGGGCCACGGCATCGGCCATGCCAAGGACGCTCGCGCGGCTGGCCGCGCTGCCGATGCATCGCGTCGCCGCGGTTGGCGCACTGCGCGTCGGGATCGTGCATGGCGACGCCGCCTCGCTTGCCGGCTGGGGATTTGCGCGCGACCGGCTCGACGACCGCGAATTCGACGGTTGGCGCGCGGAAATCCGCCGCCAGTCGAAAATAGACGTTTTCGCTTCGACACATACTTGCCTTGCGGCCCTGCGGGATTATATGTTCCCCAGCGGGCGCTTGTGCGTCATCAACAATGGCGCGGCCGGCATGGCGAATTTCGCCGGCAGTACGAGCGGGCTTGTCACGCGCATTTCCACGCTGCCGTCGCGCGTTGCCCCGCTTTATGGCCGCAAACGCGACGGCGTGCATATCGACGCGCTTGCGCTCGACTATGACGCCGCGGCGTTTCTCGAGCGCTTTCTCGCGCGCTGGCCCGCCGGCAGCGCGGCACATCAGTCATATTACCAGCGCATTGTCGCCGGTCCCCAGCATGGTCTGGCGCTTGCCTCCGGGGCACGCTGACGCGGCGCGCCGTCCGCGCCTGCGGCGCGGGTGATTTTCGCGCATGGGGCGCGCGTGCGGCGACCGATGGACATGTGACATGGGCGCCCTGTCCATCATCATCCCGGTCCTTGACGAGGCCACGCGCATGGAGGCGCTCTTGGCCAAGCTTGCGCCCTTGCGGCAAGCAGGCGCCGAGATCATCGTCGTCGATGGCGGCAGCCACGACGCGACGCCCGAGCGCGCCCGCGAAAGCGGCGCGCGGGTCGTGCTGGCGCCGCGCGGCCGCGCCGCGCAGATGAATGCCGGCGCGGCCGCGGCCAGCGGCGATGTCATGGTGTTCTTGCACGCCGACACGCATTTGCCGGCGCAAGCCGATCGCCAAATTCTTGCCGGCCTGTCCGGCGCGGCGCATGTCTGGGGACGTTTTGACGTGCGCATCGATGGGCGCGGCGCATTGCTCGTACTTGTCGGTTGGATGATGAACGCGCGCTCGCGCGTGAGCGGCATTGCCACCGGCGACCAGGCCATGTTCGTCACGCGCGAGGCCTTTGCGGCCGTCGGCGGATTTCCCGTCCTCGCGTTGATGGAGGACGTTGCCCTCTCCGCGCGCCTCAAGCGGCTAAGCCGCCCGCTGTGCATTGCAACGCCCGCGATCACGTCGGGACGACGCTGGGAGACGCAGGGCATCGTGCGCACCATTCTCCTGATGTGGTGGTTGCGCCTCGCATTCTTTTGCGGCGTTTCCGCCGACCGGCTCGCGCGCATGTATGGCTATGGCCCCGATCCGCGCTGAGCCGGTCGCGATCGCGATCCTGGCCAAGGCGCCGGTCGCCGGCATCGCCAAGACGCGGCTCGCGCCCGCCATCGGCGCGCAGCGCGCCGCCAGCCTGCAGGCCCGCTGCATCGATCGCGCGCTCACGACCGCGATCGCGGCGCGCGTCGGCGCCGTGACGTTGTGGATGACTCCTGACGAACATCGCTCGGCATTCGCCGCGATCATCGCCCGTCACAATGTACGCGCGATGCCACAGCCCGACGGCGACCTCGGCGCGCGCATGCATGGCGCCGTCGTCGATGCCGGTGGGCCGGTACTGGTGATGGGAACCGACTGCCCGGCGCTTTGCGCCGCGCATCTCTGCACCGCGGCCGACGCGCTGCGCGGCGGCGATGACGCGGTTTTCATACCCGTCGAGGATGGCGGATACGCGCTTGTCGGGCTGCGCGCGCCCGCGCCCGGCCTGTTCGCCGATATGGCGTGGAGCACGGCGACGGTCATGGCGGAAACGCGCCAGCGCCTGCGCGGCCTCGACCTGCGCTGGCGCGAACTCGAGACGCTCTGGGACATCGATCTGCCGGCGGACCTCGCGCGCTTGCACGCGGCGGGATTTTCCGGCCTCCTGGAGTAGATTTCCGCCGCCCTCGGCGCCCGCGCGCCCGCGAATCAATACGACGGCGCGATCGCCGCCAGCATGACGCGAAAGCGTCCGCCGCTTTCGCTCGCCAAGCATTCGGCCTCGCCGCCATGCGCGCGGGCGATCTGGCGCACGAGCGCGAGGCCAAGCCCGCTTCCGCGTCCGGTTTCCGGCGCACCCGGCAGGCGGAAGAACGGCTCGAACACGCGCTCGCGCACGTCCGCAGCGACGCCCGGCCCGCGGTCGCGCACCTCGATGAACGCGCCGGCATCGCCGCTCACGCCGACCTCGATGTCGGGGACGGCGTCGCCGCCATGGCGGCGGGCATTTTCGACGAGGTTGCGGATCATGCGCCGCAGCAGCGCCGCCTCTCCGCGCACGTAAACCGGGCGGCCATGCACCGGCGCGTCAAAGCGCGCGCCCTCCTCGGCGGCAAGCGCCAGCAGGTCGATCTCCTCGCTGCGCTGCGGCGCGCCGACGGCGTCAAGACGGCTCGCCAGCAGGATTTCGTCGATCAGGTGATCGAGCTCGGCCACGTCGGCCTTGAGATGCGCGCGTTCGGCCGGCCCAATGCGCGACGGCGCCAACGACAGCGCCATGCCGATCCGCGCCAATGGCGTGCGCAACTCGTGCGAACAATTCGCCAACAGCATCTTGTGCGTGCGCATGAGTTCCTCGATGCGCGCGGCGGCGGCGTTGAAACTTTCCGCCAGCGCCGCCACCTCGTCGCGGCCCTCGACCTCCACCCGCGCCGACAGGTCGCCGCGGCCCAGCCGCTCGACGCCCGCCTTGAGCCGCTCGAGCCGCCGCGTCAGGCGGCGGGCGACGGGAAAGGCGCCGGCGGCCACCGCGATCGCGACGGCGCCAAGCATCATGACCAGCCACGCGCCGGGCCGCCGTGGCGCGCGCGGCAGCCGCGTCGCCAGCCAGCGCCCGTCGTCAAGGTGCAGCACGAAGGCGGGACCACCGGCTCCCGGAACAAAGCCGGCCGCCGGCCGGCCCGGCAGCAATGGCGGCGGATGCCCGGCCTGCGCCAACAATGCGCCAGCGGCATCGTAGAGGGCAAGGTCGGCGCGCAACCGCGCGTGGGCGCGCGCGAGCGCGGCGCGTATCAACGCCGGCGACGCCGACGACGGCGGCAATTCGGTCGCGGCAAAGGCCGCGACCGCCTCCATCGTATTGTCGACCCGTGAAAGAATCGCCGAACGCCACACCAGGCCGACCGCGATGACCCCGATCGCCAGCGCCGCGACAATGGTGAGGTAGAATTGCAGGTAAAGCCGGCGCACGGTTCATGCCTGTTTCATCGCCGCTGCATTCGTCGGCGTCGCGACATGTCCGACGTTAGAGCGGGATGGAGAAAACGCACAGTTCATTCCGCAAATTCCCGCCCAAGAGCATTCTTTTCCGGCGCGGCGGGAACCGGTTCGCCGCGGAAAATGCGACAAAGCTAAAGAAAATAGAGCGCTTTCCAATTCAATTGAAACGGGAAACGCCCTAGAACGAAAGAATTCCGCCCCATGACGCGCGCCAATAGGCCCATTGCCGCCGCCACTGCGGCAGCGCGGAGGGCGTGAACGGGTCATAGCGGCGCCGCTCCATGCGCGCAAGCTCGCGCGGCGCCAGTGCCACCGGCAGAAAGGCCGGCGCCGCCGCGCGCGGAATGTCGGCGAGCCGCGTGCGCAGCGCGTCGATATGGCCGTGCGCCAGCGCGCGCAGTTCGGCGAGCGCCGCGCGCAACGCCGCCCCGTCCGCACCGGTGAAAATGTCCCGCGCGCCAATGCCATGCCGCTCGAGCAGATCGAGCGGCAAATAGAGTTGGCGGCGCGCCGCGTGCAGCGGCAGCGCGCGCAGCAAGGCGGTAAGCCCCATGGCCATGCCGGCGTGCCTCGCGGCCTCGTCCATGCCACCGCTCGCGCCGCCAAGCAATGTCTGCGCCGAGAGGGCGAACAGCGAGCCCGCCGTTGCGCCGATATAGGTCTCCAGATCGGCAAGCGTCGTCATCGGCTCGTCATAAAGATCAAAGCGCCGCGCCGCGACGAGTTCAAGCAGCGCCGCCGCCGGCAGCCGCGAGCGCACCAGCATGTCGAGGAGCGCATGCGCCACCGGGCTCCCCGCGACTTCGCCATAGCCGCGTCCCGACAAGACGTCGCGCCACCATTGCAGCCGCATCTCGCCGGTAAGCGCGTTGTGCGTCGCCTCGCGCGCGCGCGTGACCTCGATATTGAAGGCGTAGAGCGCGAAGAGGAATTTCCGCTCGCGCTCGGGCGCGAACAGGGCCGCGAAAAAGCGATCGCGGTCGCCCTCGCGCACCAAATGCGCGCAATGCGAATAGGCGTCGTGCAGCGACTGCATGCGCGCGGCGTCCCAACGGCCTCAGGCATCAAACGAACGGCCAAGCCGTTCGCACGGCCCGCCCGCGGAGCATGCTTAGCGTGTCTTGCGGCGCGCTGTAAGCACCAAGACGGACATGCGCACGGTCGCGCGTTCGCTCAGGCGACGGCGACGAGCAGCGCGGCGACGCGCCGGCCCTCGCCGAGAAGGATATTATAGGTGCTGATTGCGGCCGCGGTCGGCATCGTCTCCACCGCAAGACCGCTCGCGCGCATGAGATCGCGTAGGGTCGCCGGCACGATCCATGGCGCGCGCCCGCCGCCGACGATGAACAGATCGATCCGCCGCGCCGCGGCGAGTACCGGCGCGAGCGTCGCTTCGCAGATCTCCGCCGCCGTCGCCGCCGCGCATGGCCAGATGCCGTCGGGCAGGCACAGGAGCGAGCCGCGATGCGACATGCCGGCGAAACGGAATCCGCCATGTTGATAGGAATCAATCGCCGCCGGATACGGCAGATGCGCGGCAGCGCCGGACACCGCGGCGCGCCCTCAGGCGGGCGCGGCCTCGCCGGCCGAAACCTCGCCCGTCTGCGTGCGCACGCCCAGATAAATGAGCAGCGGCGCGGCGATGAACGCCGACGAATAGACGCCGACGACGATGCCGAACAGCATCGCCTGCACGAAGCTCTGGATCACCGCCGGCCCGAAGAGAAACAGGCCAAGCGTCGCCAGGAACGCGGTCGTTGACGTGATGATGGTGCGCGAGAGTGTCGTATTCATCGCCATGTCGAGCAATTCTTCGATCGGCATGCGCTTGTAACGGCGCAGCATCTCGCGGATACGGTCGTAGATGACCACCGTATCATTGACCGAATATCCCATGATCGTGAGGATCGCGGCGACTGAGGAGAGGTCGAAATCGACCTGCGTGAGGCTGTAAAAGCCGATCGTGAGCACCACGTCATGCATGGTCGCGATCGTCGCGCCCACGGAAAACTGCCACTCGAAGCGGAACCACAGATAGACGAAAATGCCGATCATGGCGACGAGCACGCCGATGATTCCGTTCTGCACCAGTTCGCCCGAAACGCGCGGGCCGACGACCTCGACACGACGGTAGTCGTAGTTCGCGCCCAGCAGCTCCTTGGTCTTCTCAACGACGGCCTGCTGCGCCGCCTCGCCGCCGGCCTGCTGCGCGATGCGGATGAGCACCTCGGTCGGCGCGCCGAATTGCTGCAGCTGAACCTCGCCGAAATTGGCGTCGCCGAGCTTCTGGCGCATCGTGGAAAGGTCGGCCGGGCCGGACTTCGAGCGCACCTCGATCAACGTGCCGCCGCGAAAATCAATGCCGAAATTGAGCCCGACGACGAAGAACAGCGCGATCGCCACCAGCGATAGGAACCCCGACAGCGGAAATGTCAGGTGTCGCAGCCGCATGAACGGAACGTTGGTTTCGTCCGGCACGATGCGCAGCAATTTCACGGTCGCTCTCCAGCCTCTTTAGATCGGAACGGCGGTCGGCCGCAGCCAGCGCACCCACATCGCCACCAGCAGGCGCGTGAAGGTGAACGCGGTGAACACGGTCGTGAAAATTCCCAGCGCCAGCGTCAGCGCGAAGCCGCGCACCGGCCCGGTGCCGAGGAAGAACAGCACCACCGCCGCGATCAGCGTCGTGATGTTGGCGTCGAGAATGGTGGCTAGCGCGCGGCTGAAGCCGGCGTCGATGGCGCTGATGGCGGTGCGCCCGGCGCGCGATTCCTCGCGGATGCGCTCGTAGATCAGCACGTTGGAATCGACCGCCATGCCGACGGTGAGCACGATGCCGGCGATGCCCGGCAGCGTCAGCGTTGCATTGAGGATCGACAGCAGGCCGAAAATCATGGCCACGTTGATGATGACGGCGACATTGGCGAGCATGCCAAGAAATCCATACGTGACCAGGATATAGACGAAGACCAGTACCGACCCGACATAGGCGGCGATCTTGCCCTTGGCGATGGAGTCCTGGCCAAGCCCGGCGCCGACGGTGCGCTCCTCGATGATGGTCAGCGGCGCCGGCAGCGCGCCCGCGCGCAGCAGGATGGAGAGGTCATTGGCCTGTTGCACGGTGAAGGTGCCGGAAATCTGTCCCGAGCCACCGAGGATCGGCTCGCGGATGTTCGGCGCCGAGATCACCTCGTTGTCGAGGATGATGGCGAACGGGCGGCCGACATTCTCCTGCGTCGCCTGCGCGAATCGGCGCGCGCCATTGGTATTGAAGCGGAAGGTGACGATGGGCTCGCTGGTGCGCGGGTCGAAGCCGGGCTGCGCGTCGGTGAGGTCCTCGCCCGACACCATGACGCGCTTCTGGATCAGGTAAGGCTGGCGGCCTTCCTTCGCTGGCGAGTAGAGGATTTCCGATTCCGGCGGTAGGCGCCCCTGCAGAGCGTCCTCGACGCCGACCGACTGGTCGACGAGGCGAAAGGTCAGCTTGGCGGTCTGGCCAAGAAGCTTCTTGAGCCGCGCGGGATCCTGCAGGCCGGGCACCTGCACCAGGATGCGATCGGTGCCTTGGCGCTGGATCGACGGCTCCACCGTTCCCAGTTCATTGACGCGCCGCTCGACGATCTGAATCGATTGCTCGACCGCCTGGCGCACGCGCTCGACGATCGCAGGCTCGCTGACCGTCAAGCGAATGAGCCCGTTGCCGGCGTCGCTGATGTCGACCGTACGCTGGCCGGTGCCGCTGAGAATGCCGCCGAGCGGCTGCGAGAGCTCGCGCAGCTTAGTGAGCGCCGCCGCCCGGTCCGTTCCCTCGCGCAGGCGCACCTCGACGGTATTTCCGCGCGCGATAAGGCCGGTATAGCCATAGCGGCCCTCGCGCAGCACGCGCCGCACGTCGTCGCGCAACGTATCGACCTTGTCCTTGCGCACCGCGTTGGCGTCGACCTCGAGCAAGAGATGCGAGCCGCCCTGCAGGTCGAGACCGAGCACGATATGGCGCTGCGCCCAGGCGGGCCATTTCTGCAAGGTCTTGTCGGCCACGAAATTGGGAACGGTAAACAGGCAAATGACCAGCGCCGAAATCAGGATCGCCGCCGCCTTCGATCGTGAAAAATACAGCATGAAACGACCGTTCCCGCGCCGGCGTCCCGCGTCAAGCGGTCAGCCCGACGCGCCTTCTTCCTTCACCGGCTCGCCCTTGGCGCGTACGTCGGCAACCATTTGGCGCAATTGGCGCACGCGCACGCCCTCGGCAACCTCGACCTCGATATGGTCGTCGTCGACGACCTTGGTCACCTTGCCGACCAGCCCGCCGGACGTGACGACCGTATCGCCGCGGCGCACGTTCTTGACCATTTCCTGGTGCTGCTTGGTGCGCTTCTGCTGCGGGCGCAGGATCAAGAAATACATGATCACGAAAATCAGCACAAACGGCAGCAGCGACATCAGCATGTCGTTGCCGCCGCCCGCGCCCTGGGCAAAAGCGGGCGTAATCAGCATCGGGCCTCTCCGGGTTCCGCTGGCCGGTCAATGTGTCGCGCCGGATCGAGCGGCGGCGACGCCGGGCGGATTTCGGCGCGGACTATACCGGCCGGAGGCGCGAATGCAACGCCCGCCGCCGCCGCAATTGGCCACACGCCATCGACCGGCCGCCCATGTCGCCAAAGGCCAGGAAATGGCCACCAACGCGCGGATTTGCCACGTCGCGCTTGCCCTGCGGCGCCGGCCCGGTTAAGGGAGCGCGAAACACCTGACAGTCGCATGGTCAAATCGCCCAAATCGCCCAAATCGCCCGTCGCCCCGCCCACGGGCGGCGACAATGAGTCCGGTTCGCTGCGCGCGATCGCGGCGGCGCTTGAGCGCATGGCGCCCAGGCCGCCCGAGGCCGTGGATTTCGCGGTGGCGGAGGCGTTCGTGTGGCACCCGAGCGCGGCGCATCTCGCCGCCGTGGCGCGCGTCAACCGCGTCGACTTGGCGCTCTTGCGCGGCATCGAGCGCGTGCGCGACATTCTCATTGAAAACACCGAGCGCTTCGCGCGCGGCTTGCCGGCCAACAACGCGTTGTTATGGGGCGCGCGCGGCATGGGCAAATCCTCGCTGGTCAAGGCCGCGCACGCCGCCGTCAACGCGCGGCCCGAGCACGGCGCGGGCCGGCTCAAGCTCATCGAGATCCACCGCGAGGATATCGAAAGCCTGCCCGATCTCATGGCGCTCTTGCGCGGCGCGCCCTATCGCTTCATCGTCTTCTGCGACGACCTGTCCTTCGAGGCCGAGGATACGTCCTACAAGTCGCTCAAGGCCGTGCTCGAAGGCGGCATTGAGGGTCGCCCGGAAAACGTCATCCTCTACGCCACCTCCAACCGCCGCCATCTCATGGCGCGCGAGATGATGGAAAACGAACGCGCGAGCGCGATCAATCCCGGCGAGGCGGTCGAGGAAAAAGTTTCGCTCTCCGATCGCTTCGGTCTGTGGCTCGGCTTTCACCGCTGCAGCCAGGACGAATTCCTGGCGATGGTGGAAGGCTATGTCGCCTATTTCGCGATCGCGATCGACGCGCAGACGCTGCGTCGGGAAGCGCTCGAATGGGCGACGACGCGCGGCGCGCGTTCCGGGCGCGTGGCCTGGCAATATGTGCAGGACATCGCGGGGCGGCTCGGTGTCCCGTTGAAGGAGCGAGCCGCCCCGCGCTGATCAGGCCTTGGAGGTCAATTTGGCGCTGATCGAGCCATGAATTTCATTTTTCACGCGCCGGGCAAATGTGCCATCGGATCGACCGGCGTCGAGCCCTTGCGGATTTCGAAGTGCAATTGCGGCGCGGTGACATTGCCGCTCTGGCCGGAACGGCCGATGACCTGTCCGCGGCGCACCTGGTCGCCGCGCTTGACCGCGATCTGGCTGGCATGCGCGTAGGCGGTGACGAAACCATTGCTGTGGCGCACGAGGATGAGGTTGCCGTAACCCTTCAGTTCGCTGCCGGAATAGGCGACGACGCCGTCCTCGGCGGCGCGGATCGCGGTTCCCTCCGGCACCGCGAGATTGACGCCGTCATTGCTTTGGCCGTTGATCTTGACGCCATATCCGGCGATGACGCGCCCGCGCACCGGCCAGCGAAACGAAGGAATGCCGCCGGCCGGCTCAGCAACCGCCTTGCCGGGATCGTTTTCTGGTTTGATCTGATCGGTTGGCGACGCCAGGCGCACGCTCGGCTGCGGATCGGCGGCGGCGAGCTTCTGCGTCGGCGCCGGCGCGGCCGCGCGCTTTTCCGGCCCCCTGGCGGCCGCGCTCGCGGTGCCGGAATGCGCGCCCGGAATGACGATCTGGTCGCCGATCTTGACCATGGTGTGCGGCGCGATGCGGTTGGCGAGGGCGATGTCGCTCACGCGCTTGTTGTAGCGGCGCGCGATGGCGTAGAGCGTCTCGCCCGGCGCGACGACATGCACGTGGTCGCGGCCCTGCGCCGCGGGCGCGGACGGCGCCGCGATCGAGCCGGTGAATTGCGGTTCCGCGCGTCCGGCGAGCGTGGCCGGCGCCAGCGCCGGCGTGCCGCCGGAGAGCCGCGGGATGACAAGGCGCTGGCCGGGATAGATGGTCGCCGGGGCGCCGAGATTATTGGCCTGCACGATCGCCGCGCCCGGCACGCGATGGCGGCGCGATAGCGATTCCACCGTTTCGCCTTGGCGCACGGTGACGGCGGTTCCCCCGTCCCAGTTCCAGCTCGTCGCTCGCGGCGGCCGTGCCGCGGCGATTCTCTCGCCCGGCTGCGGCGAACGGTAGGAGCCGAGCCCGCCACCGCCTCCCGCGGAGCCGGGCGGCGCGGCGACACTCGCCGGACGTCCGATCGGCGGCGGCGGCGGCAATGGCGCGCCGCTGGCCTGGGTCAGTTGCTGGCTATCGACGCGCTGCACCGGCGCGGCGGCGGCCGGCACCGTGCCGGTCACCTCGCCGCGCGCCGCATGGCTTCGCGCTGCAAATGGATTGGCGTCAAATCGCGAGGTTTCGGAACTGCAGGCCGATAACGCGCCCGCCACCATCACGGCCACGATCGCCCGCGGCCAGCCGCGCGCAAAGGACAATTCGACTTGCATAGGCATACGCGTACTCGTTCACACAAGACACCACATGCGAGCGAGTAGAGCACCGGCGAAGTAAACATTGCTTTAAGCGCGAAAGGATCGCTTAAGCCTAACAACGCGCTGCGCAAAAGCCTATAATTCGTGGGCTTTTCCTGGCAGCAGCGGAACAAACCGCACGGCGATGAGATCGGCGCGCGCGAGGCCTTCGTTGGTCTTGGTTAATTTTACGATACGCTGCGGGCCGTCGCGCGGACCCAGCGGCACGACCATGATCCCGTCCTGCGCCAATTGCGCCACCAGCGCCGGCGGCGGTTCCGGCGTCGCCGCCGTCACCAGGATGCGATCGAACGGCGCGCGGCCCTTGAGGCCGAGCATGCCGTCGCCGACGATCACCGTCACGTTCTTGACGCCCTGCGCCTCCAGCCGCGCGCGCGCCGCCTGCGCCAGCGTGCGGTAGCGCTCGATGCTGATCACCTCGCGCGCGATGCGCGCGAGCACCGCCGCCTGGTAGCCCGAGCCGGTGCCGATTTCGAGCACGCAATGCTCGGGGCGCAGATCCAGCTGCTCGGTCATATAGGCGACGATATAGGGCTGGCTGATCGACTGCCCGCAGGCGATCGGCAACGCGTGGTCGCCATAGGCGAGGGCATGATCCTGCGCGCCGACGAATTGCTCGCGCGCCACCTCGTCCATCGCGCGCAGCACCTCCGCGCGCATGATGCCGCGCCGGCGCAAAGCGAGCAGGAATTCCATGCGCTCGATGCTGTCGTGCCCGAATGGCGGATCGCGCGCCGCCTCGCCATTCGCCCGCCCGCGCCCATGCGTGATCATGGCAAATCTCTATGTGAACAAAGCGGCGAGCCGCGTCATGAACGGCTCGTCGGTCATGTCGAAACGCAGCGGCGTCACCGCCACCCAATTGTCGGCCAGCGCCGAAATGTCGGTACCGCGCGCCGCCGGCGGCCGCTCGCGGCGCACGAACCCGATCCAGTGATACGGGTTGCCGCGCCCGTCCTTGCGCGAGTCGATATAGAGCAGCTCCTGGTCGCGCTTGCCCTGCGCGGTGATCGCGACGCCCTTGACCGCGTCGGGCACGCAGTCGGGAAAATTCACGTTAACGAAGACGTCGTGCGGCAAGCCCTCGGCCAGCACGCGGCGAATGATGTCCGGCGCGAAGCGCAGCGCCGTGTTCCAGTGCAGGTCGTGGCGCGTGTCGCCGCTATAGGATTGCGAGAGGGCGAGCGAGGGCACCCCGAGGATGGTGCCTTCCATGGCACCGGCGATGGTGCCGGAATAGGTCACGTCCTCGGCCACGTTACGTCCGCGATTGACGCCCGAAAGAACGAGGTCAGGGCCCTTGCCGTTGAGAATCTTGCGCACGCCCATGATCACGCAATCGGTCGGCGTGCCCTTGACCGCGAAGCGCCGCTCCTCGATCTGGCGCAGGCGCAGCGGGTCGTTGAGCGAGAGCGAATGCGACACGCCCGACTGGTCGTATTCCGGCGCCACGATCCACACGTCGTCGGAGAGCGCGCGCGCGATCTCGGCGCAGACCTCGAGGCCGGGCGCGTGAATGCCGTCGTCATTGGTGATGAGGATGCGCATCACCCGGCGACCCGTTCGACCCGCGCCATGCCCGCCATATAGGGCGCCAATACTTCCGGCACCATGATCGACCCGTCCTCTTGCTGATAGGTTTCCATCACCGCGATGAGCGCGCGGCCGACCGCGACGCCGGAACCGTTGAGCGTGTGCACGTGGCCGACCTCGCGACCCTCGCGCGCGCGGTAGCGCGCGGCCATGCGCCGCGCCTGGAAGTCGCCGCATTGCGAGCACGAGGAAATCTCGCGAAAGGCGTTCTGCCCCGGCAGCCACACCTCGATATCGTAGGTCTTGCGCGCGGCGAAACCCATGTCGCCCGTGCACAGGGTCATCACCCGGTAATGCAGGCCAAGGCGGCGCAGGACTTCCTCGGCGCAGGCAAGCATGCGCTCGTGCTCGTCGGCGGATTGCCGCGGCGTCGTGACGGAGACGAGTTCCACCTTGGTGAACTGATGCTGGCGGATCATGCCGCGCGTGTCCTTGCCGGCGGCGCCGGCCTCGGCACGAAAGCACGGCGTGCAGGCGGTGAGCCGCAGCGGAAGGTCGGCCTCCTCGACGATGGATTCGCGCACCAGGTTGGTGAGCGGCACTTCGGCGGTGGGGATGAGCCACCGCCGATCGCCGCCCGCCCCCCGCGCCGCGTCCAAGCCGTCCGCCGCGCCATTCGAATCGGCGCGCCGCAGCGCGGCATCGGCGCCGGCCAAGGCCGCGAACTGGTCCGCGGCGAATTTCGGCAATTGCGCGGTGCCGAACATCACCTCCTCGCGCACCAGGAGCGGCGGCGAGATTTCGACATAGCCATGCTCGCGCGTGTGCAGGTCGAGCATGAACTGGCCGAGCGCGCGCTCCATGCGCGCCAGCGCGCCTTTGAGCACGACGAAACGCGCGCCGGAAAGTTTAGCGGCGGTCTCGAAATCCATCTGCCCGAGCGCCTCGCCCAATTCGAAATGCTGCCGCGGCGCGGATGCTTGCGCGCGCTTTGCCCCGAAACGATGGCGCTCGACATTGCCGTTGGCGTCGTGCCCGTCGGGCACGTCGTCGAGCGGCAGGTTGGGCACCTGCGCGAGCGCGGTATCGAGCGCGAGCGTCGCCGCCTTCTCCTGCGCCGCAAGCGCGGGAACGCGCGTCTTGAGCTCGCCGACCTCGGCCAAGAGCCGCGCCGCCATGGCGTCGTCCTTGCTCTTCTTGGCCTCGCCGATGTCGCGCGAGACCAGATTGCGCCGCGCCTGCGCCTCCTCGGCGGCGCCAATGGCGGCACGGCGGCGCTCGTCGAGCGCGATCATGGCGCCGGCAAGGCCGGCCAGGCCGCGCCGCGCCAGCGCGCGGTCGAAAGCCTGCGCATTGTCCCTGATCCAGCGGATGTCGTGCATCGGCCTTCCTCGCAGATTCGCAGCGCCCTTATAGCGCCGCCCCAGCGCCCGCGCCCATGACATTTACGTTGCCCGCGCGCGCCACAGGCGTGCCCGACATCGCCGCTGCCAGTACCGGGATAGGCCCGCGCATGGCGTCGCCGCGCCCGGCCACCGAAGTGACCGCGCGTCGCCATGGACTTCCCCGCATCGCAAGACGAGGGGGCGGAGCGCCGTCGGCGCCACAGTCATTCCACGCCTTGCGCGGCGTGGCGCGCGTCTGGCGCGACGCGCACGCCCGGCGGCGCTCCACCGCGGCATTTGCCGGTTCCGGGCCGCGCTTCTGTCCACGGCATTGGCGCCGGGATCATGCAGCGAGCACCTCGCGGGGCGGTCCTATTGCCGCCCGGGTCGATGCCCGGAACCGCCCGGGAGCGCGCCTGCGGGGCGCGCGCGCGGGAACCGCGCCCCGCTCCGCCAGCGCGACGCCTCGCGATTGGCGCCCTCGGCAAGCGGGACATCGATGAATATAATCCTATATCGCCGGCGGTCAAGAGGCGCGCGAGGGCTAGAGCGCTTTCCATTTCAATTGAACCGGAAAGCGCTCTATCTTCCTTGACGTTGTCGCATTTTCTGCGGCGAACCGGTTCCCCCTTCGCCGGAAAATGCTCTCGGGCGGCGGATACCTATTCGGCGGGCTTGCCCTGCGGTGGCGCGTCGCCCGTGCCCTGCGCGGCGCGCGCGGCTTTCTTCTCCACCAGCTTCACCGCCCAGATCGAACCCTCATAGAGCCCGAGCAGGGGAATGGCGAGCGACATTTGCGAGAGCACGTCGGGTGGCGTGAGCACGGCGGCGATGACGAAAGCGACGACGATGAAGTAGCGGCGCTTCTCGCGCAGCTGCTTGGCGGTGACGACACCGATGCGGCCAAGCAAGGTGAGGATGACGGGAAGCTGGAAGGCGACGCCGAACGCCAGCACCAGCGACATCATCAGCGAAAGATATTCGCCGACCTTGGGCAGCAATTCGATCGCCGCCTGCCCCTCGCCGCCGCTTTGCTGCATGCCGAGCGAAAAACGCACCAGCATCGGCATGACGATGAAATAGACCATGAGCGAGCCGAACAGGAAGAAGATCGGCGTGGCGACGAGATATGGCAGGAACGCCTGCTTCTCGTTGCGGTAGAGGCCGGGCGCGACAAACATGTAGATCTGCGTCGCCACCACCGGGAACGACAGGAACGCCGCCCCGAACATGGCGAGCTTGAGCTGGGTGATGAAATATTCAAGGAGCGCGGTGTAGATGAATTTGGCGCTGGCGGCGCCCGAAACCAGCACGAACGGCCACACCAGGATGTTGTAGATGGATTTGGCGAAGACGAAGCAGAACGCGAAAGTGATACCGAACGCGATCAGCGCCTTGATCAGCCGCGAGCGCAGCTCGATCAGGTGATCCATGAGCGGCGCCTTGCTGGCCTCGATGCCGCTATGCTCTTCCTCGCTTCTCATGCCGCGCGGCCTCCGCCGGCCAGCGGCTCGGCCGGCGGCGATACCAGCGCGCTCGCCGGATCGCGCGCGTCCGCGGCCGCGGATCGTGGCGTCGCCGGCGCGGCGGCGGCATCGGCCGGCAGCGAGGTGTCGGGCGCGTCGGCGTGCGCCGCCGCGCCGTCAATCGCCAGTTCATGGTTCATATTCGCCGCGCCATCCGGCGTCGTTTCCTGCGCGGTTTCCTGCGCGGTTTCCTGCGTCACGCCCGGCGCCGGCGTCGCATCGTCCTTGGGGCTCGAATAATCATAGGAATCGAAATTCGTCATGTCGCGCGCGGCCGTGCCGATGTCGTCGACCTGCTTCTTGATGTCGGCCATCTCGGCCTCGCGCATCGCCTCCTGGAACTGCCCCTGGAATTCGCCGGCCATGCGGCGCACGCGGGTCATCCACTGCCCGAGCGTGCGCAGCACCGCCGGCAGCTCCTTCGGCCCGATCGCGATCAGCGCGACGATGCCGATGACCAGCAGTTCCGACCAGCCGATGTCGAACATGTGAACTCCAGCACGCGCGCCCCAATCGCCGGCGGACCGCTGGAGCGGCCTCGCCTGGACGAGCCGCGCACCAAGACCGGGCGCCGATCAGACGGCCTTGCGGTTCTCCGTCTGCGCGGACGCGGCGGACGCGGCCGGCTGATGATTGATGGTCTTGACCGGATCGTCCTTGGCCGGCTCGGCCTTGGCGGTCTCGTCGTCGGACATGCCCTTCTTGAAGGCCTTGATGCCCTGGGCGACGTCGCCCATCAATTCGGAAATCTTGCCGCGACCAAACAGCAGCAGCACCACGCCGATGACGACGATCCAGTGCCAGATGCTCAACGAACCCATTGTCTTATCCTCCGCACCGACGGGCGGAACAACGCCACACCTGATAGACGGCTCATGCGACAACCTAGGCTGGACAAGCGGCAAAAACAAGGACTTCGGGCGGCGGCGGCGCGCCGTTTAGTCGCGCCCGCGCGCACATCTGCGTTAACCATGGCGGCGCGATTGTTGGACCGGGACGCCGACAAGCGGCAATCCACCGCCCTGCCCGCCCGCGCGTTACTCCGCCACGTCCTGCGGCGCGCGCGGCGCCAGGCCGAGATCGAGATCGCCGTCCTCGAGCGGGTCCTCGTCGTCGCGCAAGAGCGCGTCATCGGATGGCACCGGCACCGCGAACTCCGCCGGCAATTGCCCGTCGAAGAGGCCCGCGCCCTTGAGCTCGTCGATGCCGGGAAGATCCGCCAGCGCCTCCAGACCGAAATGCGACAGGAACGCCGGCGTCGTGCCATAGGTGATCGGCCGGCCCGGCGCGCGGCGCCGCCCGCGCGGGCG